>DATFVX010000031.1:0-10234 GCA_035259985.1 Acidimicrobiales bacterium | reverse complement strand
TGGCCCAGGGCCTGCTCACCGACCGGTACCTGGACGGCATCCCCGCCGACTCCCGGGTGGCCACCGGCGGGGCGATGGACACGGGCATGCTCTCCGAGGACAACCTCGCCCGCGTGCGGGCGCTGGCCGGGCTGGCCGAGGAGCGGGGGCAGAGCCTCGCCCAGATGGCGCTGGCCTGGGCGCTGCGGGATCCGCGCATGACCTCGCTCGTGATCGGGGCGAGCAGCGTCGCCCAGCTCGAGGACGACCTGGCGGCGCTGGACAACCCTGCGTTCAGCGACGCCGAGCTCGATGCGATCGACAAGCACGCCACCGACGCCGACATCAACCTCTGGGCCGCGTCCAGTCGGGAGTGACACCACCACCAACTAGGTGCGCACGCGCTCGAGCACGATCTCGTCGCGGATGGGTATGCCGAAGCTGCCCACCGCGGGGATCGACGGCTTCATTGTCCTGCGCGCCTCGTCCACCGCACCCGGTCGCACCCGGGTGATGCGGAACCCGCGGCGCTGGTAGAAGCGGAGCGCGTCGAGGTTGTCGTTGGTCGTCACCAGCCAGAGGCGCCGCGCCGCGGTTCGGGCGGCGACGGCCTCCACCAGGCTGGTCCCGATGCCCGCCTGCCTCGCCGTGGCCTCGATGTACACCACCTCGACGTCGTCGCCCTCCGCCTCGTAGGTGACGATCCCGGCCGGCTCGCCCTCCCGTTCGGCGACGAGCCCCGGGCATGCGAGCGGGTCGATGGCCGCGCCGAGCCGAACCTGGAGGCGGCCACCGAAGTCGTCGCCGAGCAGCCGCTCGGCCCATGGCCGATCCGCGTCGGTGAGTGCCCGGATGGTTACGTGTCCCATCACCTCAGCGTTGCCAGGACGCGGCAGGAGGAGCAAAGGTCCGCCCGCCCCGGGCCGGCGTCATGTCAGCTGGAAGCCGCCGTCGATCGTGAGGACCTCGCCGGTCGTGTACGCCGAGCGCGCGAGGAACAGGGCGGCGTCGGCGACCTCCTCGGGGGTCGCAACCCGTCGCAGGGGGACGCGGGCCGCGGGGCCCGACAGGTCCCCGACCTGCGACCGGAACGCCGGCGTGTCGGTGAACCCGGGCGACAGGGCGTTGACCCGGATGCCGTGGGCCGCCCATTCCAGGGCCAGTGTCCGCGTGAGGCTGACGACGCCGGCCCGCGCCGCGCCCGAGTGGGCCATGCCGGGGAACGGTCGCTGCCAGACGCTGGCGACGACGTTCACGATTGCCCCGCCGCGCCGGGACAGGAGCGGGAAGAGCTGGCGGGACACGAAGAAGGTGCCGGTGAGGTTCGTTTCGACGACCGCCCGCCAGGCGCTGGGGGTCAGCTCCTCGGCGGGCGCATGGAACTGCCCCCCGGCGGCGTTCACGAGCACGTCAACCCGGTCCGACCAGCCGGTGATCGCCTCCCGCAGCTCGCCGAGCCGGTCCCAGTCGCGGATGTCGGCGGGGAAGGCCTGCGCGGCGCCGCCGGCGGCGACGATCGTGCGCGCCACCTCCGCGAGGGGATCGGGGCGCCGGCCCACGAGCACGACCATGTTGCCGGCCTCCGCCAGCCGCGCCGCACACGCCGCCCCGATGCCCGAGCCGCCCCCGGTGACCACCGCGGTCGGCGGGCCCGCGGCGTCCCCCTCGCCGGCCACCTAGTCCCCGGGCGGCGCCGCGATCAGCTCGGCGTGCCGCTCGCGCAGGAAGGAGGCCCAGTCGTCGTCGCCCTCGGCGTCGCCCTGGGCCAGGCGCCTGGCCGCCAGCGAGCGCAGGTCTTCGAGCCGGACCTTCTGGCTGCCGGTGTACGTCAGCTCCTCGTCGTCGAAGAACAGGACCCGCCGCGGAACCTTGTACGACGCCAGCACCCCCCGCAGGTGGCCGGTGATGTCCTCGGCCGACACGGGGTCCAGGCTGCGGACCGCGCAGAGCACGACCGCCTCCCCGAACCGCGGATGCGGCACCCCCACGACGCTCCCCAGCTTCAGCCGGCCCCAGTTGGCCACCGCCGCCTCGACCTCGGCCGGGGACACGTTGGCGCCCGCGGTCTTTATCAGCCCGGACAGCCGCCCGTGCCAGTGGAGGTACCCCGCCTCGTCGACGTGGCCGGAGTCCTTGGTCCGGAACCAGCCGTCCTCGTCGAAGCACTCCTCGGGGTCGACCTTGTAGTAGCCGCGCATCAGCGTCACGCCCCGCACGGCGATCTCACCCGTCTCCCCCACCCCCAGCGGCTCGCCGCTGTCGGGATCGACGATGCGGATCGCCATCCCCGGCAACGTCACGCCGTGCGTGGTCTCCCGCAGCTCGATCGGCGAGTTCGAGGGGATCGAGGTGCAGATGGTGAACGTCTCGGTCAGGCCGTAGGCAGCCCGGGGGTCGCCCGGATCCCCCTCGATGCGGGCGAGCCGCCGCAGCGCGCTGTCCTGCGCCACCCGCCGCAGCGCCGACAGGTCCCGCTTGGGGGCGTCCTCGTGCTCCACGAGGGCGGCGGCCGTGTGGGGGAACGTGTGGACCGTGGTGACCCGCTCCCGCTCGAGCAGCTCGAGCGCCTCGCCGGCGTCGAACGCCTCCTGGCAGACGAAGCACGCGCCGGACGCCAGCGTCCCGCCGAGGACGAACGCCAGCCCGGCGGTCCAGAAGAACGGGAACGGGCTCCAGACCCGGTCCGAGGGATCGAGCGCGAGCTGCTCCCGCCAGCGCCAGCTCTGGACCACGGGACCCCGATGCCGGTGCAGCACCGCCTTGGGATGGGCGGTGGTGCCGGACGTATAGATGATCAGGGCGTCGTCGCTCGGCACCACGCCGGCGGCGGCGGAGTCGAGCACGTCGTCGCCCACCGCGGCGCCCCCGGCGACCACGTCGTCCCAGCCCTCGACGCTCCGGTGGCCGGAGGGGGCGCCGACGCAGACGATCCGGCGGAGGTGGGGAAAGGCGGCGACCGAGATCCGCCCGGGTTCGGCGTCGCCGACGCCCGGGTGGCCGGCGACCAGCTCGTCGACGAAGCGCCGGTCGAGGAGCGACGCCTGGGTGACGAGCACCGCGGCGTCGCAGTGGCCGAGGATGTAGTCGCGTTCGTCGGGTGCGGCCAGGGTGCTGACGGGCACCGCGACCGCCCCGACGAGGGCACTCCCGTACGCCGCCACCACGAACTCGGGGCGGTTGCCGAGCATGACCGCAACCTTCGCCCCCTTCGTCACTCCCAGCGCCAGGAGGGCCTTCCCGAACGCCCGCACCTCGTCGTGCAGCTGCGCGTACGTGAGGCGCCGGTCGCCGAAGACCAGGGCCTCGTTCCCGGGATAGCGCTCGGCCACCTGGGCGATGAACCGGCCGTGGGTGAGGTCGCCTGCGGCCACCGGCAGGCCGAGATAGGCGCCGCCCGTCACGTCCGCCCCAGCCCCGGCTCGCGGGCGCCGACCAGCGCCACCCGGTTGCCGAACACGTCGACGCCCCGCTCCATCTCGTCGTGGGCGCCGGGTATCTCCCCGAAGCGGTACACCTTGCCGAGGCAGGGGTTGACGACCCCGCGCGCCACGAGGTCGTTGTAGGCGCGGGCCTGCACGTCGTTGGTGCCGTGCGAGCCCTGCAGCCGCTTCTGCCGCACCCAGTGGTAGCGCAGGTCGACGACCGCGCTGTACCCCGTGGTGCCGGCGCACACCACGACCATGCCGCCGGCCTCGCAGACGAAGATGCTGGTGGGGATCGTCGCCTCCCCCGGGTGCTCGAACACGATCGTGGGGTTGCGCCGCTCGCCCAGCGCCTCCCACACGCTGGCCCCGAACGCCCGGGCGCCGGCGGTCCACTGCTTCTGGCCGTCGGTGTCCTCCCAGTGCGGCGCCATGCCCCAGTGCGAGAACTCCCGCCGGTTGACGTAGCCGACCGCGCCGAGCTGCTTGCAGTACTCGCCGCGTCCGTCGTCCGACACCACCGCCACGGGCCGGGCGCCGGTCGCCACCGCCAGCTGGATGGCCTGCGTGCCGAGGCCCCCGGAACCGCCCCACACCAGCACGGGCTCGCCGTCCCGGAGCGTGTTCGGCGGCCAGCCGTGCAGCATCCGGTAGGCCGTGGTGCCGACAAGCGTCGCCGCCGCGGCCTCCTCCCAGGAGAGCTGGGGCGCCTTCGGCAGGCACTGGTGCGCCTGGGCGACCGTGAACTGCCCGAACGACCCGAAGTTGGTCTCGTAGCCCCAGATCCGCGCCGAGGGCGCCAGCATGGGGTCCTTCCCGGCGGCGACCCACGGGTCGTCGGCGTCCCACCAGCCGTGGTGGATGACGACCTCGTCGCCCACGGCCACGTCGTGCACCGCCTCGCCGACGGCGTAGACGGTGCCGGATGCGTCGGAGCCCCCGATGTGGAAGTCCCACGGCTCGCCCGCCTTCTGGCGCACGCGGATGACGTCGATCGGCAGCCCCCGGGCCGCCCACACGTTGTTGAAGTTGATGCCGGCGGCCATCACCGCCACCAGGACCTGGTCGGGGGCCAGGGCCGGGACGTCCACCTCCTCGACCCGGAACGCAGTCCGCGGGTCGCCGAAGCGGTCCTGGCGGATGACCTGGGCCAGCATCCGTGCCGGCACCTCGCCGACGGGCGGCAGCTCACCGATCGACGGCGACTCGGTCCCAGGCATCAGGTCACTCGTTGGGCAGCGAGATCTCCGCGGTGCCCTTCGCCATCACGGCGTCGCTCTGGTTCGTCATCGTGTACTCGACGAAGGCCAGGTGCTGGCCGGTGCTCGGGTCGATGTCCTTGCCGACGACCGTGCCGTTGAGGAACGTGGCGTCGCCGGTGAAGGCCGGGTTGCGGTACTGGGCGTTCGAGTGGACGATCTCGCCCCACTCACCCGACCAGTTGGTGAGGTAGTCGAGTATCCAGGCGCCCATCGTGGCGCCGTAGCCGTAGCCGCGGGGCAGGCCGATGAGCTGGGCGTAGCGGGGCTGGACGTGGCCGCGGGACGGGCCCTGGTAGAGGCCGTCGGCCCTGGTGGGATCGATGGCGGCCTTGTGGGGGTCACGGCTCATCTCGGGCAGCCAGCCGGCTGCGTCGGTCGTCGACACGCCCCAGTAGTCGGCGGCGCCCCAGATGTTCATGTTGAAGGCCCGCCACTCCGTCGTGAAGCTCATGATCGTGTGCGGCCCGATGGGTCGGGTGGGCAGCCGATCCCCCTCGTTCACGTCCTTCCACAGGACCCTGTCGTGGCCACGGAAGGTGGCGTAGTACGCGAACTTCTGCTCCTCGATGTCCGCCAGGGCGTCGTCACTCCACTTCGGATCGTCCTTCTCGCTGAACTGCGCGCGCCTGCGGGCCTCCTCGGCGAGGTAGCGGATCGACGTGGACCGCTGCTTTGCGACCATCTCGCCGCGCTGATTGATGTAGGTCGTGTCGCCCCGGGAGAACATGGTCGGTCCGGCGAAGCGGGTCTCGGTCACGCGGTAGTCGAACAGCATCCGCTCGCCCTTGAGGCGGTCGCCCGGCTCGATCCGGGGGCCGAAGAACCACCATTCGTCGCCGCCGAAGATCATATGCGAGCCGGGGATCGTCCCCTGGATGGCCGGCGTGGCACCGTGCCCGACGTCGGTGGCCACGGCGAACGACTGGGGCGCCACGATGCGCCCGAACCGCCCCTCGGCGGCGAAACGGTCGTCGTAGTGGAGGGGGTTGGGGTTCTGCATCCCCTGCGCCCAGCGTCGGATGTCGTTGACGTGGACCGGGTCCTTGAGGTAGCCGCCGCCGAGCGGGACGCCCACCCAGCGATCGACGTCCGTCGTGTCGAGCGTTACGTCACCCATGCGAGGGCCCCTCCTGGCAGTACGCGGCGCGGTTGCCCGGCCGTCCCGCGATTGTCGACTTAGAGGTATAAGAATGCAAGCCTACAGCAGACAGCCGGGCGGCCTGCGGTGGGCGCGCGGGCGCGTCCGAGCCGACGAGGCCGCACCACAGGACCACCCCGCGAGGGTGAGGACATGCCACCCCCGAACCCGCTCCACTGCCCGCAGGCGGCACCGTCGGTGCCCTGCAACTGGAGGTGGCCATGGTCGTTGCCGACGTCGACCTTGGGGACCTGATCTGGACCACGATCTGGATCTTCTTCCTGATCCTGTTCATCTGGGTCTTCATCATGATCATCAGCGACCTGTTCCGGGACCACAAGCTGTCGGGGTGGGCGAAGGCGGCCTGGGTGGTCGCCCTGATCATCTTCCCGCTGATCGGATCCCTCGTGTACCTCATCGCCCGTGGTCAGGGCATGGCGGAACGGTCCGCGGCCCAGCAGCAGCAGGTCCAGGCCCAGTTCGACGACTACATCCGCTCGGCCGCCGGGTCCGGTGGCGGCGGAATGGCCGACGAGCTGGCGCGACTGGCGGACCTGCGTGACAAGGGCACGATCTCGGAGGCCGAGTTCCAGACGATGAAGGCCAGGATCGTGGGCGGCACCGGTACTGCCGGTGCCGGTGCCGGTGCCGGCACCGGAACGACCACGGTGTCCGGATCCATGGGAACGGACACCGGGATGACCGGTGCGTCCACCGGGCTCGGGGACGACACGTCGCCCTAGTGGGTGCCGGGGACCCAGGCTCGGCACGTGCCCGGCACACCCGTGCCGGGCACGTGCGCGTGGGAACCCCAGCGGCTGAGCGAGGCCTTTCCCGGTGACCGAGACACCACCCGAGACCGCGGAGCCCCAGGAGCCCGAGGCGGGCGGCACCAGCCGGCGCGAGCGGCGGTTCGAGGTCGTCGCCACCGTTCTCCTGGCGCTGACGGCGCTGGCCACCGCCTGGAGCGGCTACCAGGCCGCGCTGTGGGACGGGGTCCAGTCGAGCAACTACACCCAGGCGTCCGCGGCCCGCACCGAGGCGTCGCAGAACCACACCGAGGCCAACCAGTTCAGGCTCGGCGACCTCAGCGTGTTCGAGAACTACGTCGACGCCACGGTCAGCGGCGACACACGGCTGGCCGACTTCTACCGGCGGCGGTTCCGCGACGAGTTCGAGCCTGCCTACGAGGCGTGGATCGCCCTCGACCCGTTCTCGAACCCCGACGCCCCGGCGAGCCCCCTGGCGATGCCCGAGTACCACCTCGCCGACGACCGGGAGGCGGAAGAGCTCAACGCCCGCGCCGAGGCGAAGTTCAACGAGGGCGAGGACGCGAACCGGTACTCCGACACCTACACCGCCGCGACCCTGTTCTTCGCGGCGGCGCTGTTCTTCGCCGCCATCTCCGAGCGCTTCACCTACCGGCGTGCCCGCGCCGCGCTCCTCGGCATGGCGGCCCTGGGGCTGATCGGCGGGACCGTGCTCATGGTCACCCAGCCGGTGACGACCGGCTGAGCGTGGTCACCTTCGACTCAACGGCGCGAGACGCGGCGAGCGGTGCGCCGGGATGTGCGCCGGGCGACCCTACGAGATCCGAACATCGCTTCCTCCAGGTTGTTGTCCAGCGTGGCGTGCGAAGCGCGGCGATGCCGGTCAGGCCCCCGCGGTCTCCATGACGTGGAGATCCGCGGCCTCGTCGGCCGACATCAGCCCGATCGCCACCAGGTCGAGGGGGCTGATGAACCCGTCGCTGATGCGGAAGCCGCCGGCGCGGGCGATCGCATCCCGGAGCGGCACCGCCCAGTGGTGCTCCAACAGGAGCAGGGCGGCGGCGGAGTCGTTGGGGATGTCCTCCAGGACGTCCCACGCGTCCTCCTCGGAGAAGACTTCGACGCCGTCGGCCCCCGCCTCGGCGCCCGCGACCGCTCCGGCCTCCATGCCCTCCTCGCCCTCGATGCCGAGGCCGATCAGCGCACCGACCTTGGTGCCCAGCTCGATCGCCTCGTCGGTCGAGAGGTTGCTGAGGTGCTCCACCTCGAGCTCGCCCTCGGCGTCCTTGTACACCACCAGCGAGTCGATCACCCGTACGGTGTCGCTCTCCCGTAGCCGTTCCAGCTCGGCGATGATCTCGCCGTGGAAGTCGGGTTCACGGAAGCCCAACACGATGAGCTGAACAGGTCCGATTGCCATGGTCTCGCTCCCTTGCTCGATCTCCTCGCGTCGATCCAACGGTATTGACGGGCAATCCCCAGCGCATCACCCCGACGGAATGAAAGCCGCGCCAGGCGGGGGGGCGACCGCCGGCTTTCCCCCGTAGGGGGTGATGCGCACATGCCTCCGCCAGCCAGAGAATGCCGTGTGCCGAAGCACGGAGGTCGACGATGACGATGCCTGCCGATCCGCGCGCGGTCGTGCGAAGCCCGGACTACATCAGGCTCCTGGTGCTCGCCGCCCTCATCGGGGCGCCGATCGCAGCCGCTGCGTGGGGTTTTCTCTGGTTGGTCGGCGAGGCGCAGGAGTGGCTCTATACCGACCTACCCAACGGGCTCGGCTTCGACGATCAGCCCACGTGGTGGCCACTCCCCCTACTGGCGCTCGCCGGCATACTGGTTGCCCTGACGATCCGGTACCTCCCGGGCCACGGCGGCGAATCGCCGGCCGAGGGGTTCCATGCCGGTGGCCCACCACCGACGCCCATCGAGCTGCCGGGCATCTTCATCGCTGCGCTGACCGGCCTCGCCCTGGGGGCAGTGATCGGGCCCGAGGCGCCACTCATCGCGCTGGGCGCCGGGCTCGGGGTCTGCGCCGTGCGGCTTGCCCGCCGGGACGCGCCCGAGACGACGTTGACGGTCGTGGCCGCGGCAGGGAGCTTTGCCGCGTTCAGCACGCTCGTGGGCTCGCCCCTCATCGCCGCGTTCATCCTGATGGAGGCAATCGGCCTGGGGGGACCGATGCTCGGGACAGTGTTGGTCCCGGGCCTGGTGGCGGCAGGCATCGGGACCCTGATCTTCGTGGGCCTGGACTCCCTGACCGGGCTCGGGAAGTTCTCACTGGCGATACCCGACCTTCCCGCCGCAGGGACGCCAACGATCGCCGAGTTCGGTTGGGCCATCGCCATCGGGGTGGTCGCCGCTCCGGTCGGCCTTGGCATCCGGAAGCTCGCCCGTTCGCTGCAGCCTCATGTCGAACGCCGGATCTTGATGCTCACGCCGGTCGCCGGACTGGCCATCGCCGGATTGGCGATCGCCTTCGGCCAGGTCAGCGACAAGAGCTCCTCCCTGGTGCTGTTCTCTGGGCAGGATGCACTCGGGCCGTTCCTCGACGATGCGGCGAGTTATTCCATCGGAGCGCTCGTCCTGTTGCTCGTGTGCAAGACCCTCGCCTATGGAGTCTCGCTCAGCAGCTTCAGAGGAGGTCCCATCTTCCCGGCGCTGTTCGTGGGAGCCGTCGGGGGCGTCGCGCTGTCCCACTTGCCGGGCCTTGATCCCGTGGCCGGCGCCGCTATGGGCATGGGGGCGATGGTCGTCGTGATGCTGGGACTGCCGTTGAGCGCGGTCTTGCTCGCCACGCTGTTGCTGGGGTCGGACGGCTTGGACGTGACACCGCTCGTGATCATCGCGGTCGCGATCGCGTACGTCGCGACGGAGAGACTGGTCCCAGCCCCTGCCGCGTCGGCAGCGCCCGCGGCTCCTGCGCCCGCCCAGGAGGCGGCGTCAGCCCGTCAATCCCCGGTGGCGGGGTAGCCCGGACGCGGCACCTACTCGCGCGCCATCATCGCAATCGCTTCCTTCTCCAGGTCGATGAACGGCTCACCGGAGACGTCGACGATCGCCTGCTTGATCCTGCCGCCGGTGAACGCGTAGGGGCTGGTGCCCGGATAGTCGTCGGTGATCGGCTCGGCCGGGTCCCGCCCGACGTTCAGGCCCTCGCCCACGAGGGAGAAGTTGCCGGGCTGCGTCATGATCTACCCTTCGCCGACCTTCTCGTCGTTGATGAACAGCGACAGCGTGCCGGTCGTCGGCAGCCCGTCGCTCTCCTTCACGAACTCGGCGGACAGCACGGCCTCCCCGGTCGGAATCTCCTTGGTCGACTCGACGGTCTGCACGTTGGTGCCGACGAAGTTGTAGACGTAGCGCAGCTTGCGGTCCTTCACGTAGAGCGCATGACCGCCGAACCGTGCCCCGTGGGAGAACAGCACGCCGGCGGCGTCCTCGGACTCGACGTCCACCCCGACCGCGATGGTGTAGCTGCGGTTGCGGATGTTGACCGCCGCCGACTCGGGAACCTCGGCGGCATCCGGGTAGTAGACGTAGCGGTCTCTCGGCGGCGCCACCTGCGGCCGGCTGGGATCGGCCAGAACCTCCACTGCGGTCCGGTCCAGGAGCGGCAGGCCGTGGTACTTGCCCGCCTCGTGGAACCACAGGTTGACCAGC
>DATFVX010000030.1:0-3863 GCA_035259985.1 Acidimicrobiales bacterium | reverse complement strand
TCGACGCCGATGCCCCCGTGCAGGTGCTGAGCGGCGTGGACGACCCGCTGCCCGCCGGCGGCGGCCCAGTACTTGGCGATCGCCACCTCGCGGTCCGCCGGGAAGCCCGCCGCGAGCCGCCAGGCGGCCTGCAGCATCGTGAGCCGGATGGCGTGGGCGTCGACATAGGCGTCCGCAGCCCGCTGGCCCACGGCCTGGAACGTGGCGATGGGCCTGCCGAACTGCTCGCGCGACGACGTGTACTCGCCGGTCATCCGGATGGCCTCCGCGGCGAGCCCCGCCATCACCGCACAGGCGGCGACCGTGGCGTGCTCGACGGTCCAGCGCAGGACGGTCCCGCCGGCGTCGACCGGTCCCAGCGCGGCGTCGCCACCCAGCCGCACGCCGGTCAGGACCAGCTGCGCCTCGGGCGTCCCCGTCGTCGTCGCCTGGCGCTCGCGTGACACGCCGTCCGCGGCGGTCGGTACCAGGAACACGCCGCTGGCCCCGTCCGGGGTCGTGGCGGGCACCAGCACCGTGTCCGCCACCAGCCCCGCCGGCACGTTGGTCTTGGCGCCGTCGAGCACCCAGCCATCGCCGTCGGGGCGGGCGACGGTCGCCGGCCGCAGCGGGTCACCGAGCGGCTCGACCAGCGCTGCGGTGGGCATGGCGGTTCCGCCGGCCAGGCCGGGAAGCAGGGCGGCGCGCTGGGCGGGCGACCCGAACCGCGCGATCGGAAGTCCCGCGAAGGCGAGCGAGGCCAGCGCCGGCACCGGCGCCGTCCGCCGGCCGACCTCCTCCAGCACCAGGCACAGCTCCACCAGCCCCAGGCCCGCGCCGCCGTGCTCGACCGGCACGGCGATCCCGAGCAGGCCGGCATCGGCCATGGCGGACCACAGGTCGCGGTCGAACCGCAGGTCGTCGGCGTGGTCGAGCGCCCGCAGTGCCTCGGGAGTCGCCTTGTCGCCCAGGAGCTTGGCGGCCAGCTCGGTGGTGGCCTGCTGCTCGTCGGTCAGGTCGAAGTCCACGTCCCTCCCTGCCCTCCCTCTGGGATCAGCGCTTGGCCATGGGCATGCCCATGCCGAATGCGGCGATCAGGTCACGCTGCAGCTCGTTGGTCCCGCCACCGAAGGTGAGGATGAGCAGGCTGCGGTACATCTGCTCGAGGCGCGAGCCGAGCAGCGCACCGGGGGCGTCCTCGGTCAGGTAGGACCGCTCCCCGAGGACCTCCATCAGCAGCCGGAAGCTCTCGAGGTAGTGCTCGGTGCCGAAGACCTTGATGGTGCTGGCGTCGGCCACCGGCAGCTCGTCCCGGCTGGCGGCCCACGCCACCCGCCAGTTGGCGAGGCGCAGGAACTCGAACCCGGCGTAGGCCTTGGCCAGGTTGATCTGGACCCACTCCTGGTCGATCACGCGGCGCCCGTCGGGCAGGGTCGTGCCCCGGGCCCAGTCGATGGTCTCGTGCAGCATCTGCTCGGCCATGCCGGGGCTGCACAGCGTGACCCGCTCGTGGTTCAGCTGGCTGGTGATGAGCTTCCAGCCCTCGTTCTCGCCGGCGACCAGGTTGGCCGCCGGGATCCGCACGTTGTCCCAGTGGACGGCGCAGATGTCGTGCGACGACAGCAGGTTCAGCGGCGTGCGCTCGATGCCGGGCAGGTCCATGGGCGCGATGAAGATGGAGATCCCGCGGTGGCGGCTGTCATCCGCGCCGGTGCGAGCCGCGAGCCAGCAGTAGTCGGCGTCGCTCGCCAGGCTGGTCCACATCTTCTGGCCCGTGACCACGTAGTCGTCGCCGTCGCGCACCGCACGGGTGCGCAGCGAGGCCAGGTCGGTGCCGGCGTTGGGCTCGGAGTAGCCGATGCAGAAGTGGATCTCGCCCCGCAGGATGCGCGGCAGGAACTCGCGGCGCTGCTCCTCGCTCCCGAACTGCATGATCGTGGGCGCGACCGAGTTGATCGTGAGCATGGGCACCGGGGCACCGGCCCGCATCGACTCGTCGAAGAAGATGAACTGCTCGACCGGGCCCCGGCCCTGGCCGCCGTACTCGGTGGGCCAGCCGATGCCGAGCCAGCCGTCGGCACCCATCTGGCGGACCACCCGGCGCATGACCGGCCCGATGCCGTGGCCGTTGCGCAGCTCGCGGCGGGTGTCGTCGTCGAGCAGGGCGTCGTAGTAGTCCCGCAGCTGCGTGCGCAGCTGCTCCTCCTCGTCCGTGTAGGCCAGGTGCACGTCGCTCCCTCGCGTGTGGCGTTGCGGGCGCGAACGATAACGCGTTCTACCTGGCTCAGGCCTCGGGTGTGTAGGCCCGCTCGCGATCGACCGGGCCCATCAGGCCCACGTCCATGCCCTCGGGATCGCCGACGATGGCGTAGCGCCCGCCCCAGAACGCGTCGTGCGGCGCCTGGCGGCCGGCGTAGCCCGCAGCGGTCACCTTGGCGTACAACTCGTCGACCGCCTCGGGGGACGGCAACGAGAACCCGATCACGGCCCGCGGCCCGTCGCCCGACTCCCGCCAGGCGCCGTGCCACAGCCTCGCCCCGGCCTCGTTGTCGAGCTCCACGGTCGGCCCGTCGCGGGACTCGGCCTCGGCGTGCCGGCCACCGCTCCCCGGCGGCCAGTCGCCGGGGCCACCACCAGCGATCGGGAGTCCCAAGGTCCGGTAGAACGCAACGGTCGCGTCCAGGTCGCGCACGACGAGGTTGAGCTGCTGGAAGCGGGGGACTATGTCGGGCATCGGGTCCTTGCCTCCGGTGTTCGGCGATCCCGGCGATTGTGCCGCGTCCCGGATCGGCCCGCCGCGTTTGGATCGAGGGGGAACCGCCCGTCGGACGGTTCCCCCTCTCCGATCCCCCGCCGGTCAGAAGTCCCAGCCGGTCACGACGAGCACCACCCCGTGCCCCGTGACGTTGTGCTGGATGCTCACGTAGTACCTCGTCCCGTCGGCGTTGAAGATCCCGCCGGTGGTCTCGGCGCTGAGGTCGTTGAGCGTCGCGATCCGCACGCAGCCGTCGGACAGCAGGTCGTCATCGACGCCGTCCGAGAGGCAATCCCAGATGTCGTTGTTGCCCTGCAGCTGGTCGCCGTCCTCGTTGATCACCCAGTTGGCCGACCCGGCCTGCTGGGCCAGGTTGTCCATCATTGCGAACTGGGGATTCCCGACGACCAGGACCTGAACCGTTGGGATGCCCGTGTTCGCCAGCGATTCCCCGACCGTGCCGTCGGTGATGCAGACCGTCTCCCCGAAGTCGGAGAACTCCTCGATGCCGGTGTTGTTGCCGCACAGCTCGATGCGCCCGGCCTTCAACGCGGGACCGTCGACCTCCAGGTCCTCCGGCCGGTAGAAGCCGGTGAGCCTGTTGGCCGCGGCGAATGCGCCGAGATCGAGGTTCGAGCACGCCGCCGGCAGGGACGTCGCGCTGTTGCAGACGGGTACCCATGAGCCCTGTCCCGAGCTGTTCCCGTGACCGAAGTCGGTGCCGCCGCTGCGACGACCAACCTTCAGTGCGAAGATCGCCCCGGACGTGAGCGGCGAGTCGCTCAGCTGTGCGATCGGCGCCGGGCCCGTAAATGGCGTGGTGGGAATGAACTTGTAATAAGAGCCACCGGGCCTGCCATTGGTCGGCCGCAATTCGTCCGTGTAGTACAGGACGCCGCTCGACAACAGGCCGAGTCCCTCGTACGACAGGCGGCCGATCACGTCCCGCCGCACCAGGTTCTGTGGGTTGACGCCGCCACTGAACACCCCGGTCGCCCGGTCCAACGTCACGCCCGTGGTGTCCAGCGGGTTGATCAGCTCGTAGAGCTGGCCGGCGTTGCCGGCCTCCTCGCCGAAGATGATCGTGCCCCAGGCGGTCCGGCGGATGGGATCACAGCTGGACGTGCCG
>DATFVX010000029.1:0-10331 GCA_035259985.1 Acidimicrobiales bacterium | reverse complement strand
CCCGCCACCCCCCTGGGTGCGCCGGATGCGCGTCCAAGCCGAGACCGAGGTCCGCTTGACCCGGCGGTCAAGATTGGCCCAGCATCCAGGCATGCTCCACACCCGCCTGACCGACGCCCTGCAGATTGAGCATCCGGTGATGCTCGCCGGCATGGGCGGGGTGTCCTACCACCGCCTGGTCGCCGCCGTGTCGGAGGCCGGCGGCTTCGGCTGCCTGGGCGCGTCCACCATGGGCGGCGAGGAGATGCGGGGCGAGATCGCCGCCGTGCGCGCCGCCACGTCGAGGCCCTTCGGGGTCGACCTGCTCACCGCCCTACCCCAGGGCCTCGAGGACAAGGTCGACGACGTCGTTCGCGGCGGCGCCACCACCTTCGTCGCGGGCCTGGGCGTGCCCCGCGACGTCATCGATCAGTGCCACCGGCACGGGCTGCTGGTCGTCAACATGTGCGGCAAGGTCCGCCACGCGGTGGCGGCCGTCGAGGCCGGCTGCGACATCGTGGTGGCTCAGGGCACCGAGGCCGGTGGCCACACCGGGCGGGTCGCCACCATGGCGCTGGTCCCCCAGGTCGTCGACGCCGTTGGCGAGCGGGTCCCGGTGGTGGCGGCGGGCGGGATCGTGGACGGACGGGGCCTCGCCGCGGCCCTGGCGCTCGGCGCCGACGGCGCGTGGATCGGCACCCGCTTCATCGCCACGCCCGAGGCCCGCGGCGTGCGCGGCTACAAGGACACGCTGCTGCGGAGCCACGAGGATGACACCGTGGTCACCAGGGCCTACACGGGCAAGACGTGCCGCGTGATCGCCAACAGCTACACCCAGGAGTACGAGGACGGCGGCCGCGAGGTCCAGCGGTTCCCGGCCCAGGTGTTGCAGTCGATCAACGACGGCGCCAACCATCTCGGCGGCGACGAGACCACGCCGGACGTCGATCCCGATCGCGAGTTCTTCCCGGCCGGGCAGGGGGTGGGCTCGATCGGCGCCCTCGTGCCCGCCGGCGACCTCGTGCACCAGATCGTCGAGGAGGCCGAGGCGGTGCTCAGCAAGATCCGCCCCTAGTGGGCGCTAGGGCCACAGCTTGGCGCGGACTCCGCGGCGGTAGCGCAGCCGCACGATGCGGCGCAACGAGGCGGTGAGCCACCCGGGCAGCGGGAACCACTGGAGCTCGCGGCCGAAGTCGAACCGGCTCGCCAGCACCGACTTCGTGTTGCAGAACGCCCGGAGCCCCTCGACCCCGTGGATCCGGCCGATCCCCGACTGCTTCACCCCGCCGAACGGCAGGCCCGCCACCGCGTAGCTCACCATGCAGTCGTTGATGCAGACGTTGCCGGCCTCGATGGCTCGTGCAATCTGCTCGGCCCGCTGGTCGTCGGCCGACCACACGGAGCTGTTGAGCCCGTAGGGGGAATCGTTGGCGAGGCGCACCGCCTCCTCGTCGTCGCGCACCCGCATGATCGGCAGGACCGGACCGAACGTCTCGTCCCGCATGACGTCCATGGTGTGGTCGACGTCCACCAGCACGGTCGGCTCGTACCACAGCCCCGCCCGGCCGGGGGCACGGCGGCCGCCGGTCAGCACCTTGGCTCCCTTGGCCTCCGCGTCGGCGACGTGGCGCTCGACGATGTCCACCTGGGGGCCGAAGCTCATGGACCCGATGTCGTGGCCGGGCCCGCGGCCCTGGCGGACCGCCTTGGTGCGCTCGACCACGAGGTCGACGAAGCGGTCGTAGACGGCGTCCTCGACGTATACGCGCTCGACCGACATGCACGTCTGGCCGGCGTTCATGTACGCGCCCCAGACCGCCCCCGAGGCCGCCCGGTCGATGTCGGCGTCGTCGCACACGATCATCGGGTCCTTGCCACCGAGCTCGAGCAGCACCGGCGTGAGCGTCTCGGCCGCCGCGGCCATCACCAGCTTGCCCGTGCGCACCGAGCCCGTGAACGCCACCTTCTGCACGCCGGCGCGGACCAGCGCGTCGCCGGTGGGGCCGCGCCCGGTCACCACCTGCACGATGTCCGGGTGGGCGCCGGCCTCGGCGAACAGCTTGCCGATCTCCAGCCCCACGAGCGGGGTCACCTCGGACGGCTTGAGCACCACGGTGTTGCCGGCGAGCAGCGCCGACACCACCGGCGTCATCGCCAGGGTCAGGGGATAGTTCCACGGCGAGATCACGCCCACGACGCCCATGGGCTCGTAGCTGCGCCAGGCCCGCTTGTGCGGCAGCAGCGACCCGACCGGCACCTTCTCCGACCGGAGCGCCCGGGCGCCGTGCCTGCGGTAGTGCTGGATCAGCTCGCACGTGGCCAGGACCTCGGCGCTGAGGGCCTCGGGCTCGAGCTTGCCGGTCTCGCTGCAGATCACGTCGACGACCCGGTCGATGCGGTCGATCAGCAGGTCGCGCACCGCGAGCACGTGGTCCATGCGCTGGTCGAAGGCGAGCGCGCTCCACGCGTCGAACGCCCCGCGGGCGCGGGCGACGGCCGCAGCCACGTCCTCGGGCCCGTGCTCCGGCAGGTGCGCCAACACTTCGCCCGTGCGGGGGTCGAGTGTGTCGAAGCCGGGCGCCACGATGCTTCCCGCTCCTGGCCTTCGGCCGGGCCGCTCGGGCCCCGCTCGCTCTCTCGTTGCTTCCCCGTCACCCTCGACGGACGCTCGCTCAGGCGCCAATCCACTCCTTGAGCCGTCCGACCAGTGCCGGGACGTCCGGTCCGATCGGCGTCACGTTGAGCACGGTAACGCCCGTGTCCCGGAACGCGGCGATGCGGTCGCGCACGTAGCCCTCGGGGCCACAGATGGTGGCGGACTCGAGCAGGCCGGGCGGGACCGCCGCGGCCGCCTCGTCTTTCCGGCCGGCGAGGTACAGATCCTGGATCCTCTCGGCCTCGGCCTCGTAGCCGAATCGCCGAGCCAGGTCGTTGTAGAAGTTGCGACCCTTTGCGCCCATGCCCCCGACGTAGAGCGCCAGCATGGGCCGGGCCAGGTCGCGCATCGCGGCGGCATCGTCGCCGACGGCCAGCAGGCCACCGGCCACGACCTCGAGCGGCGCCAGCTCGGGTGGCCGCTTCGCCGCGCCCGCCGCCAGGTCGGGCCCCCACACCTCGTCGGCCTTCTCCGGGAGGTAGAAGATCGGCAACCACCCATCGGCGATCTCGGCCGTCATCCGCACGTTGTTCGGACCGAGCGAAGCCACGTAGATCGGCACCCGCTCCCGCACGGGCGTGGTGATCAGCTTGAGTGGCTTGCCCAGGCCGGTGCCCTGGTCGGGCGGGAGCGGCAACGTGTAGGAGCGGCCCTCGTAGGTGACGCGCTCCCGCGTCCAGACCTTGCGGCAGACCTCGATGATCTCCCGGGTGCGGCCCACCGGCTGGGTGTAGGGGACGCCGTGCCAGCCCTCGATGACCTGCGGGCCCGAGGCGCCCAGGCCCAACACGCAGCGGCCGTCGGAGAGGGCGTCGACCCCGGCGGCGGTCATGGCCAGCAGCGTCGGGGTGCGGGTGTAGATCGGCAGGATGGCCGCGCCGATCTCGACACGCTCGGTCACGGCCGCCAGGTAGCCCATGAGGCTGACGCCGTCGAAGCCGTAGGCCTCGGCGACCCAGACCATGTCGAGCCCGGCCGCCTCGAGCTCCACGGCCTGGGCGGCGGATTGCTTGAAGCCGCCCGCGTAGCTGAGCGGCATGCTGAGTCGCACGGTCTCTCCCCCTACGCCGCGGCCAGGCGCTCCCGCGCCCGCTTCGAGCGCTCGAGCAGGTGGGCCGGCACCGACACGCCGTTCACGGTCTTGTCCTCGTCGGCGGGCACCGCGCCACCCTCGGCGGCCGCCTCCGCCTCGTCGGCGGCGGTCTCGGCGGCGAGCGCCGCCTGGTCGCGGCGCTCGAGGGCGGAGGCGAAGTCACGCGGGCGGGCGAGGACCGCACCGTCGAGCGAGCCGATGTCGGCGCCGTTGTCGAACAGCACCCGGTACCGGGTCCAGGTGAAGCCCTCGACCAGGTAGACGCGCCCCCGGGTGCCCGCCGGCACGCCCGGCAGGTCGTCGAGGTTCTTGACCCACTCGTTCCGCCTGAACCCGTCGAACTCGGCCTTCGCCATACGCCCAAGATCCTGCCAAATCGGCGGCGGATTGCCCGAATTCGCGGTCCGCTTCGAAGCCAGTTGGAATAGTTCGCCTAACTAATTAGCCTGGCGAAGTGATGGTTGGCGCAACGACGACGATCGACTTCGAGATCACCGAGCTCGCCGGCCGCCTGAGGCTCGCGTCGGCGCGGCTCCACCGCCGCCTGCGGCAGGAGGCCGACACGGGCCTGTCCCCGTCCCAGCAGTCGGCGCTGGGCACGATCGAGCTCCGGGGCCCGATCACCCTGGGCGACCTCGCCGCCGCCGAGCAGGTGACGCCGCCGACCATCACGAAGGTGGTCGCAAAGCTCGAGGAGGAGGGCCTGATCGACCGGACCGTCGACGCGTCCGACCGCCGCATCATCCGGGTGTCGACCACCCGCGAGGGCCGCCGGCGCCTCGAGCACAGCAGGGCGCGGCGGAACGCGTTCCTCGCCGCCCGGCTCGAGGAGCTCGGGCCCGACGCCGTGCGCCGGCTCCACGACGCCATCGACGCCCTCGAGAGGCTCGCGGGCGTGGAGGCGCGGACTTGAGCGAACGACTCCGCCTCGCCGGGCAGGCCACCTTCCGTTCGTTGGCCAGCCGGAACTTCCGCCTGTTCTTCGGCGGCCAGCTCATCAGCCAGGCCGGCACGTGGATGCAGTCCGTCGCCATCATCTGGCTGGTCCTGGACCTCACCGGGAGCGGCATCGCCCTCGGGCTGGTGACCGCGGCCGAGTTCCTGCCCATCCTGGTCCTGGGCGCCTGGTCGGGCGTCATCGCCGACCGGGTCGACCGCCACCGGGTGATGATCTGCACCCAGACGGCCTTCCTGGCGCTGGCGACCACCCTGTCGGTGCTCACGCTGACCGACCGCATCACCGTGGGCGCGCTGTTCGGCCTGTCGCTCGTCTTCGGCATCATCAACGCCTTCGACAACCCGTCCCGCCGGGTGCTGGTGGTCGAGCTGGTGCCGGAGAGCGACGTGCCCAACGCCGTGGGCCTCAACAGCGCGCTGATGACCGCCTCGCGCGTGGTGGGCCCCGCACTCGCGGGCCTGCTCATCGCCGGGCCCGGCGCCGGTGTCTGCTTCGTCGTGAACGCGGTGACCTACATGGCCGTGATCCTGGCCCTGCTGCGGATGAACCGGGCGCAGTTCCGGTCGTCGCCCCGGGTCGCGAAGGCCAAGGGTCAGATGCGCGAGGGGCTGCGCTACCTGTGGCGGACGCCCGACCTGCGCCTGCCCCTGATCCTCCTGGCGGTGGTGGGCACCGTGGCGTTCAACTACCAGGTGACGCTGCCCCTGCTGGCCGAGCGGAGCTTCCACGGCACTGCGTCGACCTTCACCATGCTCTTCGCCACCCTCAGCCTCGGCTCGGTGGCCGGCGCGCTGGTGGTGGCCCGGCGGGCATCGGTCGGGCTGCAGTTCCTCGTGCGGTCGGGTGCGGGGCTGGCGCTGTCCACCCTGGCGCTGGCGGCGGCACCGACCTTGCCGCTGGCCGTCCTGGCCACGCTGGCGGTGGGCTACTGCAACGTGCTGATGATCTCGGGCGCCAACGCCGTGGTCCAGTTGCGGGCCGCCCCGCCGATGCGGGGTCGGGTGCTGGCGCTGCTGACGGTCGTGTTCCTCGGGTCCACACCGATCGGGAGCCCCGTCATCGGCACCGTGGCGCAGCTGACCGACGTCCGGGTCGCCCTGCTCCTGGGCGCCGTGGCCACCGGCCTCGTCACCGCGTGGACGGCTCGCCAGATGCGGGCCCTGGACCAAGCCCCGGAGCCACGGCCGGCGTCCGCCGACCACGTCGGGACCCAGATCGAGCCCGCCGCCGCCTGACCCGCGGAATCGCCCGTCAGTCGTGCGGCAGGCCCAGCGCGCGCTCGCCGATGATGTTCCGCTGGACCTCGCCTGTTCCGCCCCCAACGGTCAGGGCCGGAGCGAACAGGAACCCGTAGTGCCACAGGTCGACCGGGACACCGAGCGGCCCGTGATCGGTGAGCATCCCGGACGCTCCGGCCAGGTCCTTGGCCAACCCGAACAGGCGCTGCCCATGCTCGTCGGCCAGCACCTTGCGGACGGACGCCTCGGGCCCGGGCGGCTCGCCCCGGATCTGGGCGCTCACCGTCCGTAGGCGGATGAGGCGCAGCAGTTCGCCCTCGATGTGGAGGCGGACGATCCGGTCGCGCAGCACCGGGTCGGACACCGGTCCGCGGGACCGGACGATGGCGAGCAGGTCCTCGGCGGCCGGCCCCCGGCCCCACAACCCCCCGCCGGTCGAGAGTGACACCCGCTCGTTCGCCAGCGTCACCTTCGCCAGCTCCCAGCCCCGGTTCACCTCTCCGACGAGGCTGTCCGCCGACAGGCGCACGTCGTCCAGGAACACCTCGTTGAACATGTGGACGCCGGTCATCTCGACGATCGGCCGAACGGTCACGCCCGGCCTGTCCATGGGGCACACGAAGTACGAGATGCCGTGGTGCTTGGGCGCCTCGGGATCGGTCCGCGCGATGAGGATCCCGAAGCGCGCCTCGTGGGCCAGCGAGGTCCAGACCTTCTGCCCGGTGACCACCCACTCCGCGCCGTCCCGCACGGCGCGGGTCGTGAGCGACGCCAGGTCGGAGCCGGCCCCCGGCTCGCTGAAGAGCTGGCACCAGATCTCGTCCCCCGACAGCAGCGGCGGCAGGTAGCGCTCCTGCTGGGCCCGGGTGCCGGCGTGGAGCAGCGTCGGACCTGCCCAGCCGATGCCGACCGGGTTGGCGGGCCGGGACACACGCGCCCGCCGCAGCTCTTCGTCGATGACCAGCTGTTGCACCGGATCGGCACCGAGCCCGTAGGGCTTGGGCCAGTGGGGCGCAACCAGGCCGGCCCCGGCCAGCTCGCGGCCGGACGGCGCCGGGTGCTCCGCCAGCCAGGAGCGCACCTCGGTCCGGCGTGGGTCGTCGTCGGCCGGCAGTTCGAAGTCCACCTGACGACCCTACGTGGGGGTGGGCCACGTGGGGACCAACCGCTACCCTCCGACGAGCCGCCGATCCCCCGAGGAGCGCTCGATGTCAGGCTGGAACTTCGCCGACGTCTGGGAGGTCATCGCCCAGCAGATCCCGGACGCCCCGAGCCAGATCCAGGGCGACCGGCGCATCGACTGGGGCGAGTTCGACCGCCGGGCCAACGGCGTGGCCCAGACGCTCCTCGACGCCGGCGTGGTCGAGCAGGACAAGGTGGCGCAGTACCTCTACAACTGTCCCGAGTACATCGAGTCGATGTTCGCCGCGTTCAAGGCCGGCCTGGTCCCGATCAACACGAACTACCGGTACCAGGACGACGAGCTCGTCTACCTGTGGGACAACGCCGACTGCGTGGCGGTCGTCTTCCACGGCGCCTTCATCGACACGATCGAACGCATCCGGGACCGGGTCCCCCGGGTGGCGACCTGGCTCTGGGTCGACGACGGCAGCGGTCCTCGTCCCGAGTGGGCGGTCGCCTACGAGGACGCGGCGACGTCGCACCCCGAGCGGGCGGCCGGGCCCTGGGGACACGACGGCGACCACCTGATCATGCTCTACACCGGCGGGACCACCGGCATGCCCAAGGGCGTGATGTGGCGGCAGGACGACCTGTTCCGCAACCTCGTGTCGCAGGTGAACCCCGTCTACAAGGACGCAGAGGCCGACCCGGAGATCGTGCGTGACCAGGTCAAGGACGTGGGCCCCGTGGGCCTGCCGGCCTGCCCCCTGATGCACGGCACCGGCCTATACACCCAGCTCATCTGCCTGGCGCTGGGGGGCAGCACGGTGACGCTCGCCTCGCGCCGCTTCGACATCGAGGAGATGTTCGACACGATCGAACGCGAGCGGGTCAACCAGATCGCCATCGTCGGGGACGCCTTCGGCAAGCCCATGCTCAAGGCCCTGGAGGAAAACCCGGGCCGGTGGGACCTCGCCAGCCTATTCCTGGTCGCGTCGTCGGGCGTGATGTTCAGCGAACCGGTCAAGCAGGGCCTGCTGCGGCATCACCCCAACATGCTCCTGGTCGACGCCTTCTCGTCGTCGGAGGCCATCGGCATGGGCCAGTCGATCTCGTCGGGCACCTCCGCCAGCGACACGGCGAAGTTCGTGCTCGGCGAGAACACGATCGTCATCACCGACGACGGCCACCGGGTGGAGCCCGGGTCCGACGAGATCGGCCGGGTGGCCGTCGGGGGGCACCAGCCGATCGGCTACTACAAGGACCCGGAGAAGACGGCCGCCACGTTCATCGAGTTCGAGGGTCGGCGCTACTCGTGCCCGGGGGACTACGCCAAGGTTGAGGCCGACGGCAGCCTGACCCTGCTCGGCCGGGGCTCCGTGGTCATCAACACGGGCGGCGAGAAGGTCTTCCCCGAGGAGGTCGAGGAGGCGCTCAAGACCTACCCCGGCATCCGGGATGCGGTGGCCGTGGGCATCCCCGACGATCGCTTCGGCGAGGCGGTCACAGCGGTCGTCGAGGTCGCCGACGGTGTCGACGTCGCGCCCGAAGCCGTCATCGACCACGTCCGCTCCATGCTGGCCGTCTACAAGGCGCCGAAGCGGGTCTTCGTCATCGACAGCATCGGCCGTGCGCCCAACGGCAAGGTTGACTACAAGCGTCTCCGGGCGTACGCGATGGACAACTCCGCCGCCACATGAGGCGGTGCCGAGGGCGCACGATCCGCGCGTGATCGGAGCCCGAACGGGCGGGGTACGGTGCGGCCCGTGTCCGAGCCCTTCGAGCCGTCCCACGAGCTGCGGAAGCGCTTCCACCACCAGCTCGACGAGATCGACGCCCGCGTGATCCGTCTGTTCGCGCTCGTGACCGAGGGGGTGGCGGCGGCCTCCGAGTCGCTGCTCTCGGGTGACACGGAGATGGCGCGCCGCCTGGCGGGTCGTGACGCGCTCGTCGATCAGCTCGAGGCGGATCTCGAGCAGGTGGCCGAGCGCGAGCTGGTGACACAGGCGCCGATGGCCCGCGACATGCGCTATCTGGTCTCGGTGCTGCGGGTCGTACCCGAGCTGGAGCGGAGCGGTGACCTGGCCGAGCACATCGCCCAGCGGGCCGCCGCGGGACTGGCGCTGCGCCTCACGCCCACCGTCCGTGGGCTGCTCGAGCAGCTGGGCGCGACCTGCGTCGAGATGTGGCGGGCGGCGGCCGACGCATGGGCCGAGCGGGACCCCGACGCCGCCGAGCGCCTCGACGCCGCCGACGACCAGATCGACAGCCTGCATGACCAGCTGGTCGAGGAGCTGGGAAGGGGCAACGTGGCATTGCCCGACGCCCTCCAAACCACGCTGGTCGGGCGGTTCTACGAGCGCCTCGGCGACCATGCCGTCCACATAACCGAACGGGTGCGCTACCTGGCCGTCGGGACCTGACGCGGCCCCTCGTTAACCCGGGAGCCTCGCCGGCCGGCGCCGGGGCGAGGGCGGGGGGCGGGGGCGCCGATCGATTCGGGGGCTCGCAAGACCCCCCTCTACGCTCCTCGGCCATGGCTGATCTCGGATTCGATGGCAAGGTCGCGATCATCACGGGCGCCGGCGGGGGCCTGGGCCGGTCCCACGCGCTCGAACTGGCCCGTCGCGGCGCCCTGGTCGTGGCCAACGACCTCGGCGGCTCCGTCGATGGCACCGGCAGCGGCACGACTGCGGCCCAGGCGGTGGTCGACGAGATCACCGCGGCGGGTGGCGACGCCGTGGCCAACTACGACTCGGTGGCGACCCCGGAGGGCGGCCGGGCCATCGTGCAGACGGCGCTGGACCGGTTCGGTCGCATCGACGTCGTGATCAACAACGCCGGCATCCTCCGGGACGCCTCGTTCAAGAACATGGGACCCGACAACCTCGACCCGGTGCTCGACGTCCACCTGCGGGGCGCATTCCATGTCACCCAGCCGGCGTGGGAGCACATGCGCGCGCAGAACTACGGCCGCATCGTGAACACCAGCTCGGGGGCTGGGGTGTTCGGCAACTTCGGCCAGAGCAACTACGGCGCCGCCAAGATGGGCCTCGTCGGCCTGACCCGGGTGCTCGCGGTCGAGGGAGCGAAGTACAACATCAAGGCCAACGCGATCGCTCCCGTGGCCAAGACCCGGATGACCGAGGACCTGCTCGGGCCGATCGCGGACAAGCTGCTCCCCGAGTCGGTCACGCCCGTCGTGGTCTTCCTGGCCCACGAGGACTGCCCGGTGACCGGCGAGCTCTACACGCTGGGGGGCGGCCGCGTGGCGCGGGTGTTCCT
>DATFVX010000028.1:0-3447 GCA_035259985.1 Acidimicrobiales bacterium | reverse complement strand
CCCACCGGGGTGGTCACCGTGGTCCTCACCGTGGTGCCTCCTCGCGGCGGCCGGTGCCCGACCGGGCGAGCTGGGACCTCAGGTCCTTCTTCGAGAACTTCCCGACCGAGGTCTTGGGGATGCTGTCGAGGAAGACGATGTCGTCGGGGATCCACCACCTCGGCACCCGAGGCTCCAGGTGGTCGAGGAGGGCGACCGTCGTGCCGTCGCCGGCAGCGACACCGGGGCGGAGGACCACGCAGGCGACCGGCCGCTCGCCCCATCGGTCGTCGGGCACCCCGACGACGGCCGCCTCGGCGACCTGCGGGTGCGCCATGAGCTCGTTCTCGAGCTCGACCGAGCTGATCCACTCGCCGCCGGACTTGATGACGTCCTTGGCCCGGTCGACCAGGCGGATGTACCCGTGGGCGTCGATGGTGGCCACGTCGCCGGTCCGGAGCCACCCGTCGGCGGTGAACGAGTCGCCGGACCGGGGGTCGGCGTAGTACCCGGCCGCGATCCACGGGCCCCGCACCTGGAGCTCGCCGGCAGTGGTCCCGTCCCAGGGCAGTGGTGCGTCGGCACCGGTCGCGTCCGACCGGGCGATCCGAGCCTCGACCCCGACGGCCGGTTGGCCGACGCTGGTGCGGAGGTGGGCGCGCCCGGTCTGGTCCAGGTCGCGCCGGAGAGTCGTCTTGAGGTGGCACAGCGCACCGACCGGGCTCGTCTCGGTCATGCCCCACGCCTGCAGGATGGGGAGCCCGGTCGCCTCGCGGTAGCTCTCGGACAGCGCCTTGGGCACCGCGGAGCCGCCGCACACGATGCTGCGGAGGCTGCTCGTGTCCCGGCCGGCGAGCTCGGGGAGTACTCCCATCCAGATGGTGGGCACCCCGGCCGCCACCGTGACCCGCTCCGACTCGATGAGCTCGGCCACCGCCCCGGGTGACAGGTCCGGGCCGGGCATGACCAGCGAGGCGCCGGAGGCGACCGCGGCGTGGGCCAGTCCCCAGGCGTTGGCGTGGAACATGGGGACGACGGGCAGGACCCGATCGGGCTCGTCGATGCCCATGGTGCCGGCCACCATCACCCCGAGGGTGTGGAGGAACGAGGACCGGTGGGTGTAGACGACCCCTTTGGGGTTGCCGGTGGTGCCGCTCGTGTAGCACATGGACGCGGCCCGCCACTCGTCGTCGACCCGGAACTCGGCGGGCCAGGCGCCGTCGAGCAGGGCCTCGTAGTCGTGCACCTGGGGCCCGCTCGCGATCAGCGGGACCTCGCCCGCCCCGTCGTCCATGACCACCACGTGGCGGACCGTCGTGAGCCGGGCCAGGTGGGGGAACAGGAGGCGGGCGAGTGACCGGTCGACGAAGATCACCTCGTCCTCGGCGTGGTCGGCTACGTAGACGAGCTGGTCGGCGGACAGGCGGATGTTGAGGGTGTGCAGCACCCGCCCGGTGCAGGGAACGGCGAAGTAGAGCTCGAGGTGGCGAGCGGTGTTCCAGGCGAACGTCCCGACCCGCCCGTCGGCGCTCACGCCCAGGGCGTCGAGCACGCTGCCGAGCCGCCGGGCCCGCTCGGCCCACGCTCCGTAGGTCACCCGGTCCCGGCCGGAGGCGGTGGCGGTGACCACCTCTTTGTCGGCGAACAGGCGCTCCGCCCGCTCGAAGAGGTGGGGCAGCGTCAGGGGGACGTCCTGCATGAGGCCGTGCACGGCTCTTCCTCCTCGGCTCAGCCTGCGAGCTGGTAGTCGGTGGCCAGGGGCGAAGCGAACAGGCCCTGCACCTCGGTCAGCCCGCCGTCGACACCGGCGTCGGGCCGGAGGATGAGGACCTCGCGGGCGGGCGGTTGGCCCGGGTCGCTGAAGTCCATCGGCGGCATGAGGCCCTGGGTGTCGACGTTCTCGAGGCTCTGGAACGCCTCCTGCACGCCTTCCCGGGTGAGCGCACCGTTCTCGCACGCCGTGTCGAGGATCTGGGCCATGAGCTCGCCCTGGGCGTAGCCATACATCACGAAGTGGGTGGGGGTCTCGCCCGCGAACTCTGCGGCGAAGGCGTCTCGCACGGCCGTGGGCCCGGGGGCGTCACTGGCATACGGGGCGATCGAGGACACCATCAGGTAGGACGCCTGCAACGCGTCGGCCGCGGGGCTGGCGAGCAGCGCCGGGCTGAAGCTGGGGTTCGAGCCGACGAAGGTCAGGTCGAGGCCGCTCGCCTGGGCCACCGCCACGGCCGACGCCGCCTGGGGCGGCGTAGTGGTCAGCAGCACGACGCGGGCGCCGGCGTCGTCCACGGCGGTCACGGCCGCGGTGAGGTCCGCGTCGGTCGGCTGGACCTTCTGCGCGGCGATCTCCACTCCGAGCTCCGCGGCCGCGTGCTCGGCGCCGGCGAGCGCGTTCTCGCCGTAGTCGCCCTCGAGGTAGATGTGGCCGACAGTGTCGCCCTCGGCGATCCGGCCCTCGTCCATCAGCCACTGGAGGGCGTTGATCATCTCGATGTCGTAGGTGGCGCCGGTGACCACCATGTTCGGGCTCTGGAGCACCGACGACGAGAACGACACCGCCATCGTGAGGACGTTGTCCTGGTCGATGGTCGGCCGAAGGGCGTCGATCATCGGCGAGCCGAGCAGCTCGTCGAAGGCGAGGACGTCGGGTTGCATGGCCGCGTACTGGGTGGTGGCGTTCTGGGCGTTGTAGGCGTGATCGGTGACCGTGAACTCGACGGTGCGATCGCACACGCCGCCGTCGGCGTTGCGGGCGTCCCAGAACAGCTGGCGTCCCTGGGCGATGCCCCGCGACGCGCCGGCGAACGGGCCGGACTGGTCGGTGAGCACTCCCAGCGTGATCGTGTCGTCGGTGACGCCCGGCCCGGTCTCGAGGGCGCCGCTGCCGGCGTCGCCCGCCGACCCGGTGGCGGCCTCGTCGTCCTTGGTCGTGCACGCGGTGCTCGCCGCGAGGGCGGTGGCGGCCGTGGCCCACACGAGCACACGGCGCCGGACGGATGATCTGGACATGGTGTCCCCTCCTCGGAGATCGGTGAGTGCCCTCACGGGCTGGGTGTGACCGGGGCGATGTCGTCGCGGATGTCGACGGCGTCCCCGAGATCGACGGCGGCGGGAGTGGGCGCCGGCGCCGCGCGGCGCGGCCGGGCGGCCCGGCGCGAGCGGACGCGGCGGGCGAGGGCCGCCAGCCCTCCCGGCTCGACGAGCAGGAGCCCGACGATGGCGGCGCCGTAGCAGAAGCGGGCGGCGACCCCGGCGGTGACGCCACCCTCGGTCGGCGACTCGGCCACGAACGGGAGCGCGTCGCTGTAGCGCTGCAGGACGACCGGCAGGGAGGACACGAACAGTGCGCCGGCGAGCGTGCCGCCGGGCGAGCCGACGCCCCCGATGACGATCATGGCCAGGTACTCGATGGCCAGGAGCACACCGAAGGTCTCGGGCACGATGTGGTGGAACGCCAGCGCCAGCAGG
>DATFVX010000027.1:0-15548 GCA_035259985.1 Acidimicrobiales bacterium | reverse complement strand
TTCGGGTTCATGCACATGCTCACCCAGGATCCGCTGCTCAAGCAGCTCCTGCGGTACGTGATGTCCGACGAGGCCCGGCACGTCGCGTTCGGCGTGCTGTCGCTGAAGGAGTACTACGAGGGGCTGACCGACGCCGAGCTGCGGGAGCGCCAGGAGTTCGCCTTCGAGGCGGCGGTGCGGATGCGTGACCGCTTCCTCCAGCAGGAGGTCTGGGAGCGCATGGGCATCGACCCCAAGCCGGTGGTCACCTCGATGCTGGCGATCCCCCCGCAGGAGAACATGTTCCAGCAGCTGCTGTTCTCGAAGATCGTGCCCAACTGCAAGAAGCTCGGCCTGCTCGACGCCTCCGACGCCTGGCTGCGCCGCCGGTTCGAGGAGCTGGGCGTGATCCAGTTCGAGGACTGGGTCGACACCGGCGAGGAGTACGCCGAGCTCGACGAGGTCGCGAAGGACAGGCTCGCCGCCGCGGCCGCGGGCTGACGGGTTCGAAGCCCGTCAGCCGCCCGGCGTGGCGTTGATGTCGCCGATGTTGCCGCCGAGGTCGGGATGCTCGGAGCTGAACAGCCCCCAGCGGCTGTCCCACCCGGCCACGTTCCACATGTGCATCATCCAGAGGTTGTTGAGCGGCACGAGCCGGCCGCCGCGGGCCGCGCAGTCCTCCTTGCTGGTGTTCTCGTCGCCGACCACGCCGCCGCCGCCGAGGCACAGCTGGCGGTGGATGTGCCAGGGATCGTTGTCGCCGGCGAAGCCCTCAGGCGGGTTGTCGGGATCGGTGAAGACCAGGTAGCTGAGCCCGACGAGGTGGCTGTCGGGATCGGTGCCGTCGAACAGCAGGATCTCGGGGTACGCCGGGTCGAACTTGCCGTCGAGCAGCTTGCTGTTCAGGTAGTGCGCCGCGATGCAGGGCACGTAGGGGGTGATCCGCCGCCAGCCGGCCGCCTCCGCGGCGGCGGGCGTCGTGTACTTGGCGGCCACCGCGTTGGACTGCGCCACCTGCGCCGAGAGCGTGACGCGGGTCTTGGCGTCGAGCGGCGTGACCTGCACGGGCCCCCGGTGGCCGTGGCCGGCGTTGCCCTCGCTGCCGTAGCCCGACTGCTCGCACGCCGATGTGCCGTCGGCGGCGATGACGACGTTGGTGTGCCCCTCGACGTGGTCGCCCGTCGCATGGTCGTCGCCCCCCGCCGTCGCCTCGGCGGCGTGGCCGGTGGCCTCGCCCTCCCCGCCGTGGTGGTCGTCGGAGGCGAACGCCGGTGCGAGCGCCAGCGTGGACACGACCGCCACTGCGAGGCCGCTGAAGCCGATCCCCGCCATCCCCACCGAGGGGCGGACCGACTGCTGAGCCAGCGCCGGTCGCGCCAGGACCGCCAGCGAGATCACGACGATCCCGACCTCGAGGCCGGTTGCCAGCCCGTCGGCGAGCGAGATCGGCTCGGGCTCCCACGCGCCGGGACCGATGGGCACGCCCCAGACCCTGGACATGATCCAGGTGCCGATCACCACGGCGTTGACGGCGGCGCCGAGTGCCAGGACGGTCCGGGTCGGCCGGACCATGATCACCACCGCCCAGCTCAGCTGGAACCAGGCGACCGCGGCGAAGAACGCGCCGTGCCGCCAGCTGACGTCGAAGTGGTCACCGCTGTAGGCGAAGTGGATCACGCCCGCTCCCAGCGAGAACGCCACCAGGAGCCAGTGGAGGTACCGACCTACGGTGCCGTCTTTCGTCGTCATCGAGCCCCCCGATCCGTGCACGCGGTGTGCAGGAACTGTACCCGCGGGGTACCGACCAGTACCGGGCGGGCGGGTAACGATCAGCCGAAATCACCCGACCGCCGCCAAGCGCCCCGCCGGTGGCCCTGAAATCGAGCGGCCTTAACATCAGGCGCAATGGATCCCCGCAACCGGTTCCTCCTGTCGGGTGTCGTGGCGGCCACGGTGACGGCCGCGGCCTGGCGCCCGTTCGACCGCACGGCGGCCACCCCGGGGTCGCCGCTCGAGTTCCTGTCGGGCGTGCCGACGTCGGAGATGCCGCTGCCCACGCTCGGCGTGCAAGCGGCCGTGGGCCTGCTGGCCGCCCGCGGCGGCGGCGCTCGTGGCCTGCGGGGTGCGCTGGGCGTGGGGCTCACCGCAGCGTCGTTCGCCGGGCTGGTCGCTCTGCAGCGGGAGGCGGAACGCTCGGACGACGTGCTGGAGCGCGCCCTCCGGGAGGGCCTGGGGCCCGACTATCGGGAGCGGATCTCCGAGCCGTTCAGTCCCCGGCCGGACGTGCCCCTGACCCGCCGCTCGGCGCTGCTGTCCGGCTTCGGGCTGCGCCGCCGCTACGCCGCCGCCCGGGACCTCTCGTACGGCGACCATGGCCGCCGCAACTGCCTGGACATCTGGCGCCGGACCGACCTGCCCGCCGACGCCGGGGCACCCGTGCTGGTGCAGGTGCACGGGGGTGCGTGGACGATGGGGGAGAAGCGGGGACAGGCCCATCCCCTGATGGCGCACCTTGCCGAGCGGGGCTGGGTGTGCGTGACCATCAACTACCGGCTCAGCCCGCGGGCGCGGTGGCCCGACCACATCGTCGACGTGAAGCGCGCCCTGGCCTGGACCAAGGCCAACATCGCCGAGCACGGCGGGGACCCGTCGTTCATGGCCATCACCGGGGGATCGGCGGGGGGCCACCTGGCGGCCCTGGCGGCCCTCACGCCCGATGTTCCCGGCTTCCAGCCCGGCTTCGAGGAGGCCGACACCAGCGTCGCCGCCGCCGTTCCCTTCTACGGCGTCTACGACTTCACCAACCGGGACGGGTCGGCCGGCCACGCCCTGGTCCCGTTCCTGGAGCGTCGAGTCATGCGCTCCCGGCTCGCCGACAACCGGACGGTCTGGGACGAGGCCTCGCCCCTGAGCCACGTCCGGCCCGACGCCCCGCCGTTCTTCGTCCTCCACGGCGCGAACGACGTGCTGGTGCCGGTCGAGCAGGCCCGGTCGTTCGTCGGCGCCCTACGTGCGACCTCGCGCAACCCGGTCGTCTACGGCGAACTGCCCCGGGCCCAGCACGCCTTCGACGTCCTTCCGTCCGTGCGTGTCCATCACACCGTTCGCGCCGTCGAACAGTTCCTCGCCGTGGTGCGCAGCGAGCACGGCGGCGTCACCCCGGCGGAGGCCGTCACCTCGGGCCGGGTGTGAGCTGAGCGGGTTGCGCGGCGGTGCACCCCGCCCAGCCAACTTCCGGACGCCCTCCCCGCCCGGAAGTTCCCCGGCTTGGCCTCCACCGGTCCGACACGAGGCGGTAACTGCGCCGGACCGGCGGAAGCCGTACAGTGTAAGGCCCGCGGCGGGAAATCCAACCTCAGTCGCCGAGGTGTTCGGCCGGGATCCGCCCCATGCGGCCGGCCTGGTAGTCCTCGAACGCCTGGGCGAGCTCGGCACGCGTGTTCATCACGAACGGCCCGTACTGCGCCACGGGCTCCCGGATCGGGCGGCCGCCGAGCAGCAGCACCTCGAGGTTCGGGGTGTTGCTGTCCTGGGTTGCGTCCCGGGCCCCCAGGACGATCCGCTCCCCCGGTCCGAACACCGCCAACTGGCCAGTGTGGATCGGCTGGTGGGCCGACCCGACGGTGCCCCGCCCGGCGAGCACGTACGCCAGGGCGTTGAAGTCGGGCGACCAGGGCAGCGTCAGTTCCGCCCCCGGCGCCACCGTGGCGTGGACCAGCGTGATCGGGGTGTGGGTGACGCCCGGCCCGTGGTAGCCGGCGAGGTCGCCCGCGATCAGCCGCAGCACCGCACCGCCGTCGGGCGAGCGGAGCAGGGTGACCTGGCCACCCCGGATGTCCTGGTAGCGGGGCGGCGTGAACTTGTCGGCGGCGGGCAGGTTCACCCAGAGCTGGATGCCGTGGAACAGCCCACCGCTGGCGACCAGCTCGTCCGGCGGGCGTTCGATGTGGAGGATGCCGGCGCCGGCGGTCATCCACTGCGTGTCGCCGTTGGTGATGAGGCCGCCGCCACCCGTCGAGTCGCGGTGCTGGAACGTGCCGTCGATCATGTAGGTGACGGTCTCGAAGCCCCGGTGCGGGTGCCACGGCGTGCCCTTGGGCTCGCCCGGGGCGTACTCCACCTCGCCCATCTGGTCCATGTGGACGAACGGATCGAGGTCGGCGCTCGAGACGCCGGCGAACGCGCGGCGGACCGGGAATCCCTCGCCCTCGAACCCGGCCGGTGCGGTGGTCACGGAACGGACGGGCCGCTCGGTCGTCGTCGCGGGATCGGGCTCCGGCACCACCGGCAGCGTGAGGGGATCTTCAACGGAGATTGCTGGCATGGTTCCTCCTGTTCCCCCAGGGCAACAACTTGCGGATACAAGTATTCCGGGCCGAGCCCGGTGGGCGCCGTCGCCCACCGCCTGGTATAGATCGCCCGATGACCCGAGTGGGGGGGCGATCGGGCGGCCGCACGGTCCTCGGGATGCTGGCGGCGCTGGCCCTGGTCGTGGGGGCCGGGGCCTGCAGCGGGGACGACGACGGGGACGACGCTGCGGATGCTGCGGGCGAGGACGCCGGCGACGTCGTCGGCGTCGGTGACACGTACCGCGCGACGATCCGTCGCACGTCCGCCGGTGTCCCCCACATCAGCGCGGACTCGTCGGCCGACCTGGCGTTCGGCCAGGGATGGGCCAGCGGCGAGGACCGGGCATGCGACCTCGCCGACCAGGTGGTCAAGATCCGCGGCGAGCGTGCCCGATGGTTCGGTGCCGGCGAGGCCGACGCCAACGTCGACTCGGACATCGCCTGGAGGGCGATCGGCATCTTCGAGCGCGCGTCCGACGACTGGGAGGACGCCTCGGACGACGCGGTGGAGCTCATCACGGCGTTCACGGCGGGCTGGAACGCGCAGCTCGACGAGGTGGGCGCCGACGGCCTGCCGGGATGGTGCGCCGGCGAGGAGTGGGTCCGCCCGCTCGAGCCGGTCGAGGTCTACGCCTACGCACGGTCGGTCGCCCTGCAGGCGAGCAGCGGGGCCATCAGCAGCTACATCGCCAGCGCCCAACCGCCCCGGGGCGCCGGCGGGACCACGACGTCGTCGCCGGGCGAGACCGCGTCGGCGCCGATCGTGCCGGCACCGCAGGACATGGGCTCGAACGGCTGGGCGATCGGCGGGGAGCGCTCGGCCGATGGCGGCGGCATGCTCGTCGCCAACCCGCACTTCCCGTGGGAGGGTGCGCTGCGATTCTGGGAGGTCCACCTCACCATCCCGGGCGAGCTCGACGCCTACGGGGTGCAGCTCTCCGGGCTGCCCGGCATCGGCATCGGCTTCACCGAGAACTTCGCGTGGACCCACACGGTCTCGGCGGGCAACCGCTTCACCGCCTACAGGCTCGAGCTCGTCCCCGGGTCGCCGACCACGTACGTCTACGGCGACGGCCGCCGGGAGATGACCTCCAGGGACGTGACCGTTGAGGTCCGCGGCGAGGACGGCCGGCTCGGCGAGGTCACCCGGACCATGTGGTCGAGCCACTACGGGCCGATCATCGACTTCCCCGGCTTCGGCTGGACCGCCGCCGCCACGATCACGTACCGCGACGCCAACCTCGACGACGACGAGTTCGTCGACCAGTACCTCGGCATGCTGCGGGCCGACGACCTCGACGAGTTCATCGACGTGCACGAAGAGGTCAACGGCGTGCCGCTCTTCAACACGATCGCGGTGTCCGACGACGGGCGCGCCTGGTACGCCGACACGTCCGCCACCCCCAACTTGTCCGACCAGGCGATCGCGGCCTACGAGGCGTCGCTCGACTCCGATCCCGTCGCCGCCATCGCCAGGGACAACGGCGCCGTGCTGCTGGACGGGTCGGATCCGGTCTACGAGTGGGTGGACGAGGACGGCGCCCGCGACCCTGGGCTGGTGCCCGCCGCCGAGCAGCCCATGGTCGAGCGGGACGACTACGTCTTCAACGCCAACGACTCGTTCTGGATGCCGCACGCCACGGAGATGCTGGAGGGCGACTACTCGCCCCTCCACGGGGCCCAGCGGACGGCCCGTTCGCCGCGGACCCGGGAGAACGCGGTGGTGCTGGGGGACACGACCACGGCCGGCCCCGCCGGCGAGGACGGGCTGTTCACCCTCGACGAGCTCGCGGCGGCCACCCTGCAGAACCGGGGCTACACCTCACGCGTGCTGCTCGAGTCCGTGGTCGAGCGCTGCCGGGGGGCGACGACCGTCGACGTGCCGGCGCAGGCAACGGCGGACGGCGCCGGCCCCGCCCTGCTGCCGGCCGAGCGCGTCGACGTGGGCCCCGCCTGCCGGGTCCTGGCGGGATGGGACGGCGTGTACGACACCGACCGGGCCGGACCGCCGCTGTGGCGCGAGCTGCTCGCCAGGGTCGAGACCGCCGACCTGGCCCGCGCCGGCCCCCTCTGGGCCGAGCCGTTCGACCCCGAGCGGCCGGTCGACACCCCGGCCGGGCTGGCGCCGGCGCCCGGCGGAGGCACGCCCGACCCCGTGCTGGTCGACCTCGGCCGCGCCGTCCAGTCGCTCGAGGCCGCCGGGTTCGCGGTGGACGCCACGCTCGGCGAGGTGCAGTTCGCACTGCGGGACGGCGAGCGCATCCCCATCCACGGCGGCAACGCCCGGGACGGGACCACCAACGTCGTCGGGTGGGGGACCGAGCGGTCGGTCCTCGACCCGGCGCTCGCCCGGGCCGAGCGCGAGACGCTCGTCCGCGGCTCGTCGCTCGGCCGCGTCGGCGACGAGGCCGGCTACCCCGTCAACAACGGCACGTCGTTCCTCATGGCCCTCGCGTTCACCGACGACGGGCCGCAGGCCCGGGTCTTCCTCACCTACGGCGAGACCGAGGACCGCTCGAGCGACATCTACACCGAGGCCACCCAGGCGTTCTCCGCCAAGCGGTGGCGCGAGGTGGCCTTCACCGACGCGGAGATCGAGGCCGACCTGGTCGAGACCGTCACCGTGCGGGGCTGATCCTCAGTCGCGCCGGCGGGTCTGGCGGACGAACCCGGCGATCCCCAGGACCATGACCAGCGCCCCGGGGACGATCAGCCACGTGCCCAGCACCAGGCCGTTGGCGATGGTCGCGGCGCCGAGCCCGATCGTGAACGGCCAGACGCTGGCGTGCGGCAGGTAGGGCTCCACCTCCTCCGGCCGCGCCGCGGCTGCGTCCGCCGCCTCGGCAGGCCCCGGGGTCCGAGCCCGCAGCCACAGGTAGGCGCCGATCCACAATGACAGCAACCCGGCCACGATCAGCATGACCGTGCCGCTCTCCTCGTAGGCCGTGCCCCAGTAGATCGCGCCCAGCACCAGCACGAACACGCCGACGGCGACGAACACCCGCCAGGGAACCGCCCGGTCGTCGACCGGCGGCCGGGCCTCGTGGCCGCCCGGTCCCTCCGTGCCGGGGACGGATGGCTCAGACACCGGGTCGACTCCCGTGGTCCGCAGCGTGCCGCAGGTCCCACGCGGGGCGCTGCGAGCGGATCGGCGGCAACGGCCCGACGAAGTTCTCGGCCGGGGGCGGCGAGGTCGTCGTCCACTCGAGGGTGTGCCCACCCCAGGGGTCGTCGCCCGCGACCATGCCCAGGCGTCCCCGCAGGGTCTGGACCGCGTTCCACAGGAACGGCAGCGTCGACGCCGCCAGCAGGAACGCCCCGATCGACGAGATCTGGTTGAGCCCGGTGAAGCCGTCGCTGTCGAGGTAGTCGGCCACCCGCCGGGGCATGCCCTCGAGCCCCAGGATGTGTTGCACGAAGAAGGTCAGGTGGAAGCCCACGAGCGTCATCCAGAAGTGGACCTGGCCCAGGCGCTCGTCGAGCACCCGCCCCGTGACCTTCGGCCACCAGTAGTAGATGCCGGCGTAGAGGGCGAAGACTGACCCGCCGAACAGCACGTAGTGCATGTGCGCCACGACGAAATAGCTGTCGTGCACATGGAAGTCGATGGGCGCCGAGGCCAGCATCACGCCCGTCAGCCCGCCCAGCAGGAACGTGAACAGGAACCCGAGGGCGAAGAGCATCGGGGTCGGGAACGTCAATCTCCCGCCCCACATCGTGCCTATCCAGTTGAAGAACTTCACCCCGGTGGGCACCGCGATCAACATCGAGAACCCGGTGAAGAACGGCAGCAGGACGGCCCCCGTCGCGAACATGTGGTGGGCCCAGACGCCGACCGACAGCGCGGCGATGGCCATGGTGGCGAAGACGATCCCCGCGTAGCCGAACACCGGCCGCCACGAGAACACCGGCAGGACCTCGGTGACCACGCCGAAGAACGGCAGTACCAGGATGTAGACCTCCGGGTGCCCGAAGAACCAGAACAGGTGCTGCCACAGGATCGGCGAGCCCGCGACGCCGTCGTGCACCGTCGCGTCGTAGATGTGCGACCCGAGCTGGCGGTCGCTGAACAGCATGATGGCGGCCGCCGACACCACCGGGAAGGCGATGAGGACCAGCACGCTGGTGACGAGCATGTTCCAGGTGAAGATCGGCATGCGGAACATGCGCATCCCCGGCGCCCGCATGCACACCACGGTCGTGACGATGTTGACGGCGGTCAGGATCCCTGAGAGCCCGGTGAGGGCGACGCCGATGATCCACAGGTCGGCCCCGATGCCGGGCGAGCGCACGATGTCGGACAGCGGCGTGTAGCCGGTCCAGCCGAAGTCGGCGCCGCCGTCGGCGGTGAGGAAGCCGCTCACCATCGTGATGCCACCGAACAGGTAGAACCAGTACGACAGGGCGTTGAGCCGCGGGAACGCCATGTCCTTGGCGCCGATGTGCAGCGGCACGAAGTAGTTCGCCAGGCCGAACGCGAACGGGCCCAGGAACAGGAACAACATGATGCTCCCGTGCATGGTGAAGATCTCGTTGTAGCGACCCTGCGACACCACCTGTTGCCCGGGCTCGTACAGCTCGGAGCGGATCACGACAGCGAGGGCGCCGCCCAGGAGGTAGAAGGCGAACGCCGTCGCCATGTACGAGATGCCGATGCGCTTGTGGTCGGTGCTGGTGACGAACGCCAGCAGTCCCTGCGCCCGGCGCTCGGGCCCAGGTGGCTCCTCGGCGACCGGCGGCCGTTCCTCGAGCGTGGTCACGAGCTCGACCCATCGGCGGCCGTGCCGTCGTCCGTGCCTCCGGATGCCTGCTGTTCGGCCACCCAGGCGTCGAACTCGTCCTGCGACACGACCCGCACGGAGTACGTCATCCGCCAGTGGTCCAGGCCGCAGAACTCGGCGCAGCGGCCGACGTACTCGCCCTCCTCGGTCGGGGTCACGTCGATCTCGTTGTCGACGCCGGGGATGAGGTCGCGCTTCGACAGGAAGTCGGGCACCCAGAACGAGTGGTTGACGTCGGCGGAGACCAGCCGGAGCGCGGTCGGCCGGCCCACCGGGATGACCATCTCCGGCGGCACCCCGGGCTCGCCGGTGATCGTGATGTCCTCGTCCCGGTAGTGGAACTGCCACGACCACTGGAAGCCGATCACGTCGATCTGCGCCGCCGGCTCGGGGTCGAGCCTGTTGACGTCGCGCTCGGTGGCGACGCTGACGCCGAACAGCACCGCCACCACCACGACCGGCGCCGCCGTGTAGAAGATCTCCAGCGGGATGTGGTAGCCGGTCTGGTCGGGGACCTCGTCGTTGCGCCGGCGGTAGCGCAGGATCACGAACACCAGCAGCCCCCACACCAGGGTGCCGACGGCGAGAGCGGCGACGAAGAAGCCCTGCCACAGCGTGAAGATGCTGTCGCCCTGTTCGGACTTGGGGTCGGGCGCCCCGAACGACGGGAGGCTGCAGCCGGCCGCCCCGCTCACCAGGGCCGCGGTTGCGATCACGCGCCATCGTCCGGCCAGCCGGCGCACCCGGGCGAAGCTAGCTCACCGGTCCGACGCCGTGGGCCAACCCCAAAGGGGGTAAGCGCCGTTCCTGGCGCAGATGGTTGCTGGGCAACCACTTCGGCGCCAGGTTGCGGCCGCGGCCCGGTCAATCCGGGCGGGCAGCGAGTGCCGATCCGCCGAGCAGGGTGCGCCGCAGCGTTCGGGCCGGCGTTCGGCTGTCCGGGGGCGCGATCGCCTGGGGTTCGCCAGTCTCCGTGATGTCAAGGTCGAGCACGAGCTCGGGAGCGTCGGCTGCCGAGGTGACCACGATGCGGACAAGGTTGCCGTCCTCGTCGAGGGTGACCAACAGGTCGACGTCAACGGACAGAACGGCGTAGGGGTCCCGCCGGTCGACCGCGGGCGTCGAGGCGCGTATGACGCACGGCCCCGCGGGGTCGGGCGCCACCGGCCTGGGGTCCCGCGCCGACAAGAGCAGATAGGCAACGGCGGCCGTCCCCAGCAGCGGTGGTGTCCGGCCGACCGGGGTGCGGACTGCCCACGGGGCGCTGCCGAGCCCATCGACCGTCGATGCGCTGCGAGTCCAGACCTCGGGGCCCGCCGTGACGGTCTCTGCCGCCCGCCCGCTGGCATCGACCGCGACGTCATGGGTGAGCCCATGCTCCAGCACCACGGCGCCCTCGACGGTGACATCGCCGGCCGTCAGCTCGCCAGGCCGGATCGGACTCTGCTCGGCGGCGTGCACCTCGCCCCTGTAGGCGAACGAGCCGGCTCGTAACAGCCGATGCGTGGCCGGGTAGAACGCAATACGGGCGGCTCGGGCCCTGTCTCCGCCGATGCCGCCGCACGAAGGTCCATCGCCGTCGTCTCGCCCGCCGTCGCCGGCCCACCACAGCAGTCCCCCGCCCAGCAGTCCCACCCCGGCGACCACCCCCACCAGCCGGGCCAAGCGCCCGGGCCCACGCACGACCCGCCTCGCCGACCCACGCCGGCCCGGAGCGTCGCGCCCCGCGTCCGTTCGGTCCCACGCCGTCGTGACCTCGGACTCGATGTGGATCGGGGGCTCATCGCCCACGCGCCCAGTGTCCCACGCGGCTCGGTCGGGCGATCGGTGCACCGGTTACGCCTGTGATGCCCAGTCCGCGACGGGACGGCACGTCGCGCAGATACAGCGCGTTCAGCCCCGCCGGCGGTGGGTGGCGCGGATGACCTCGTGCTCGCTGCCGTCGGGCATGGTCCGGACGTTGCGGTACAGCTGCGTGCCGTCCCCGAGCTCCTGGGTGACCTCGCGGTAGCGCACCATCTGGTCCTGGAGCTCGACCTCGAAGTCGTAGGTCATCGTCCGCGACGCCTCGTCCCAGCGGCCGGTCCCCTGCGCGATGCCGCCACTCATGGCGTCGACCCAGATGCCGACGTAGGCGCGCTGCGCCGGGTCCCAGCCGTAGACGCCGTGGCCCGAGAACCCCGACTCGGTCGTCAGGTCGCTGACGAGCCAGCGGCCGGCCACCAGCCGATTGTTGGCGACGCCCGAGGTGCGGTTGGCCTCGGCGCCGGGGTAGGGGGTCACCTCCAGCTCGACGTCCCACTCGCCGAGGTCCTTCTGGAACACAGCCAGAGCCGCGGCCTCGTCGTCGAACACCGGCGGCATCGTGCCCTGCTCGCCCACGGGCGGTCAGGCTACGCGCCCCAGCCGGTAGCTTTGAACCGCCATGACCCCCGCCCCTGCACCCGCAGGGGCGCGCACGGACGCGCCCCTCCACGCCCTGCCCGGCCTGCTCCGCGACGAGCCGGCACTGGCGCAGGTGCTCGGGCGCACCTCGGCGACCCTGGCCGTGGCCGAGTCGGCGCGGGCCATCGTGACCGCGGGCCTGGCCGGGCTCACGAGCCGCCGCCCGATCGTCCTGGCGGTCCCCACGTCCTCCGAGGCCGAGCGCCTGGCGCACGACGTCGCCGCGTATCTCGGCGACGACGCCGTCGAGCTGTTCCCGGCGTGGGAGACGCTGCCGTTCGAGCGGGTCAGCCCCGCCGTCGAGACCATGGGGCGGCGCACCCGCGTGCTGTGGCGGCTCCGGGACGCGGACCGGGCGCCGGCGGTGGTCGTCGCGTCGGTGAGGGCGCTCGTGCAGCGGCTGGGCCCCCATGTCGAGGACGTCGAGCCGGTGGTGGTGCGCCCGGGCCAGCAGCTCGATCGCGACGAGTTGGTGTCCGAGCTGGTCTTCGCCGGCTACCGGCGCGAGGACATGGTGGAGCACCGGGGCGAGGTTGCGGTGCGGGGCTCCATCGTCGACGTGTTCCCGTCCACCGGCGACCGTCCGGTGCGGGTCGACCTCTGGGGCGACGAGGTCGACCGGCTGACCGAGTTCTCGGTGGCCGACCAGCGCTCGCTCGCCGACCTCCCGATCGCCGAGGTCTTTCCCTGCCGCGAGCTGTTGCCCACGCCCGAGGTGCGCGAGCGGGCCGAGCGGCTCGTCGGGCTCGAGCCGTGGGGCCGCGAACAGTGGGAGCGGCTGGCGCAGGGCCTGGTCTTCGACGGCATGGAGTCGTGGCTGCCGTGGCTGACCAAGGACGAGCGCGTCCTGCTCGACATCGTCGGCGACGGCGCCCAGGTGCTGCTGTGTGAGCCCCGGCGGATGCGCGACCGTGCGGCCGACCTGCTGGCCGAGGAGGCCGACCTCGCCGCCACGCTGGCGGTGACGTGGGGCGCCGCTGGCAACGGCGACCGCGGCCGCCGTGCCCGGAGCGGGAGCGGCGCCGGCACCGTGAACGCCGTCGGCGACCTGCCGCGGGCGGGGCGGCGCGTCGAGCAGGCGCACGACCACGGCTTCCCGCGGCTCCACCTCGACTTCGACCGCCTGCTCGCCCACACCAGCGCGCCGGCCTGGCACGTCGTGAACGTCCCCGACGGCCCCGACACGCCGCAGGTGCTGGCCTCCGCCTGGGACCCGGTGGTCGGCGATGGTTCCGGGCTGATCCAGCGGCTGGTGGGCCTGCAGCGGGACGGGTTCCGGATCCTGGTCGGGGCCGACGGCGACGGGTCGGCCGAGCGGCTGCGGGACCGGTTGGCATCGGAGGGCGTGGCTGCCGAGGTGGTGGTCGCGCCGCTGGAGCGGGGGACGGTCCTCCGGGCCGATGCCGTGAAGCTGGCCATCCTGGCCGAGCCCGACCTCACGGGCCGCCGCCGCGCCCACCGGCGCGCCCGCCCCCGCCGGCGCGACACCGAGGGCTTCTTCGACGACCTCAAGGTCGGCGACTACGTCGTCCACCACCAGCACGGCGTGGCCCGCTACGGCGGCATGGTGAAGCGGGCCATCGGCGGGGTGGAACGCGACTACCTGCTGCTCGAGTACAAGGGCGACGACCGCCTTTACGTGCCCTCCGACCAGATCGACGCGGTCCGCCACTACACCGGCGGCGAGGCCCCGACGCTGAACAGGCTCGGCGGCGACGGCTGGCAACGCACGAAGGCCAGGGTCAGGGCGGCGGTGGCCGAGATCGCCCAGGAGCTGGTTGTCCTGTACCAGAGGCGCCGGCGCGAGCCGGGCCACGCCTTCAGCCCCGACACGCCCTGGCAGCGGGAGCTCGAGGAGGCGTTCCCGTACCAGGAGACGCCGGACCAGGACAAGGCGATCGCCGACGTCAAGGCCGACATGGAGTCGTCGGCCCCCATGGACCGGCTCGTGTGCGGCGACGTCGGCTTCGGCAAGACCGAGATCGCCATCCGCGCGGCCTTCAAGGCGGTGCAGGACGGCACCCAGGCCGCCGTCCTGGTCCCCACGACCCTCCTGGCTCAGCAGCACTACCAGACGTTCAGCGATCGCTTCGCCGGCTATCCCGTGCGGGTCGAGGTCCTGTCGCGCTTCCTCACGCCCGGCCAGGCGCGCAAGGTCATCCAGGGCCTGGCATCCGGCGAGGTCGACGTCGTGATCGGCACCCACCGGCTGCTGTCGGCCGACGTGAGGTTCAAGCGCCTGGGGCTGCTCGTCGTCGACGAGGAGCAGCGCTTCGGCGTCACCCACAAGGAGCAGATCAAGCAGCTGCGGGCGGGGGTCGACGTCCTCACGCTCACGGCCACGCCCATCCCCCGCACGCTGGAGATGAGCCTGACCGGCATCCGCGACCTCACGCTGCTCAACACGCCGCCCGCCGAGCGGCAGCCGATCCTCACCTACGTGGGCGAGGAGGACGACCGGGCCGTCGCCGAGGCCATCCGCCGCGAGCTGCTGCGGGAGGGCCAGGTCTTCTTCGTGCACAACCGGGTGCAGGACATCGAGCATGCGGCCGCCCGCATCCGCGACCTGGTGCCCGAGGCGCGGGTGGCGGTCGCCCACGGCCAGATGGACGAGGGGTCGCTCGAGCGGGTGGTGCTCGACTTCTGGGAGGGCGAGTACGACGTGCTCGTCTGCACCACGATCATCGAGTCGGGCATCGACATGCCCACCGTCAACACGCTGGTGGTCGACCGGGCCGACGTGTTGGGCCTGGGGCAGCTCCACCAGATCCGGGGCCGGGTGGGGCGGTCGGGGCAGCGGGCCTACGCGTACCTGTTCCATCCCCGCGACCGCGCCCTCACCGAGGAGGCCTACGAGCGGCTGAAGACGATCGGCGAGGCGACCGAGCTGGGCTCGGGGTTCAAGATCGCGATGCGCGACCTCGAGATCCGGGGCGCCGGCAACCTCCTGGGGACCGGGCAGTCGGGGCACGTCGCCGCCGTCGGCTACGACCTCTACTGCCAGATGGTGAACGAGGTGGTCGCCGAGCTGAAGGGCGAGGAGGCGCGCGAGCCCGCCGAGATCAAGCTCGACCTGCCGCTCGACGCCAGCCTCCCGAAGGCCTACGTGCCCAGGGAGGAGCTGCGGCTCGAGGCCTACCGCCGCCTGGCCGCCGTGACCACCGAGGCCGAGGTCGCCGACATCCGCGCCGAGTGGCAGGACCGGTACGGCCCGGTGCCGGAGGAGGCGGCGGCGCTGCTCGACGTGGCCCGGCTGCGGGCCGAGTCGGCGCGGCTCGACCTCCGCGAGGTCAACGTGGTCCGCACCACGGGGTTCGGCGCCCCCACGTGGACCGCCCGGCTCTCGCCGGCGAGGCTCAAGGTGTCCGAGGAGATCCGCCTCAAGCGGCTCGTGCCCAAGGCGGTGTACAAGCCCGACCTGGCGCAGCTCGTGGTGCCCGTCAAGGGCGGGCGGGGCGTCGCGCTCGAGCTGGTCGGCCTGCTCGAGTCGCTGTTCCCCGTCGAGGCGGCGGCGTAGAGGCCGCGCTGACAGGCATGGCCGTGCTGGGGAACGGGGTGGTGGCGGCGCTCGACGGGTTCGAGCCGCGCTCGGCGGCGGAGGCCGGGGACGTCGCCCGGATCCACACGCTGGCGCGCGGCGGTGATCCGTGGAGCCGGTCGTTGCCGCTGCACGTCACCGGGTCGGCCATCGTGGTCCATCCACCGAGCGGGCGGGTGCTGCTGCGTTGGCACGAGCGCATGCAGGGGTGGCTGCAGCTCGGGGGCCACGGCGATCCCGGGGAGAGCGACCCGTTCGCGATCGCCCTGCGGGAGGCGCACGAGGAGACCGGCCTGGGCGACCTGGCGCCGTGGCCCGACCGGGCGCGACCGGCGCTGGTGCACGTGGTCGTGGTCCCCGTGCCCGCAGGCAAGGGCGAGCCCGACCACGAACACGCCGACATGCGCTACGTCCTTGCGACCGCCGCGCCCGACGAGGCGACGCCCGAGTCGCCCG
>DATFVX010000026.1:0-11060 GCA_035259985.1 Acidimicrobiales bacterium | reverse complement strand
CGCCGTTCGCCATTGTCCGGGCGCCGTAACGCGTCGGATCAAGGAGCAGGGATGGGACGACTCGACGACAAGGTGGCGTTGATCACCGGGGCAGCGAGTGGCATCGGGCGCGTGGCCGCCGAGCTGTTCGCGGGCGAGGGGGCCCGGGTGGCGATCGCCGACCTGGCCGATGGCGACGGCGAGGCCACCGTCGCGGCGATCGCCGACGCCGGTGGCGAGGCCGCATACATCCACGCCGACGTCTCGGCCGCGACCGACGCCGAGGCGATGGTCGCCTTTGCGGTCGAGACCTTCGGGCGCCTCGACGTGCTGTACAACAACGCCGGCATCCTCCCGGGCGACGACGCGGGCACGCTCGAGACGCCGGAGGCGACGTGGGACCGCGTCATGGCGGTGAACCTCAAGGGCGTCTGGCTGGGGATGAAGTTCGGGATCCCGGCGCTGCTGGCGTCGGGCGGCGGCACGATCGTCAACGTCTCGTCGCTGGTCGCACTGGTCGGCTCGGCGGTGCCGCAGATCGCCTACACCGCCAGCAAGGGCGGTGTCCTCGCCATGACCCGCGAGACCGCCGTCGAATATGCGCGTCAGGGGATTCGCGCCAACGTGCTGTGCCCGGGCCCGATCGACACGCCGCTCATGCGCCAGCTGATGTCCGACCCGGCGTGGGCGGCCCGCCGCCTCGTCCACATCCCCATGGGCCGGCCCGGCGCCGCCGAGGAGATCGCCCGCGCCGCCCTGTTCCTTGCGTCCGGCGAATCATCCTTCATGACCGGCGCTGCGCTCGTGGTCGACGGTGGCATCACCGCCGCCTATGTGACCCCTGAGTAACCACCTTCCCCTGGAACAAATGGGCAAAGGGTGGTACAAGACATCAACGGAGACGCCGACGAAAGCCGGCGTGGTGGGAGGGGGTCCCTGATGGCCGTCGATGACGCAGCCTTGGACCAAGATCGTCGCCAGCTCCACGGCATGGGCTACGCCCAGGAGCTTCGGCGGGGCTTGGGCGCGTTCTCGAACTTTGCAATTTCCTTCACGATCATTTCGATCCTGGCGGGCAACCTCACCGTCTTCTACCTGGGCATGCAGGCCGGCGGCCCGCGGAACATCCTGATCCAGTGGCCGATCGTTGGCTTCTTCTCGACGCTGGTCGCCATGGGAATGGCGGAGGTCTGCTCCGCATATCCGACCGCCGGAGGCCTGTATTACTGGTCGGCCAAGCTCGCCCGGCGCAACCAGGCCGGATGGTCGTGGTTCACGGGCTGGATGAACCTCATTGGGCTCGTCGGCGTGGTGGCCAGCGTCGACTACGCATTGGCGACCTTCACCGGCTTCTTCATCAGCCTGTACGACCAATCGTGGCTGTGGTTCAGCGACACGCTCGACGCTCGCTCGATCATGTTCATCTTCTTCATGATCCTGGTGATCCACGGGCTGCTGAACACGTTCGGCGTCCAGCTGGTCAGGATCCTCAGCGACATCAGCGTCTGGTGGCACGTCATCGGCGCCGCGATCATCGTGATCGCTCTGCTGGTGATCCCGAGCAACGTCGAGGGCTTCGGCTCGCTGCTCGACGGGAAGAACCTCACCGGGTGGACCTTCCCGGGCGCGTACTGGTTGTACGTGTTCCCGATCGGCATGCTCCTCTCGCAGTACATGCTGACGGGCTACGACGCCTCCGCGCACGTCAGCGAGGAGACCCGGGGCGCGGCGACGGCCGCGGCGAGGGGCATGGTCCGATCGGTGTGGATCTCGGCCCTCATCGCCTGGATCATGACCGTCGTCATGATCGCCGCGGTGCCGAAGGGCGCCTACGAAGAGATCGCGTTCGTCGGCATCAACTCAGCGCCCGAGCTGTTCGTCCGGTCGGTCGGCGGCAACGTGGCGAAGCTGATGGTGTTCATCGCCGTCGCCGGCCAGTTCTTCTGCGGGATGTGCGGCGTCACGTCGTTGTCGCGGATGACGTACGCCTTCAGCCGCGACCGCGGGATCCCGGGGCACCGCCTGTGGCACAGGATCAACCCGAAGACGCGCACGCCCACCAACTCGGTCTGGTTCGGCGTCGTGGTCTGCACGGCCCTGGGGTGCCTGTCGCTGCTCCAGAACAAGAACTACTCGGTGGCGTTCTTCGCGTTCGTCGCGATCACGAGCATCGGCCTGTACACGGCGTACGTGACTCCGGTCTTCCTGCGGCGCCGCAACCCGGACTTCCGTCCGGGGCCGTGGAACCTGGGACGCTGGAGCAAGCTGGTGGGCTGGACGGCGATCGCCTGGGTCGGGCTCATCGACATCCTCTTCGTCCTGCCGCAGTACGGTCCGGTCAGCGTCTTCTGGCCGCCGTGGGATGGCGACAAGATCAACTCCTTCAACTTCGCTGGCCCGATCTTCATCGTGGCCCTGCTCGGGATCTGGCTGTGGTGGCGGTTCTCCGCCCGCCACTGGTTCACGGGCCCGCGGGTGCAGGGGTCCCAGGAGGAGCTCGACGCGATCGAGCGCGAGCTGGCGGCGCTGGAACGGGGCGAGGGCATTCCCGCGCCCCCGCCGGCCTCGCCGGCCCCGATGCCCGGCGGCAGCTGACGCCACACCAAGAGTCGAGGCGCGCTCGCCATGACGAACGTGCTCGCCGTCGACCAGGGCACGTCGGCGACGAAGGCGCTCGTCGTGGGGCCGGGCGGGACGGTCCTCGGCGAGGCCGAGGTCGCTGTCCACCCGCAGGCGCTCGACGGAGGCGGCGTCGAGCAGGATCCCGAGGAGCTGTGGCGATCGGTGATGGACGCCGGCGCCGCCGCCATGCACGCCGCCGGCTGCCCCATCGACGCCGTCGCCCTCTCGAACCAGGGCGAGACCGTGCTGGCCTGGGACCGAATGACGGGGTCACCGATCGCGCCGGCGCTGGTCTGGCAGGACCGCCGGGCCGCCACCGTCTGCGACCGTCTCAGCGAGCACGGGCCGCGCCTGGCCGCGCTCACCGGGCTCGAGCTCGACCCGTACTTCGTCGCTCCGAAGATCGCGTGGCTACGCGGGCACGTCACTCGCGAGGGGGTGGCGACCACAACCGACGCGTGGCTGCTCCATCGGCTGTGCGGGGCTTTCGTCACCGACGCCGCCACGGCGTCCCGCTCGCTGCTGCTCGACCTCGACCGTGTGGCGTGGGCGGCCGAGGCGACGCAGCTCTTCGGGATCGAGGCAGACGAGCTGCCCGAGATCGTGAGCTGCGCCGAACCGGTCGGCACCACCGCGGTGTTCGGCCCCGAGGTCCCCGTCGTGGGCCTCGCCGTCGACCAGCAGGCGGCATTGTTCGCCGAGGGATGCCTGGCGGCAGGCGAGGCCAAGTGCACGTACGGCACCGGGGCGTTCCTGCTCGCCACCACGGGTCCGGAGCCGCGCCGGTCACGGAGCGGGCTGGTGGCGTGCGTCGCCTGGCAGGTCCCCGGCGCCGGCGGCCCTCCGGCCACCACCTATTGCCTGGACGGCCAGGTGTACACGGTGGGGGCCGCGGTGCACTGGCTGGTCGACGTGGGCGTCGTCGCCGAGCCGGCCGACCTCGACCGGCTCGGCGGGCAGGGGGACCGCACCGGCGGGACGACGTTCGTGCCCGGCCTGGCCGGCCTCGCCGCCCCGTTCTGGGAGCCCAACGCCCGCGGTGCGTTCACCGGGCTCTCGCTCGCGACCACGCGGGCCGACCTGGTGCGCGCGGTGATCGAGGGCATCGCCGCCCAGGTGGCCTGGCTCGCCCGGGCGGCGGGCGACGACCTCGGGGCGCCGCTGGCGCGCCTCCGGGTGGACGGCGGCCTGACCCGATCCCGGGTCCTCATGCAGACCCAGGCCGACCTGCTCCAGGCCCCGCTCGAGGTGTACGTGTCGCCCCACGCCACCGCGCTCGGCGTCGCCGCGCTCGCCCGTCTCGGGCTCGGGGCGGCGTCCACCATGACCGATGCGATCGGCACCTGGGAGCCGGCCGCCGTCTACGAGCCTCGGGCGAGCCGGGACGAGGCCGACTCGCGACTCGAGAGCTGGCGCCGCGCGGCCGAGGCGACCCTCTCGCTCGCGCGATGACCGGCGCCCTGGGTCCCGACGCGGTGGACGTCGCCGTCGTCGGGGGCGGGGTCGTCGGTGCGGCGGTCGCCCGCCGCCTCGGGCGCACGCGCCTGCGCGTGGCGCTGGTCGAGGCCGGGCCCGACATCGGCGCGGGTACCAGCAAGGCGAACACCGCGATCCTCCACACCGGCTTCGACGCCAAGCCGGGCACGGCCGAGGCGCGTCTGGTCGCCCGCGGCCACGTCCTCCTCTCGGCCTACGCGGCGCAGGCCGGGATTCCCGTCGAACGGACGGGCGCACTGCTCGTGGCGTGGACCGAGGAGCAGCACGCCGCGCTCCCCGGGCTGGCCGAGCGGGCGGCGGCCAACGGCTACGACCGCTGCGGCCTCGTCGACGCCGACGACCTCTACCGGCGCGAGCCGCAGCTCGGCCCCGGGGCGCTGGGCGCCCTGAGCGTGCCGGACGAGTCGCTGGTCTGCCCGTGGACCACGCCGCTCGCCTACGCCACCGAGGCGGTCGCCAACGGCGTCACGCTCCTGCGATCCTGCCCGGTCAGCGGCGCCGAGCGGGCGGGCGACGAGTGGCGGCTCGCCACGCCCCGCGGGCTCCTGCGCTCGCGTTGGGTGGTGAACGCCGCCGGGCTGCGGGCCGACGACGTCGAGCGATGCCTGGGGCACGACGGCTTCACCGTCACGCCGAGGCGGGGCCAGCTGATCGTCTTCGACAAGCTCGCACGCCCGCTGGTTCGCCACATCCTGCTGCCCGTCCCCACGGGCCGCTCGAAGGGCGTGCTCGTCAGCCCCACGGTGTTCGGCAACGTCCTGCTCGGGCCCACCGCCGAGGATCTCGACGACAAGGGCGAGACGGCCTCGACGGCGGACGGCATCGCCGGGCTGCTCGAGCACGGCCGCCGCATCGTGCCCGCACTGCTCGACGAGGAGGTGACCGCCGTGTACGCGGGCCTTCGGGCCGCCACCGAGCAGCCCGACTACCGGCTCGAGTTCCGCTCGGACGAGCGGACGGTCTGCCTCGGCGGCATCCGGTCGACCGGGTTGACCTCGTCCCTGGCGCTGGCCGAGTGGGTCGCCGCCGAGCTCACCGCCGCCGGCGACGACGTCGGCGAGCGCCCGGACGCAGTCGGCGTCCGGATGCCGAACCTCGGTGACGCGGCGCCCCGCCCCTACCTCGACGGCGCGCGCGTCGCTGGGGATCCGGAGTACGGGCGCATCGTCTGCCACTGCGAGCGGGTGACCGCCGGCGAGATCCGCGACGCGTGCTCGAGCCCGATACCTGCGGTGGACCTCGACGGCCTGCGGCGACGCACCCGCGCCCTCATGGGCCGGTGCCAGGGCTTCTACTGCTCGGCCGAGGTGGTCGCACAGTTCGCGCGGCACACCGGGCGCACGCCACCCCAGATCCTCGGGCTGGCGTCGTGACCGTGGGCACGGTGGAGGATGTGGATGCCCTCGTCGTCGGTGGCGGGCCCGCCGGCCTGGCCGCGGCCACCGCGCTCGCCCGGACTGGCGCGCGCACCGTCGTCGTGGACCGCGAGCCCGACCTCGGCGGCGTTCCCCGCCACACCGACCATCTCGGCTATGGCCTGCGGGAGTTCCGCCGGGTGCTGCGCGGTCCCGCCTACGCCCGCGCCTGGGTGGCGCGGGCCGGCCACGCCGGCGCCGACCTCCGCGCCGCGACCACCGTGACCGGCTGGGTCGACGATGGGGGCACCGGCCGACGCGCGCTGGCGGTCACGAGTCCCAGGGGGACCGGCGTGATCCGTGCCCACGCCGTCCTCCTCGCCACGGGCACGCGGGAGCGGCCCCGCACGGCACGCCTGGTCCCGGGCACGCGCCCGGCGGGCGTGCTCACGACGGGCGCGCTCCAGCAGCTGGCGCGGCTCGGGCGGGGCACCGTGGGCCGGCGGGCGGTGGTCGTCGGCGCCGAACACGTGAGCTTCTCCGCGGTCCTCACCCTGCGCCACGCGGGCTGCGAGGTCACCGCCATGGTGACCCGCGAACGCCGCCACCAGAGCTACGCGGCGTTGCGGCTTGCGGCCACGCGCGGGCGGGTCCCCGTCCTCACCGGAACCGTGGTCACCACGATCGCCGGTCGGGCCCGGGTCGAGGCGGTCGAGGTCGCGGACCTGGCCTCGGGCGCGACCCGCCGCCTGGAATGCGACACGGTCGTCTTCACCGGGGACTGGTTTCCCGACCACGAGCTCGCGCGCCGGGGCGGCCTCGCCATCGACGCCGGGACCCATGCACCGGCCGTCGACGCCGGCTACCGAACCTCGACGCCCGGCGTGTTCGCAGCCGGGAATCTGCTGCACGGCGCCGAGACCGCAGGGGTGTGTGCGCGGGACGGCGAATGGGTTGCGGCCGCGATGCTGGACTGGCTGGCCGCCGGCGCACGGCCGTGGCCGGCGGCCGACGCCGTCCCCGTGGAGTGCGTGGCCCCGCTGCGTTGGGTGTCCCCCAACGCCGCTGTCCCCGGGGCGCACCTCCCCCACGGTCGCTTCATCCTGCGCAGCGGCGCCTTCGCCCGTTGGCCGCGCATCACCGTGGACCAGGCGGGCCGGACCCTCTGGTCCGGGCGCCTGCGCCGCACTGTCCCAACCATGCCGGTCCGCCTGCGGGCGAACTGGCTCGACCGCATCGATCCCCAAGGCGGTGCCGTGCGCGTCTCGGTCGAAACCTCGTCACTAACCTGACCGCGTCGCGCCGGCCCAGCGAAGGAGCACCGACATGCAGCAAGGCCGTCTCGACCAGGAATCCCTCGCCGCGATGATCGGCGCCGGCGACGTCGACACCGTGCTCGTCGTCTTCTCCGACCTCCAGGGCCGGCTGATGGGCAAGCGGGTCACGGGCCACTTCTTCCTCGACGACGTAATTTCCGAGGAGGGCGGCGGTGTCGAGGCCTGCACCTACCTCCTGGCCGTCGACATCGACATGGACCCCCTCCCCGGGTATCGGTTCGCCAACTGGGAGACGGGCTACGGCGACTTCGTGCTGCGGCCCGACCTGACCACGCTGCGCCTGGTCCCCTGGCTCGAGAAGACCGCCCTGGTGCTCTGCGACCTCGAAAGCTCGGAGACGGGCGAGCCCGTCGAGGTGTCCCCCAGGCGGATCCTCCAGCGCCAGCTCGAGCGGGCCGCCGCCGCCGGGTATGCGGTGAAGTGCGGGTCCGAGCTGGAGTTCTACCTGTTCAAGGACTCGTACGACGACGCCGGGGCGCGAGGCTACGCCGGGCTCACGCCGCACTCCGCCGTCATCCAGGACTACCACATCCTCCAGACGACCAAGGACGAGTACCTCATCCGCCAGATCCGCAACGCGATGGACGGCGCGGGCGTGCCGGTCGAGTTCTCCAAGGGCGAGGCGGGGCGGGGGCAGCACGAGATCAACCTGCGGTACGCCGATGCGCTGGAGATGGCCGACCGCCACACGATCTACAAGAACGGCGCCAAGGAGATCGCGGCGCTGAACGATCGGGCGATCACGTTCATGGCCAAGTACACGATGGACGAGTGCGGCAACTCGTGCCACCTGCACTCGAGCCTGTGGAGCGCGGACGCCGACGAACCGCTCGACTGGGACGGCGACGCCGCCGCCCATATGTCCGAGACGTTCCGCCACTATCTCGGCGGGCTGGTGGCGGCGAGCCGGGAGCTCTCGTACCTGTTCGCCCCGTACGTCAACTCGTACAAGCGGTACCAGCCCGGGTCGTGGGCGCCGACCGCGATCGTGTGGGGTCGCGACAACCGCACCTGCGGGCTCCGCCTCGTGGGACACGGCGCCGGGTTCCGGGTCGAGTCGCGGATCCCCGGGGGCGACTGCAACCCCTACCTGGCGTACGCGGCCACGATCGCCGCCGGGCTGCATGGCATCGAGCACCGCCTCGACCCCGGCGCCGAGTTCCACGGCAACGCCTACGAGGCGGAGGACGTGCCCCGGGTGCCGTCCACGCTGGTCGAGGCGATCGCCGAGCTCGAGCGCAGCGAGCTGGCGGCCAAGGCGTTCGGCGAGGATGTCCACTTCCACCTGGTCAACACGGCCCGCCAGGAGTGGGCCGCGTCCAACCGGGTCGTCACCGACTGGGAGCTGCGGCGTAGCTTCGAGCTTGGATGACGACCTCGCAACCGCCGCTCATCGCCGTGCCCGCCTACCTGGTGAGGTCGGACCGGGTGGAGGGCTGGGCGACCGACGCCGTCGCCACCCCGGAGACCTACCTGGCCGCCCTGCGCCGGGCCGGGGCGCGGGGCGCCGTGCTCATGCCGGACGAGCTGACCGAGGGCGAGGCCGACCTGGTGCTCGACAGCTTCGACGGCCTGCTGCTCATCGGCGGCGGTGACCTCGACCCCGAGACCTACGGCCAGCAGCGCGAGGAGAAGGTGTACGGGGTCCTCGCCCGGCGCGACGGCTTCGAGCTGCCGCTGGTGCGCGCCGCCATCGCCCGGGCGATGCCCACGCTGGCCGTCTGCAGGGGCCACCAGGTCCTCAACGTCGCCCTGGGCGGCACGCTGGAGCAGCACCTCGCCACCGGCGACGTCCCCCATGGCGTGCCGGGTGTTGCGGGCGGCTCGATCGGCCACTCCGTCCGCGTGCAGGACGGGTCCAGGCTGGCCACGGCGCTGAGCGCCACCAGCGCCGACGTGTCGTCGCAGCACCACCAGGCGGTCGACAAGCTGGGCGCCGACCTCGAGGCCGTGGCCTGGGCGGCGGATGGCGTGATCGAGGGCATCGAGCTCACGGTCCCGGACCAATGGGTGATCGGCGTGCAGTGGCACCCGGAGGACACCGCCGGCGCCGACGCCGTCCAGCAGCGCCTGTTCGAGGCCTTCGTCGGCGAGGTCGCGCGGCGCTCGGGCTCCGCCCGAGGCTGATCCCGCGTTCGCGTCAGCGCTGGCGGTAGGCGCCGCGTGTGGCGTCCGCCGGAACGCTCCACTTGTGGCGGTACTCGACCGCCGTCGCGCGGATCCACAGCAACCCCAGCGCCGTCAGCGCAAACAGCATGCCGGCGATCACGAGAAAGATGGTCGTCACGTCGCCTCCCGTCGGCCTCGGCTGGTTCCCGTCGGCAGCCAGCATCATCCGAGGCCGGACGGTGGACTGCGCCAGATGGCACGTTCCGGTCATGACCGATGGCACGCGCGCCTCGGCCTGGCGTGCGAGCGGCGCTTAGCCGACCTCTCCGGAGCTCAGGCGCAGCGCACGGATCTCGGATCGCTGCCCGAGACTGTCGATCATGCGATCGAGGTCGGCGGCGCGCGGCACGGAGATGTGGATCGTCACGCGGCGCACACCCCCGTCGACCGCATCGGTGTCGTCGTCGTCGACGACGATCTGATGGATCCGCCCGTCGACGTCGTCCAGGCCCCGCAGTAGCGGCCCGAGCGTGCCATGGCCGCGCAGGTACTCGGCCTCGACGATCGTGCCGAAGCGACCGAACCGCTGGGTCAGCGGCCTCGCCGCCCGCAGCAGGACCAGGACGCCCAGCGCCAGGGCGGTCGTCACCAGCGCCGCGAGGTAGCCACCTGCCGCCGATGCGACGCCGAGCGACGCCGCCAGCCAGACCGTGGCGGCGGTCGTCACCCCGTGGACCGAAGCCCCGTTGCGAATGATGGCGCCGGCGCCGATGAACCCGACGCCTGTGGCGACCTGGGCGGCGATCCGCCCCGGATCGACGTTGGCGCCGCGGGCGATGTCCCCGAACCCGTAGGCGCCCGTCACGGTGAACAGGGCCGCGCCGAGCGAGACGAGCGCGTGGGTCCGGGCACCGGCTCCCCGTGCGGCCGAGTCCCGCTCCACTCCGACGACCGCCCCCAATCCGGCCGCGACGATCAGGCGTCCGAGCAGCTCGGTGACCGCAAGCTCCATGTCACAGGTGTGCCCGGGGCGGGCCTCCGTCATCCTCGAGGCGCGTTCGTACGCGATCGGCGAGGCCGATTTCGCAGCGCGGGGAGGGCGACGATGAGGCTCACGATTCCGCGCTCAGGACTGGCTCTGCTCGGCCAGTTCCTGCAGGAATCGCGGCATTCGGCCAGCACCGAAGTCGTAGAAGCGCACCCAGCGTGGCGTGATCGCGATTCGCGCCATCCGGTGGTACATCCCGCTGTTCGAACTCGGCCGTCGTCGCTTCGGGTTCCATGCTCTTCCCGGCGGCGCCCCAGCGGTCGCTGCACCTGTCCCCCATCCTCGACGGCCGCCGCGAACTCGCCGGCAGCTTCGACCCCGAGGGCGGCGCCGTCATCGCCACCGCCCTGCGCATGGCGTAAACCCCCGATGTGGCCGGTGAACCCGCCCGCAGCGCCGCCCGGCGCCGCGCCGACGCCCACATCGACATCTGCCGCCGCTTCCTAGACCACCAGCAGACCCGCCGCGGCGGCCGCCACCGGCCCCATCTCAACGTCATCACCTCCTCTGCTCGAGACACCACCACCTGCTCGACATGGCCGGCTGGCACGCCAAACTCCTCCCCGACAACACCCTCCAGATCACCGACCCCCACGGCCACGTCCACACCAGCCACCCACCCGACCACCCACCACCCCTCCCCCTTGGAGAATGACGACCGTCGCCAGCCGGGGTGGTCCGCCCCCGACCGGTCGGCCCTCAGTGTCCCGGGTTCTGGGGTCGGCGCTGCCGTCCCTCCTGTGGGCGTCGCACGCGGGACGCGATCCAGGCGCGTGCCAGCAGCAGCCCGCCGGCCCCGCTCACCAGGGGCAGAAGGGCCTCCTCGATGGGCATGCCTGCGACGTGGGCGATCACGTGTGGTCGCCGTCGGTCGCAGCTGCCTGAGCGGCGCGGAGCTGCACGAGGCCGGGGCGATCGGCGTCCGCCTGGTGCGGCTCGTCGTGCCACGTCCACCATTCGTAGGGCGGGGTCTGGGGGTAGCCCTCCGGCGAATCCTCCCAAGTCTCCTGGCGCCCGAGCGCGGTCATGTCGAGGTAGGCCCAGGTGCTGCCCATCGCCTCGTCGCCGCGGCTGTTGATGAAGTAGGTGCGGAAGATGTGGTCGCCGTCGCGG
>DATFVX010000025.1:0-3193 GCA_035259985.1 Acidimicrobiales bacterium | reverse complement strand
GCCCGCCACGCGGTCCCCCGCCGCCACCCCCCATCTCTCGGCCGCGGCGGCGCCGACGTCCTCCACGACGCCGACGATCTCGTGGCCCGGCACGAAGGGCCCGGCCACACGGATGCCGCCGGTGAACTGCTCGTGGTCGGTGCCGCACAACCCGCACGCCTCGACCCGGAGCAGGCCGTCGTCCTCGCCGACCTGTGGGACGGGAACCCGGCGTGGCTCGAGCCGGCGCGGCTCCTCCAGCACGAGAGCGCGGACGGTCGTGTCGCGCCCACCCCCGGACATCAGTTGCCGTCCGGCTTGGGCGCCACCACCAGGACCGTCCCCTGCGCTGCGCACACCAGGCGCCCGTCGTTCACGACCTCGATGCGAACGACGGCGGTCCGCTTCGACAGCGCCACGATCGTCGCCGTGGCCTCCAGGTCGCCCCCCTTCACCGGCGCCAGGTAGTTGAGCTTGAACTCCGTGGTGGCGGCCCACGCACCCCGCGGGATCACCGGGTAGCAGACCGTCCCCAGCACGTGGTCGCAGAGCGCGGCCAGCACGCCCCCGTGCAGGTTCCCGAACGGCGTCAGCAGCTCGGGTCGCACGGTGATGGTGGCCTTCATCGTGCCCGGCCCGAAGTCCACGGGCCGGATCTCCAGCCAGCCCGGCAACCCCGCATCCCGCTCGTGCGCCGCCAGCAGCCCCTCGGCGACGCGCGCGTCGTAGGTGTCGAAGGTCAGGTCGCTCATGCCGCCATCTTCACCCACGGGCGGGGCCGCCGCGCCGTCCGGACCGCCGTCACAACTCCCGCGGCACCACGAAGTCCAGCAGCGTCGCCGCGCCCCACGCGAGGTCCTCCCAGCCGCCCGGCGCCTCGAGGGTGGCGAGCGCACCCGTCGGGAACTTCGCCACCAGCCGGTCCCGCAGCCCGGGATCGCCGGAGCCCACGAGGTCGACCGCCAGGTCCTGCACGCCGGGGTTGTGGCCGATCAGCAGCACGGACCCGATCGGCGCGGGGACGTCCCGCAGCCGGGCGAGCAGCTCGCCGCCGTCGGCGCCGTAGATCGCCTCGTCGATGTCCACCGGGGTTCCCGCGGGGACGCCCGACGCCACCCCCTCCCACGTCTGCACTGCCCGCCGCGCCGGCGAGCACAGCACCAGGCCGGGGGCGACGGCCGTCGACCGCAGGTGATGCGCCACGGCCGCGACCGCCCGCGCTCCCCTGGGCGCCAGCGGCCGGAGCCGGTCCGGTAGGGCGGGATCGTCCCAGCTCGACTTCGCGTGCCGCAGCAGCCAGAGGCGCCTCACGGTGCCGCTACCGCGACGAGGCGGCCTGGTGCAGCTCGATGAGGTTGCCGGCGGGGTCGTGGAGGAACGACTGGCGGTTGCGTCCCACGGGCATCGGATCGCTCACGTCGACGCTCCGGCCCCGCAGCTCGTCGACCACCGCGTCGAGGTCGTCGACGAGCAGCGCGAAGTGCTGACCACGGGCCGTGGGCGGCGGCGCGAGGATCAGGTGGACCTGCTGGGCGCCGGCATCGAGCCAGGCACCGTCGACGCCGAGGTCGGGGGGGCGGTCCCGGCGTGGGGCCAGTCCGAGGACGTCGACGTAGAAGCCAAGGGCGGCGTCGACGTCGTCGACGTTGATCGAGACGTGATGAACGGCGAGCGCGCGCACGCCACCAGTTTGGCGCCGCCGAGCGGTCGGCGCCCGGCGCCGTCAGCCGCCGCCCCGGATGACCGTGAGATGCCCGCGCCGCACCACGTGCCCGGACGCCGCCGCGCCCCCCGACGCCTCGCGCAGCTCGACATCGCCGGCCTGCCGCCCTACGTCCCGGTCGGTGCCCGGCCGCCGCGGCCCCGGATGGTCGGCCTCCTCCCCGTATGCCACGGGCTCGACGACCTCGGGCAGGCCCGCGCGCCAGACTGCGCTGCTGACGTCGCAGGGCCGGAACTGGCCCACGACGACCCTGCCCCGGTCGCCCGGGGTGGGGATGAACCGGTAGGTGGTGCCGGTGGCGTCGACACAGAGCGAGCCGCCGTTGGCGTGGTGTTCGTAGATCCACACGTCGGGCCGGCCGCTGCGGAGCACCCGCCCGGCGAGGCGGAACTCGTCGAGGTGGATCGGCCACGGCACACGGCCTCGCCGCGCGCGCTCGCTGGCGAGCACCAGCGGGCGCCACCACTCGAATAGGTGCGGCTTGTCGTGCGGCGGTGACCAGAGCTCCATCGCTCTGCCTCCTCGTGCGGTCGGACACGGTGACCATACGAGCGGGGTATGACAGGCAGGGTGCGTTCGGCCGCGTGCTTACCGCGGGCCGCGAGCGGGTAACGCGGGTTCACTGTTGGGGAGGAGCGCCATGGAGAGCTTTGCGCTTGTGAATCGCTCCCGACCTACCGTCGGAGAGCAGATTCTCATGATCGTTGACGATCGGCAGGCGGCCGACGACATGGCCTGGGAGATGCGACGCAAGGGCCACCCGGTCGACGTACGCGAGATCTACGACGACGAGGAGGGGCGAGTCCCGAGGGTGCGTCCGCCCCACACCAACGGCTGACCCACCGACGGCGGGCCGAGCCGCGCACGACCTGCTCGGGCGGCCTCAGGCCGCCGCCATGGCGACGGACGTGCCGACGGCGTTGGGGACGAACGCGTCGGGCAGCACCGCGGCCAAGCGGTGCTGGGCCCGCCAGCCCGTGCAGTGAGCGGGGACGACCACGCTGGGCGCGAGGCCGGCGAGCGCATCGACCGTCGGCTCGATGATCTGCTCGAACCCCGGCCCGGTGAGGTGGAAGCCGCCGAGCAGCCCGTGCAGCCGGTCGACGCCCGTGAGTCGCATGGCGTGGCGGGCGATGTTGATGGCGCCGGCGTGGCCGCACCCGGTCAGCACGACCAGGCCACGCCCCCGCACGTGCACGACGAGCGCCTGTTCGTCGAGGATCAGCGGGTCGGGCTCCCAGCGCCCGCCGCGGTCGGCCTCGTGGTAGGGCATGCCCCGCTCGAAGTCGGTGGTGCGGTCGACCTCACCGGTGATGAGGACGCCGCCGTCCAGCAGGACCGATGGCTGCCGTCGCTCGATGAACTCAAAGCCCTCGGCCTCGAGCGAGCTGCGGCCCAGCGTCGGCAGCACCCAGGGCTCGCGGCCCGGGAAGGCGATCCTCCGGCGGGTCCACACCAGTGGGTGCAGCGTCAGCGGCAGGCCGCTCCGGC
>DATFVX010000024.1:0-11559 GCA_035259985.1 Acidimicrobiales bacterium | reverse complement strand
GGCCTGGACGTCACGGACCCCGAGCCGCTCCCCGACGGCCACCCGCTGTGGACCCTGCCGAACGCCATCGTGACGCCCCACACCGCCAACACCTACGAGATGGCGGTGCCGCTGCTCGCCGAGCGGATCACAGAGAACGTCCGCCGTTGGATCGCGGGGGAGCCGCTCGTGGGGCTGGTCGACCCCGCCGCCGGCTACTGACCACCTCGGCGGGTAGCGTCCCCGCATGTGACCCGCCTCTACACCGGCAAGGGCGACGACGGCACCACGGGGCTGCTGTTCGGCGGGCGCGTGCCCAAGGATTCGGCGCAGCCGCGGGCGTGCGGGGCCGTCGACGAGGCCCAGGCCGTGATCGGCGTCGCCCGGTCGTTGTGCGAGCGAGGGAGCGAGCTCGACGGGGCCCTGACGCTGGCGTGCCGGGACCTGTGGGTGCTGATGGCCGAGCTGGCGACGCTGCCCGAGAACCGCGGCAAGCTCGTGGACGGGCAGACCAGGGTGACCGCCGAGATGGTCGGCCGCCTGGAGGCGCTGGTCGACGACCTCGGCGGCCGGTTCGAGGCGCCGTCCCAGTTCGTCGTTCCCGGCCAGACCCCGCTCGCGGCCCAGCTCGACCTGGCCCGGACGGTGGTGCGGCGCGCCGAGCGCGAGGCCGTGGCCGCCGCCGTGCCCGGTTCGCACGTTCTGCCCTACCTCAATCGGCTCTCGTCGCTCCTGTGGGTCCAGGCGCGCTGGGTCGAGGGGGAGCACCTGCTGAGCCGCGACGTCGCCAGGGACCCGTAACCTTCCGCGCATGAGCGAACGACGGTCCATCGCCTTCGAGCTCGTCCGCACGCTGCCCACCGATCGGACCGCCGTCGATGCCCTCGGCGTCGGGGTGTTCGCCGACGGCTTCGGGGCCGGTGACGCGCCCGCGCCGCTCGATCACGCCTTCCTCGAGGGGCAGGGATTCGAAGGCAAGCCCGGCCAGACCTGCGTCACACCCGGCGGCGACGGCCTCGTGGTCGTGGCCGTCGGCCTCGGCGACGAGTCCGATGCCGGCGTCGCGACCTACCGCCGGGCCGCGGCGGCGCTCGCCCGGGCCGCACAGCGCCAGCAGGACGTGGCGACCGACCTGCTCGAATCCGTCCCGGAGCGGCTGGACCGCCCGGCCGTCGCCCAGGCCATCGCCGAGGGGATCGTGCTCGGCGCCTACCGGTACACCGAGCTGAAGACCGACCCTGAGCCCAGCCGGATCGCGTCGGTGCTGCTCGTGGGCAGGGGCGGCCAGCGGGTCGGAGCTGCGCTCGAACGGGGCCGAGCCATCGCCGAAGCGGTGTGCCTCGCCCGGGACCTCGTCAACCAGCCGGGAGGCACGCTGACGCCCGCCGCGTTCGCAGCGCGGGCCGAGGAGCTGGCGGCGTCGGCGGGGTTCAGCGTGGAGGTGCTCGACAAGTCGGCCATCGAGGACCAGAAGCTCGGCGGGTTGCTGGGGGTCAACCGGGGGTCGGGCCAGGAGCCCCGGTTCGTGCGGCTCGCGTGGGAGCCGGAGCGGCCGCGGGGGACCGTGGCGCTGGTGGGCAAGGGCATCACGTTCGACTCGGGCGGGCTCTCGCTCAAGACCACCGACTCGATGGTGGGCATGAAGGGCGACATGGCCGGCGCCGCCGCCGTGCTGGCGACGTTCTCAGCGCTCGACAGCGTGCGTCCGCCCGTGCGGGTCCTGGGCTTCCTGCCGCTGACCGACAACATGCCCGGGGGAGACGCCACCCGCGTGGGCGACGTCCTGCGCATCCGCAACGGCACCACGGTCGAGGTCCTCAACACCGATGCCGAGGGGCGCCTGGTCCTCGCCGACGCCCTGTCGCTGGCGGGCGAGGCGGAGCCCGACGCGATCGTCGACCTGGCGACGCTGACCGGCGCGTGCATGGTGGCGCTGGGCACCGGGATCGCCGGCCTGATGGGGAACCACGACGGGTTCGTCGAGCAGGTGCGGGTCGCCGCCGACGAGGCAGGCGAGCCGGTCTGGCCGCTGCCGTTGCCCGACGACCTCCGGCGCCAGCTCGACTCCGACGTCGCCGACATGAAGAACGTGGCGGCCGGCCGCTGGGGCGGGGCGTTGATCGCCGGCCTGTTCCTCGACCGATTCGTCCCCGAGGGCACGCCCTGGGCACACCTCGACATCGCCGGCCCCGCCGACGCCACCGAGGAGGGCAGCGAGTCCCGCAAGGGAGGCACCGGCTTCGGGGTGCGCACGCTGTTGCGGCTGCTCTCCGATTTCCGCAAGCCCTAGCCCCCGAACTTGCGGCGGTTGGGGCCCCCATGGGGGCGCTTAGCGCCCCCATGGGGGCGCTTAGCGCCGCAAGTTCGGGGGGGGGCCTCAGTAGCCGGCGTCCCGGCGGCGGAACCCGAGGACGCCCGCAGCGATGAGCCCGGCGGCGACGGCCGTCAGGGCCAGGACGGGCCCCAGGGCGAAGCCCTGGGCGGGCATCGCCGGCACGTGCTGGAACGGCGACAAGTCGACCACCCAGCCCGGCAGGTCGAAGAGCTCGGCGAACAGCCCGATCACGAAGCACGCCGCCAGCGCGGCCCAGGCCGCGGCGGTGGCGCGGGGCGCAAACCCGAACAGCACGAGCGTGACGCCGACCAACACCCACAGCGCGGGCACGAAGGCGACGGCGGCGCCCACCAGGCTGCCGACCTGACCCCCCACGTCGCCGACGGCGACCCCGTAGGTGAGGCCCATGCCGAGGCCCGCCGCCAGCATCAGCGCCAACGATCCGGCGAGCGCCACGGCGACGTACGACGTCACCCACCGGGTCCGACCCAGCGCGGCTGCCAGCACCGGCTCGGCGCGTCCGCCGGTTTCCTCGCTGCGCAGCCGCAGCGTCGACGAGATGGCAAAACCGCCGGCGATCAGCGCCATCATCAGCAGCGCGGTCCTGAAGAACGCGTCGGTCAGGCTCCCGCCGCCCTGGGCGATGATGTCCTCGAAGGCGCTGTTGTTGCCGATCAGGTCGTGGACGTCCTGGCCCACCGAGCCGTAGGACACGCCGGCGAGGCCGAGCCCGACCGTCCAGGCGGCCACGCCGGCGCGCTGGAGCCTGAACGGCAGGCCCAGCGGCGACCCGACGAGCGCCGCCGATGCGACCGGGGGGCCCGGGCGGGGCGGCATCAGCCCGCCTCCCAGGTCGCGCACGCCGAGCAGGGAGAAGGCCACCGCAACGCAGACGATCGCCGCCGCCGCCAGCAGCAGCAGGGTCCACCAGCGCTCGCCGGCGTACGGCCGGGCGGCCTGGGCCCAGCCCATCGGCGAGGCCCACGACAGGGTGCCGTCGCCGACGTCGCCGACCGCCCTCAGGAGGTAGGAGGCGGCCAGGACGACGCCGGCGAATCCGAGCGCGGTGCGGTTGTGCTCGGTGACCTGGACCGTGACCGCCGTGACGCAGGCGAACAGCAGCCCGAACGCGCCCATGGCGGCGCCGTAGAGCACCGACCCGGCCGCGGGCAGGTCCTGGCTCAGCATGCTCAAGGTGATCAGCCCGCCCAGCACCGTGAAGGCGCCGGCGGCCACGACCAGCACCGCGGTGACCGGGGCGTTGCGGCCCAGGACCGTGGCGCGCAGCAGCTCGGTCCGTTCGCTCTCCTCGTCCGCCCGGGTATGGCGGCCCACGAGGAACATGCCCATGAGCGCCATGACGACGTATCCGAAGCTGCCGACGTTGAAGACCGCCTGCCCGCCGAGCGTGTCGAGGGCGTAGGAGGGCGCGTTCAGGGCGATCAACGCGGCGTTGTCGTTCGCGGTCTGCGCGGCCTTGTCGAGGTCGGCCTGGGTGGGGTACAGGCCCTCGATGCTGGCCGCGGTCGAGAGCACCAGCAGGGTGATCCCGACGATCCACAGCACGAGACGCACGCGGTCCCGGCGCAGGATGAAGCGCACCAGCGCCCACGTGCCGGTGAGGGTCGTGCCCCGCGCCGGCGCCGAGGCCAGCCCGGCCCCGGCGGGCGGCGGACCGGCAAGGGTCGCACCGGTGGCGCTCAACGCCCCACCCCGGCGTTGGCGGCGGGGCCGTCGGTCGCCGAGCCGTCGGGGGATGGCCGGCCCTCGAGCTCGGCCAGCTCGTCGCCGTAGTGGCGCAGGAACAGCTCCTCGAGCGTGGGCGGCTGGCTGGTCAGGCTGCGAACGCCGAGGTCGGTGACGAACTTGAGGACGCCGTCCAGCCGCGCCGTGTCCACGTCGAACCGTGCCCGCGTGCCGTCGACGTGGGGATGGTGGACGCCGGGCAGGCTCGTGAGCCCGTCGACCGGCCGCTCGGTCTCGACCGCGATCGACGTGCGGGTCAGGTGGCGCATCTCCGCCAGGGTGCCCGACTCGACCGTTCGCCCCAGGCGGATGATGCTCACCCGATCGCAGAGCGCCTCGACCTCGGCCAGGATGTGGCTCGAGAGCAGCACGGTGCGACCGCCCTGGGTCAGCTCCCTGATCGTGTCCTGGAACACGGCCCCCATCAGCGGGTCCAGGCCCGAGGTCGGCTCGTCGAGGATCAGCAACTCGGCGTCCGCGGCGAGCGCAGCCACCAGCGCCACCTTCTGGCGGTTGCCCTTCGAATAGGTGCGCCCCTTCTTGGTGGGATCAAGCTCGAAGCGTTGGAGCAGCTCGTCGCGCCAGCGCCGGTCGAGACCGCCCCGCAGCCGGCCGATCAGGTCGATCACCTCGCCGCCCGTGAGGTTGGGCCAGAGGTTGACCTCGCCCGGGACGTAGGCGAGGCGGCGGTGCAGGGGGACGGCGTCGTTCCAGGGATCGCCGTCGAGCATGACCGCCCGCCCCGAGTCGGCCCGGAGCAGGCCGAGCAGCACCCTGATCGTGGTCGACTTGCCGGCTCCGTTGGGCCCGAGGAACCCGTGGACCTCGCCGGTGGCCACGCTCAGGTCGAGGCCGTCGAGCGCTCGCGTGCGGCCGAAGGTCTTGACGAGGTCGGAGACCTCGATGGCGTTGGTCATGACCCGACCCTAGCGACCCTTCATAAACTTGTGAAGAGCAGAGAATGTGTGAAAGATGTAATCTCATGAGCGGGATGGACAACGTGACCGGCAAGGCGGCCACCGACAGGGCCACCGGCAGGGCGGACGGCGACGACGCGGTCCTGCGCTTCGTCGAGCGCTTCGCGCTGATGCTCACCGAGACCGGCTGGCCGCGCATGCCGGCCCGCGTCTTCGCCTGCCTCCTCTGCCAGGACTCCGGCTGGCTCACGGCGGGCGGCCTCGCGGCGCGGCTGCGGGTCAGCCCGGCCGCGATCTCGGGGGCGGTGCGCTATCTCGTCCAGATCGGGCTGGTCACGCGCGAGCGCGAGCCGGGCGCACGAGCCGACCACTACCGCATCGACGACGACGCCTGGTACGAGGCCATCACGCGCCGCAACGACGCGTTGGCCCGCTGGGACGAGGCGCTGGCCGAGGGCGTGAAGGTGGTGGGCGCAGGTGCGCCCGCCGGGCGGCGCCTCGAGGAGAGCCGCGAGTTCTTCGCCTTCTTCCACGACGAGCTGGTCCAGATGCTGGAGCGCTGGCGCCAGCACAAGGGCGGCGGCTCGACGGTCAGGACAGGTCCGGTGCGTCGGCGATGAAGTCGTCGAGCACGCCGTCGGCCACCCTCACCGGGCCCTGCGGGCGGGTCTCGCCGGGAATGGTCTGGATCGCCCCCGCCCGGTCGGCCAGGCCGGCGGCGTCAGAGAACCGGGCATCCGCCCCGGCACCGTCGCCGGCGATCCGCGCGTCGAGCGCGTCCAGGGTTGCGACGAGGGCCTGCCCCCAGAGCGCGGTGGCGTCGAGCCACGGCCGGGCGTCGGCGATGAACGCCCGGTCGACGACGCCGCGGTCGATCGCCGCCGGGGCCCCGGCCAGGAGCTGCGCGTAGGGACGCAGCGCCCCGACGGCGCCCGACCGGTCGCCGCCGTCCCACGCCCCGCGGAAGGCGTCGAGCCGGCCGGCCAGCGCCGGCGCCTGCGGCTGGGACACGACGCCCGGGGCGGAGGTCGGGGCGAAGTTCTCGACGTCGAAGAACGCCAGCAACGCGTCGACCGTGCCGGGATCGGCGGGCTCGCCCCCGGATCCACCGGCCAGGTAGGTGGCGGCGCCGCGGTGGGCGCGCATCGGGTCGTACGCGGCGTCGTTCCACGTGAAGTCCGCAGCTCCGACGAGCTGCACCTTGCTGGCCGCCGCCTGGTTCATGGGGTTGAGCACGATCCCCGTCACCTGGGCCGACAGGCCCGGCTGCCGGCGGGCATAGGGCGCCAGGATCAGCCTGCCCTCGGTGGCCGGGAAGTCGTTGACCGGCGTGTTGTCCCACACGAAGGTCGGACGCCCGAACACCGCCGCGGCGGCCGTGGCCTGATCGACGGTGATCTCCGCCGGCACCACCAGCGATCCGGTCCACATGACCTCGATGGCCGGATCGAGCTGCTCGCGGATCACCCGGCGGTAGGGGCTGTCGTCGGTCCGGCGGTACTCGGTCGGGACCATCTGCAGCGGCTGCGCGCCCTCGTGTTGGGCGATGAAGCCGCGCTGCAGGGTGTTGAGCAGCTCGACCTGGGCCCGCGCCGCCGCCTCGGAGGAGGGCGCGCCGTAGCGGCTGCGGTCGCCGTCGCAGTTCCAGCGGGTGTACACGATGTCGTCGAGCGCGATCGAGAACGCCCGCGCCCCCAACCGGTAGACGGCGTCGAGCTTGGCGACGAGTGCGTCGAGGTCGGCCGGATCGCTGTAGCAGATGGAGACGCCGGGGGAGACGGCGAACGTGAACCGCACGTGGCTGGCAGCGGCGCGGTCGATCAACGCCTGGAGTTCGGTGACGAGCTCGGGTGGGTACGGCTCGCGCCAGCGGTCACGGTGGTAGGGGTCGTCCTTGGGCGCATAGACGTAGGTGTTGAGCTTGAACCGGCCGTAGAAGTCGAGCTGGTCGAGCCGCTCGTCCTGGGTCCAGGGGCTGCCGTAGAAGCCCTCGATCGCGCCCCGATGGCGCATCGCCGGGCGGTCGACCACGCCGACCCCGGCGATGGCGGCCGGTGCCGCGGTGCCGCCGTCGCCGCCCCCCGTGAGCAGCTGGCGCAGCGTCTGGGCGGCGTAGAACGTGCCCGCGGCGTCGGCGCCGGCCAGGACGACCTCCGCCGCTCCCCCCTCGCGGGTGAACGCCGCCAGCGCGTAGCCCTCCGCCGGCATGTCGCCGGGCACCTCCACGCCCGCCTCGCCGAGCGGCGAGGCGGTGGGCTCGGCGCCGAGCGTGCCGACATCGACGACGAGCGGCGCGGTGCCGCCGTCGTGGTCGCCGGCCCCCAGCGCCCGCACGTTCCGAGCCCCGGCGGCCCGGAGCACCTCGGTCACGGTGTCGGTCGTCGCGGCGTCGACCCCGTCGCCCGCGATCAGGTCCACGTCCGAGGGCACCGGCACGTCGGGCCCGAGCCAGCGCATCTCCCGCGGCGTCGGCGTCACCACCGGCAGCGGGTCGCTGCGGGCCTCGAGGATCGGCGCCCCCGAGCCCGGCGAGGTCGTGGTTGCCCGCCCTGCGGCACCGCCGGGGCCGTCGCCGCCGTCGCCGGAGCACGCCACGATCGACCATGCAACCACGAGCGCCGCGGCACAGACCGCGAGGACCGGGCGCCGGCGGGGCGGCCGCGGTCGCCCCCGTGCCGCCCCGGCGCGGAGCGCTCGAGGCAATCGGTTCCGGCGGCCCGCGCTCGAGGTCATAGGTATCGGGACCGGAACCTATGGCCTCGAGCTGGGCTCCGTGGAACCGATGACCTCGGGTGTCGGGCTGCCGGTGCCGGCGGTGGAACCCATGACCTCGGGTGTCGGGCTGCCGGCGCTGGCGGTGGAACCCATGACCTCGGGTGTCGGGCTGCCGGCGCCGGCGGTGGAACCTATGACCTCGGGTGTCGGGCTGCCGGCGCTGGCGGTGGAACCCATGACCTCGGGTGTCGGCGCGCCGGCGCCGGCGCTGGACCCCGCGCCCCCGTGGCGCTCGACCGCCCACGCCGTCGCCTCGCTGGCCAGGGCGGGATGGAAGCGCCACCGGTGCAGCTGGCGCTCGGCGGCCTCGCCGTCCTCCCCGAGCTCGAGCAGCGACAGGGCCAGCCGGCGAGCCTGGTCGCGCAGGTCGTCGGCCCCGAGGGCGGCCGGGGCCCGATCGACCCAGGCGGCGTGGTCCGCCTGGAGCACCGGCGACAGCCGCCGGACCTGGCGGAGCGTGAGCGGTGGCAGGCGGCGGCGCACCTCGAGCGCGGCGTCGGTGGTGAGGCGGCTGGTGCCGAACTGGCAGCAGCGGGCGATGGTGCGGGGGAACGCGCTGCTCGTGCCGCGGTAGCGGCCGAGGCCGAGCGCGGTGGCGCACTCGGCGAGGTCGAGCGGGTAGCCCTCGGGGGATCGCTCGAGGCCGTCGACCAGGTAGCGCATGAGCCACGTGGCCGACGGGCCGAGGATCCCGAGCCAGAAGCGCTCGACGTAGCGGGAGCGGGGGTCGTAGCCGACCTGGTCGATCACCGGATCGGACCAGGGGAGGACCCGCAGGCTGGGGGTGGCGGTAGGGATGTCGCGGGCGTGCATTGCGTCTCCGAGGATGGGCGAGCGTGCGGCCAGCGGGGAAGTTGCCCGGGTGCGTCGCGGGATCCTCTCACAGATTCTCATATGATTCCAATGTTTTCCATTCCCCGAGTAAGGTTGCTGCCCGTGCCGGACGACCTGATCAGCCAGGCCGGTCGCTGGATCGACGCGGCCGAGCGGGTCGTCGTGCTCACCGGCGCCGGCATCAGCACCGACAGCGGAATTCCCGACTTCCGCGGGCCCAACGGGGTGTGGACGCGGAACCCGGGCGCCGAGCGGCGGGCGACGCTCCAGAACTACATGGCCGATCCCGACGTTCGCCGGGAGGCGTGGCAGACACGGCTGCGCCATCCGGGGCTGGCGGCCGAGCCCAACCCCGGTCACAGCGCAATCGTGGCGCTCGAGCGCCGGGGCAAGCTCGACACCCTCGTGACCCAGAACATCGACGGCCTGCACCAGGCGGCCGGGTCCGATCCGGCGACCGTCGTCGAGGTCCACGGCACCATGCACACGGTCGTGTGCATGGTGTGCGGCGAACGGGCGCCGATGGAGCGGGCCCTCGACCGGGTGCGTGCGGGCGAGGAGGACCCGCCGTGTCGCACCTGCGGCGGCATCCTCAAGTCGGCGACGATCAGCTTCGGCCAGAACCTCGTGGTCGAGGACCTCCAGCGGGCGATGGATGCGGCCCGCCGCTGCGACCTGCTGCTCGCCGTGGGCTCCACGCTGGCGGTCTACCCGGTGGCCGACATGGTGCCCGTCGCCCACATGGCGGGCGCCCGGATCGTGATCGTGAACGCCGAGGAGACGGCCATGGACGACCTCGCGGACGCCGTCATCCGCGGCTCGATCGGCGAGGTCCTGCCGCAGCTGGTCGGCGCCGGCGGGCACGACACGAGCGCCGGCAAGTGACAGTTACGCGCAGCCGCCGCAGCCGTCCGGGGCGTCGGGACCCGCGATGTGAGTAGCGTGTCGCCGATGGCAGCGCTGCTGGAGGCTGCGAAGCGCCGCAATCCCCTGCCGACCGGCACGTTCGCGGTCGGGGCCGGCCTCCTCGTCGCGGGCCTGTCCGCCTACGGCTTCCTGGCCGTGGCCGACCGGCCGTTGACCAAGGCCGAATACTCGCCGCTGTCGGCGACCTGGAGCCTGGTCTTCCTGATCGGGCCGGGCCTGTTCCTGCCCCTCGAACAGGAGATCAGCCGTGCGCTCGCCGAGCGGCGCACCCAGGGCCTGGGCGGGGCGCCGGTCGTGCGGCGGGCAGCCACCCTGGGGGTGGGGCTCGCGCTGGCGGTGCTGGTGCTGCTCATCGCCACCGCCCGCTGGTCGGTGGACGAGCTCTTCGACCACCAGCTCCTGTTGCTCGTGGGGCTGACGCTGGGCGTCGCCGGCGCGCTGGCCGGGCATGTCACCCGCGGCTGCATGTCGGGGACGGGGCACTTCAAGGGCTACGGCACCTACATCGGCGCCGACGGGCTCATCCGGCTGCTCGGTTGCATCCTGTGTGCGGTCATCGGCGTGACGACCGCGGGCTGGTACGGCATCGCGCTCGGGGTTGCCGGGCTGCTGGCGGTGCCCGTGGCCCTGCGGGTCGAGCGCCCGTCGCTGCGACCGGGCCCGGAGGCGGCGCTTCGGGAGATCAGCACCGCCCTCGGCTACCTGTTGATCGCATCGCTGCTGGCGTTCGGGCTCATGAACATCGGCCCGGTGATCGTGAAGCTGCTGGCGTCCGACACACAGGCCGACGCCGCCGGGCGGTTCATCACCGGGGTCGTCGTGGCGCGCATCCCGCTGTTCCTGTTCCAGGCGATCCAGGCGGCGCTGCTGCCGAAGTTGTCGGCGCTGGCCACGGCTGGCCGCCTCGGCGACTTCCGGGCCGGCCTCAGGCGGATCATGGTGGTGGTGGCCGCCCTGGCGGTCGCCGGCACCGTCGTTGGCGCCGTGTTGGGACCGACGATCGTGGAGATCATGTTCCCCAACTCCGATCTCGACAGCCGCACGATGGGACTCCTGGCCGCCGGCGCCGGCCTGTACATGCTCGCCCTGGCGTGCGCGCAGGCTCTGATCGCGCTGGGCGGGCACCGGGACCAGGCGGTCGGCTGGGCGATGGGGATCGTCGCCCTCGCGGCGACCACCTGGCTCGCCAGCGACGACCTGTTCTTCCGGGTCGAGCTGGGCCTGTTGGTCGGCAGCCTGGCCGCGTTCCTGACCATGGGCGTGCTGCTGCTCCGCCGGTTGGCCGTCGCGGGTCCGCTGGCGGTCGAGCGGGGCGACTTCATCGAGGCCATCAACGACGTCCCGATCGAGGCCTGATCCCTCCGGTCGTGGCTGAACGCGGCATCGTGGTGCCTCGTGGCGTCGCGTGCCGGGCCACACAGAATGTTGAGCGAGTCTGTAGGCTTTTCGTGGCCTAGAGAGATCGCCCGAGAGGTTGCCATGCCGAGCTTCCGTGAGCTGCTTGCCGCCACCAAAGCCGAGATCCACGAGATCAACACCTCCCAGGCCGACGAGCTGCGGCGGCGGCCGGGCGCGGTCGTCCTCGACGTGCGCGAGCCCGACGAGTACGAGCAGGGCGCCATCCCGGGGGCCGTGCACATCCCGCGCGGCACACTCGAGAGCTCGGTCGAGAACCGGATCGTCGACAAGTCGGCGCCCGTGATCATCCACTGCGCCAGCGGCGTGCGCTCGGCGTTCGCAGCCAAGACCCTCACCGACATGGGCTACCAGGACGTCGCGTCGATGACCGGCGGCTTCAACAAATGGAAGGACGAGGGTCGCGACTGGGCCGCCCCCCGCAAGCTGTCGGCGGAGCAGCGCAACCGCTACCAGCGCCACCTGCTCCTCCCGGAGGTCGACGTCGCCGGCCAGCTCAAGCTGCTCGACGCCCGCGTGCTGCTGCTGGGGGCCGGCGGCCTGGGATCACCGGCGGCGCTCTACCTGGCGGCCGCCGGCGTCGGCACGATCGGCATCGTCGACATGGACGTGGTCGACGAGTCGAACCTG
>DATFVX010000023.1:0-9884 GCA_035259985.1 Acidimicrobiales bacterium | reverse complement strand
TGTGCACGACACCGAGGGCGGCCAGCGCGAGCGCGATCTCCGCGGCGCCGCATCGCGTCGACGCGATCGCCACCGCCGCCTCGGCCGCACAGCGCGCCTCCTCGAGGCGACCCCGGTGGGCGTCGATGACCGGCTGGTCCGGAGGCTGGTTGCGTGCACGACGTGCTGACCGGTCTGCTGCGAGGCGTCAACGCTCGCTCGAGCGTGCCGCGCTGCGCGTTCCCAGTTGCCGGCCCGGAACTCAACGTCAGCTCGCGTCGCTGGCATCCGAGTCGAACCCTTGGCGCTGCCGCCAGCGAGGTCTCGAGCTCTACCGGGCCTTGGGCAGGTTCATCATCACTGCGTTCGCGCATTTCGACGACGAGGAGGCCCGGATGATGCCGCGGCTGTGGTCAGTGCTCACCGATGAGCAGATCGCGCAGATCCGTGGGTCGATCATGGCGGCGATCCGGCCGGATGAGGCCGCCTACACGTTCGAGCTCATGGACGGCGTGCTCAACGCCGACGAGCTCGACCTGGTCCGCCAGCGAGTCCCCCAGGTCGCCGCCGCCGGCGTCTACTCGTGCGCCGGGACCGCCGCCCCGCCCGGTGCAGGCCGTCAGCGGCGGCCGCGGAGCCGGGCCTTCCGCAGGGCCTCACGCACGGCGGGAAGCCCGACTGCGTCGACGTGCGCGGTCACCACACGGTGCGCGGCGTCCATCGCCTCGTCGGGTGTCTCGTAGCCGCCCAGCCACAGCCCATCGGGATACCCCGAAGCCTCGCAGGGGACGAACGCACCCCAGCGACCGTCCCAGCCCGGAACGACATGGGCGAACGAGTAGCCGGTGGCGTCGCTGCCCTCCCAGCCATCGCGGAAGGTCTTGCGGCTCCACATCAGCCCCACGCCACGAACGTACGTTCGTGAGCGCGGGCGCCTCAAGGTCGATATGGTGCCGACGCGTGTGCGGCCGATTCACGTCCTCGTCTTCGCCCGACATGATCGCCGCCTACTTCGACGCCGCCATCCGCGACACGCTGGAGGAACCGTCGTGGAACGTGGCGCCCACCGACGCCGTGCACGCCGTGCTCGAGGCCGAGGACGAGCGGTGCCTCGACGTCCTGCGCTGGGGCCTGGTGCCCTGGTGGTCGAAGGACGCGCGGCGAGCGTCGCGGATGATCAACGCCCGGGCGGAGACCCTTGTGTCCAAGCCTGCGTTCCGCGAGGCGTTCCAGAAGCGCCGCTGCATCGTCCCGGCCGATGGCTTCTACGAGTGGCGCGCCCTGGAGGACGGCAAGACCAGGCAGCCCCATGTGATCCGCCGCGCCGATGGCGACCCCATGGCGTTCGCCGGGCTCGGTGCGATCTGGCGCACCCCGGACGGCGGGCGGCTGCGGACCTGCTCGATCGTCACGACCCGGGCCAACGACACCGTCGCCCCGCTGCACGACCGGATGCCGGTCATCCTCCCGCCGGCGGCCTGGGATGCGTGGCTCGATCCCGCCAACTGGGACACGGTCACCCTCGCCCGCGTCCTGGTGCCGGCGCCGGCCAAGCTGCTGACCGCCCATCCGGTGTCGGACCTCGTGAACAGCGTGCGCAACAACGGGCCCGAGCTGGTCGCCGAGGTGGCTGGCTGACCCCGCCCCGCTAGTGGACCCTCGCGGAAGTCATCGTGGCGTCTCGCCGACCAGATTCGCCGCTGGACATCGTCCTCGTCGTCGCCGCAGCTACGGCTGCGCCTTCCTCCTGCGTCCTCGCCAGCGACGAATCTGCCACGGCGATACATCCACGGAACTTCCGCGAGCGCCCACTAGTGGGATCACTCGACCTCGCGGACGCCGACCTCGTCGAGGTGGCGCAGCAGGTCGCGGGGATCCTCGTAGACGCGGAACGCGCCGGCGCGGGCGAGCTCTTCGGTGCCGTACCCGCCGGACAGCAGGCCGACTCCCAGCGCCCGAGCCCGGCGGGCGGCCAGCAGGTCCCACACGCTGTCCCCCACCACGACGCAGTCCTCGACCGGTAGGCGGAGGGCCTCGGCCGCAGCCAGGAACAGGTCGGGATCGGGCTTGGCCCGGGCCACCGCGTCCCGCGTGATGACGGGCACGCCCTCGGGCACGCCCAGCGACGCAACGTTGGGTGCGGCCGTCGCCAACCGCCCGCTGGTGGCGATCGCCCAGGGGGTCCCCAGCGCGGTCAGGCGCTCGAGCAGGTCGACCGCACCGGGCAGGGGTCGCACCCCGCCGCGGTAGCGCTCGAAGGCGTCGTGGTGCCGGGCCTGGAGGCGCTCCGCCACCTCGGGGCTGATCGGCGCGCCGACCTCACGGAGCAGGGCCCGTGCGAACAGGCCGCCGCTCATGCCGATCCGGCGGTGGATGGTCCACACCGGGATGTCGATCCCCTCGGCCTCGAGCGCCTCCCGCCAGGCGAGAACGTGCTGGTACACGCTGTCGACGAGGGTGCCGTCCAGGTCGAAGAGCATCCCGGTCCGGCGGACGCTGTCGCTCTCGCTCACCCGTCCAGCTTGGCGGTGTGACCGTTTACACGTTGCCAAATACTCTATTTCAAATATATGGTCACGAACATGCCAGCACGGAAGCGGACGAACCCCCTGGCCCTCGCGGTCCTCACCTGCCTCTACGAGCGTCCCATGCACCCCTACGAGATGGCGCAGACCCTCCGCACCCGTGCCAAGCACGAGAGCGTGCGGCTCAACTACGGCTCGCTCTACGGCGTCGTCGAGTCGCTCGAGCGGCAGGGCCTCGTCCGCGCCGTCGAGACCTTCCGGGAGGGGCGGCGGCCCCCGCGCACCGTCTACGAGATCACCGATCCCGGCCGCACCGAGATGTACGACTGGCTGTCGGAGCTGCTGTCGGTCCCGATCAAGGAGTTCCCCCAGTACGAGGCCGCCCTCTCCTTCCTCCCGGGCGTCCCGCCCGACGAGGCCGTGGCGCTGCTGCGGCAGCGTTGCGAGGCCATCGAGGTCCGCCTGGACCAGATGCAGGCGTCCTACGACGTCGCGACCAAGCGGGGCCTCCCTCGCCTGTTCTCCATCGAGGGCGAGTACGAGATGGCGCTGCTGCGAACGGAGCTGGAGTTCACCCGGTCGCTGATCGCCGACATCGAGTCGGCCTCGCTGTCCGGTCTCGACGAGTGGCGCAGCTGGCACGAGCAGGACTCCGTTGCTCCCGGCGACGACGCGCCCCCACCGCCGCCAACCTCCCCCGACAACGACGACACCAAGGAGTGACACCGATGGCAGCACCCATCGTCGAGGCCCACGGCCTCACCAAGCGATTCGGCAAGGTCGAGGCCCTGGCCGGGCTCGACCTCGTCGCCCACAGCGGCCAGGTGGTCGCCGTGCTCGGTCCCAACGGCGCCGGCAAGACCACGTTCGTGCGCACGATCGCCACGCTCGTCCGCCCCGACGGCGGGTCGCTGCGGGTCGACGGCATCGACGTCGCCCGGCATCCCGAGCGGGTGCGCCGCATCATCGGCCTGGCCGGCCAGTACGCCGCGGTCGAGGAGGCCATGAGCGGCCGCGAGAACCTCGGCATGGTGGCGCGGCTCTTCGGCCACGACCGGCGCGCGTCCCGCGCCAACACCGACGCCGTGCTCGAGCAGCTTGGGCTCACGGACGCCGCGGACCGCCTGGTGCGCACGTACTCGGGGGGCATGCGGCGCCGGCTCGACCTGGGCGCCAGCCTCGTGGGTGCGCCCCGCCTGCTGCTGCTCGACGAGCCGACGACGGGGCTCGACCCGCGCAGCCGCATGGACCTGTGGGATGCCATCCGCCGGCTCGTCGCCCACGGCACCGATGTGCTCTTGACCACGCAGTACCTCGACGAGGCCGACCAGCTCGCCAGCCAGGTCGTCATCATCGACCACGGCCGGGTGATCGCCGAGGGCACGCCGGGAGAGCTGAAGTCGCGGGCCGGGCGCGACGTCATCGACGTCCACGCCCACCGGGCCGACGACCTCGGGGCGGTGGGTGATGCCCTCGCCCCGATCGGGACGGCGCCGCCGCGGCTCGACCCCGCCACGCGTCGCGTCACGGTGCCCGTCGTCGGCGGCCGGCGGACCATCAACGACGCCGTTCGTGCGCTCGACCTGCTCGGGGTCGAGGTCGACGACATCGCGCTGCGCCGACCGACCCTCGACGAGGTCTTCCTCGTCCTCACGGGCGCTCCGATCGAGGCGGCCTCCGACGACAGCGACGTTCCCGACCCGCATGCGGCGGCGGTCGCCGCCGGCGCCGCCTGACCCAAGGAGCTTCCCCCATGACCGTCACCACCCTCGACCCTCCCGCCACCGCCCTGTCGCCGGCCATCGCGCCGGCGCCGACCCCCGCCGGTCCCCTGACCACGGCGTGGTCGGTGGCCCTCCGCACCGTGCGCAAGTTCCGGCGCACGCCCCAGCTGGTGCTCATCGGCACGATCCAGGGCGCCATGTTCCTGTTGATCTTCCGCTACGTGTTCGGGGGCGCCATCAACCCGGGCCCGGTCCCGTACGTCGACTTCCTGGTCCCCGGCTTCGTCGTGACCAGCGTGCTGTTCGCCGGCACCGGCACGGCCGCGGGCGTGGCCGAGGACGTCGAGCACGGCTTCTTCGACCGGCTCCGCTCGCTGCCCGTGTCCCGCGGCGCATTGCTGGCCGGACGCACGCTGGCGGACACCGGCGTGCTGGCGTGGGGCCTTGCGATCACGACCGCGATCGGGTTCGCGATCGGGTTCAGCATCCACGGCAGCGTGGCGATGGCGCTGGCCGCCTTCGGCCTGTGCGTTGTCTACGGCTTCGCCGTGACCTGGCTGTTCGTCTGGATCGGCCTGGTGGCCGGCAACGCGCAGGCGGCCCAGGGCATGTCGCTGCTGGTGTTCCCGCTGACGTTCGTGTCCAGCGCCTACGTGCCGGTGGACTCGATGCCCGGCTGGATGCAGCCGATCGCCGAGAACCAACCCATCACCGCCATGACCAACGCCGTGCGCTCGCTGGCATTGGGTGATCCCTCGCTGGCCGGCCTGAGCGGCACCACGGCCCACTGGGTGGTGCTGTCGCTGCTCTGGTCGGCGGGGCTGGTCCTGGTGTTCGCGCCGCTGGCCGTCGCCCGCTACCGGCGCTCGTAGTCGGTGGTGCCTTGGGGCACCATGAAGCAATGGACCGATCCGACGTGGAGCGGTGGGTCGACGGCTACGAGCAGGCGTGGCGCGCCGCCGGCACCGACGCCCTCGGCGACCTGTTCTCACCCGATGCCTCCTACCTGCCATCGCCCTGGGCGGCACCCGTCCAGGGCATGGCCGCGATCGCACGGTTCTGGGTCGACGAGCGCGATGGGCCCGAAGAGCCCTTCACGATGGCCCGCGAGATCCTCGCGGTCGACGGCACCACGGCCGTGGTGCGGGTGAGCGTCGACTACGGCGGCGGGGGGGCCACGCCCGCGGAACGCTGGCGGGACCTCTGGATCATCCGCTTCGACGGCGACGGCCGGTGCGCGGCGTTCGAGGAGTGGCCGTTTGCGCCCGGGCAGCGCGACGGCCACGAGCACTCGGGCTGAACGACCCGAGGGCCCGCCGTCACTTGCCGGTGGCCGATGCGAACTTGCGGGTTGCCAGCAGGCCGAAGACCAGGGCGATGCCGATGGCCCAGGCCCACGCCAGCCACAGGTCCGACCCCGGGTCGCGGCCGTTGTAGAGGGCCCGGGTGGCGTTGGTGACGATGGTGAACGGGTTGTGCTCGGCGATCGGCTGGAGCCAGCCGGGCATGGTCTCCACCGGCACGAAGGCCGAGGACACGAACGTGAGCGGGAACATCCAGATGAAGCTGGCCGAGTTCGCCGCCTCGACCGATCCGACCGACAGGCCCACCAGCGCCTGGATCCAGCTGAAGGCGTAGCTGAAGGCAAACAGCAGCACCGTGGCGCTCACCGCCTGGGCCATGGTGCCCTCGATCCGGAAGCCGACCGCGAAGGCCACGCCCAGCATCACGGTGAACGTGAGCAGGTTGCGAACCACGTCCGAGAACGTTCGCCCGACGAGCACCGCCTCCTGGTACATGGGCAGCGACCGCAGCCGGTCGATGATCCCCTTCGTCAGGTCGTCGGCCAGGCCGACGGCCGTGAACGACGAGTTGAACAGGACGGTCTGGGCGAAGATGCCGGGGAGCAGGTACTGCTTGTAGTCGCTGTAGCCCGGCGCGGTGATCGCTCCGCCGAACACGTACACGAACAGCACGACGAACATGATCGGCTGGATCGTGGCGTACATCAGCAGCTCGGGGCTGCGGCGCATGGCCCGGAGGTGACGGAGCGCCTCGGTCCAGCTGTCGTGCAGGAGCCACATACGCCCCGTCGGGACGTCGTGCTCCGCAGCGGGAGTGAGCAGGACCTCGTCGACGGTCGTCATGAGCGCTCGGTCTCCTGCAGGACGGCCTCCTCCACGACGACCTGGTCGCCGCCGGAGGCTGCCCGGCCGTCGCCCGGGCCTCCCGCCTGCGATCGGTCGGCCGCGCCGTCATCGGACCCGTCGGCCCCGTTGTCCTGCCCGTCGGTCGAGCCTTCCTCGGCTGCGTGGCCCGTGAGGGCGAAGAAGACGTCGTCGAGCGTCGCCCGTCTCGCGGCCACGTCGTGAACCGCGATCGCGGCCGTGTCGAGCTCGCGTACCGCGACCGGGACCAGGCCCTCGACACGGAAGACGGGCAGCGACACCGTTCGCCCGTCGTCGGCGACGTGGGGATCGCCGCACGCATGGTGCCCCAGGACGTCGATCACACGTTGTGCGTCACCGGGATCCTCGAGCTCGACCTCGATCAGCTCGCCGCCGATCTGCTGCTTGAGCTCCTCCGAGGAGCCGCGCGCGATGGCCCTGCCCCGGTCGATCACCACGATGTCGTCGGCCAGCCGATCGGCTTCGTCGAGGTACTGCGTCGTCAGCAGCGTGGTCGTCCCGCCGCGCACCAGCTCGTCGATCAGCGCCCACACCGACTGGCGGCTGCGGGGGTCGAGGCCGGTGGTGGGCTCGTCCAGGAACAGGACCGAGGGCCGGGCGATCAGGCTCATGGCGATGTCGAGCCGGCGACGCATGCCTCCGGAGTAACCCTTCACCACCCGGCTGCCGGCATCGAGCAGGTCGAACCGTTCGAGCAGCTCGGTAGCCCGCTCGCGGGCGACCGCCGTGCCCATGTGGTACAGGCGGGCCACGTGCTCGAGGTTCTCGTGGCCGCTGAGGGACTCGTCGACGGCCGCGTACTGGCCGGTGAGGCCGATGCGGGCCCGGGCCCGCTGGGGTTCCTCGAGGACGTCGATACCGTCGATCTCGGCGCGGCCGGCGTCGGGTCGGAGGAGCGTCGTCAGGATGCGGACGGCGGTGGTCTTCCCGGCCCCGTTGGGCCCGAGAACCCCGAGGATCTGTCCCCGCTCGACGTCGAAGTCGACGCCGCAGAGCGCCTTGGTGTTCCCGAAACTCTTGACCAGTCCCTCGGCAATGACGGCAGGCACCGGGGTGGCACCCTATCGGCGGCCGGTGGCGGCTCCTACGCGACATTTGCGTTCACTACCCTGACGTGGTTCGTCGTTCCGTCGCACCGGAGGCCCGATGGCCGCAGCGCCCCTGTCCCACCCGCCCGTCATCACGCTCGACGACGTCGCACGCGGAGAGTTCCTGGTCCGCGTCTACCAGCACCTGCTGGCGGCCCTGCTGGCGTTCCTGGCGTTCGAGGCCCTGCTGATCAACCTCGGCGCGGCCGAGTCGCTCTACGACCTGGTCGCCGGCAGCGGCGCCACCTGGCTCCTGCTGCTCGGCGGGTTCATGGTGGTGAGCTGGCTGGCCACGAGCGCCGCCCACGACATCCTCAACCCGTCGCGCCAGTACGCCGGGCTGTTCGGGTTGGCGGCGGCGGAGGCCGTGATCTTCGCACCCTTCCTCCACTACATCTTCGAGGTCCAGGGCGACGGCAGCAGCACCGTGCTCACGGCCGCCATCATCACCGGGCTCGGCTTCGCGGGGCTCAGCGCCGTCGCGCTGGTGACGCGTGCCGACCTCTCCTTCCTGCGCCCGATCCTGCTGTGGACGGGCGTGTGCGCGCTGGTGCTCATCGTCGGGGCGCTGCTCTTCGGCCTCGACCTGGGCGTGTGGTTCTCGGTCGCGATGATCGGCCTGGCCGGCGGATCGATCCTCTACCAGACGCAGACGATCATCCGGCGCTACCCGGAGGAGGCCTACGTCGGCGCCGCGGTGCAGTTGTTCGCATCCGTGATGCTCCTGTTCTGGTGGGTCCTGCGCCTGCTCGGCCAGGTCCGCCGCTGAGCGGGCGACCTGCATGAGCGCACCGGAAACCAGCGCACCGGGTAACGAGGACTCAGCCGACTCCAGCACCTATCGGCAGCTTCGCTTCCGGCGCCCACCGGGGGCCTGCGAGCTGTTGCTGGTGCGCCACGGCGAATCCGCCCCTGCCCGCGAAGGCGATCCGTTCCCGCTCGTGAATGGGCATGGCGACCCGCCGCTCGACCCGGTCGGCCACGACCAGGCCGAGCGTGTGGCCGCCAGGCTGGCGCACGAGCCGATCACGGCCATCTACGTGTCCAACCTCCGGAGGACCGCCGAGACGGCGGCGCCCCTCGCGGCGCGGCTCGGGCTCGAGCCGCGCATCGACCCCGACCTCCGCGAGGTCTACCTGGGCGAGTGGGAGGGTGGGTCGTTCCGCAAGTATGTGGTCGAGGGCCATCCCGTGGCCCAGCGGATGTACGCGGAGCAGCGCTGGGACGTCATCCCGGGCGCCGAGCCGGGCGAGGCCTTCGCCACCCGGGTGCGCGGCGCAATAGAGCGCATCGCCGCCGCCCACCCCGACGAGACGGTTGCGGTCGTGACGCATGGCGGCGTCATCGGTCAGGTCCTGGCCGAGGCCGGCGGGGCGAGGGCGTTCGCCTTCACCGGCTCCGACAACGCCGCGGTGTCCCAGGTCGTCGTCACCGACGAGCGCTGGGTCATACGCCGCTACAACGACACGGCCCACCTGGGCCTGGCATTCACGACCGCCCCTGAGCCGCTGACCTGACGCCGGCGTGCCGGCGGCTCCGGGCGCCGAAACGGTTGCTGGGCAGCCAATCCTGCGCCAGGAAGCGGCAAATGGGTCAAGAAGCCGCCGGTGTCAGCCACCGCGGCGCAGCGGCTCGAGCGCGTCGATGTAGTCGGCGAGGCGCAACGCGACCTGCACCGGGAGGTCGGGATCGTCGAGGTCGGGATCCGGCCACGCCTCGGAGACGCGGCGCCAGGCCGGGAAGCGGCCGAGGAATGCGCCGACGATGGCGTCGTCGCCCAGGGTCGCCCGCCAGCGGTCCTGGCCCGCCGTCAGGCGCGCGATGGCCGCATCGTTGTCGGCCGGGTCCGGATGCTCGGCGTGGAACCCGATCTCCAGCGCCGAGACGGTGGCGCCGTCGACCCCGTCGGGTGCGATCAGCTGGGCCTCGTAGTGCTCGCGCGTGGGCCGCTCGGCGCCGAACCACGCCTTGAGGCCCCACCGGCGGGCCTGGTGGCGCACGTCCACGAGGTCGTCGCCAACCAGGCCCCGCACCGCCGCGGCCACCTCGTCGAAGAACCCGAGCTCCACGCCACCAGCATGGCCGCGCCGGCGCCGGGGGGCGGTGGGGATCCCCGACGCCGGCGGCCCGGGTGGAGGGGCTACTCGAAGCAGAGGTCCCGCAGGTCGTCGACGTTGTCCGGGTTCACCTCGGTCGGCGGGACGACGATCTGGGACGGAACCTCGGGCCCTCCGCCTCGGCCCACTCACAGACCTGCGTCAGCGTGCGCTTGGGCAGGCAGGCGGTGATGAACCCGAGCTTCATGACACGTCCTCCCAGCGGCCGGTGCGGGTCGAGCGCAGCACGGCGGCGGTGATGTCGGCCGCCCGGGCACCGTCG
>DATFVX010000022.1:0-6031 GCA_035259985.1 Acidimicrobiales bacterium | reverse complement strand
GGTGGTCACCCGGTGGACCACCAGCGCGAACCCGCCGGCGCCCGTCACCCGCCCGAGCCGGGCGTCGGCGCCGCACGCGACCGTCACGGGCGCAGCCTTGTCGGGCCGCCATCGCAGCGTCGAGACCGCCGCCGGACCGGGGGCGTTGAGGAGCGTGAGCCCAGTCGGGAGCGGCCAGCCCAGCACCCGGACGAAGCCCGCCAGCCACCGGCCGGCGTGCGCGGCCACGGCGGCCAGCGTGGCCGAGTCCCCGGCCTCCCAGACGTCGCAGATCCAGTCGCCCACGCTCGACCGCTCGGCCGCCGGCGGCCCGCCGGCGCCGGCCTCGCCACCCGTGCGGATCGCCCGCATCCAGGCGCGGATGGCATCCAGCGGCATGGGCAGCGCCGGCGCCCGGCCCGTCCGGTCGGCCAGGGCGACGTGGTGCACGAGCGCGGCACGCCCGCACGCGCCCGCCGCCAGGGGTGGCGACCAGCCGGGGAAGCTCCAGCCGTGCTCCCCCTCGCCGCGGTAGCGGGCCGGGCACGTGGCGGCGCCGTGCGCCGCAACCCACCCGACGTACACGTCGTCCACGGCGCCGGGAGGGGCGGCCGCCAGCGCCTCGGCGATCCGCCCCCGGGCCTCGAGGCGCAGGCGATCGGCGGCGCCCACGGGGTCGGCGGTCCTGCCGGTGGCCGTGGCCGTCACGCGCCCGTCTCCGCACCGCCTGGCCGCCAGGTCCGGCCGGCCGGGCAGTCGGCACGCACCGGGCAGTGTTGGCAGTGGGCGCCGGGCGACATCGCCGGCGGCTCGCCCGCCGCCAGCCGCGCCGCCACCCCCATCGCCTCGTCGAGCCGCTCGGCGGCGTGCTGCAGCAGTGCCGGGCGGATGCGTTCCACCTGGGTGGTGCCGTCCGACACGATCGTCACCGCGCTCGCCGGGACCTCGCCGTCCCGGAGCGCCAGCATCAGGGCGTACAGGTGGCCGTCGGCCCGCATGCCGTCGTACCAGCGGCCGCCCTTGACCTCGACGATCACGCCGGGCCGGCCGGTGGGCGGGCCGCCGAACAGCACGTCGATCCGCCCCGCGACGATGACGGTCCCGCCCGCCAGCGCAACGCGGACCGGCTCCTCGACGCGTGGCCACCAGGCGGCACCGACGGCGGACAGCCCCGACGCCGCCAGCCGGTCGATGCGGGCGGCGGCATCGGAGCGGAGCGGGCCGGCGGCCGGGCCGAGGTCGGCCAGGCGGTCGGCAACGGAGCCATCGCCGAGGGCGCTGAGAAACGCCACCGCCGCGTCCACGGTGACGCCGCGCCGGGGGGACACCGTCGCGAGCTTGGCGGCGGCGTCGACGATCCATCCCACGATGACGTCGTCGGACGGCCCGAGATCCTCGCTGCGCTCGCTCAGGGCCCGCCGGGGGCAGCGCAGCAGCCCGGTCACCAGGTGCTTCGACAGGCGGAGCGGCTCGTCCAGGCCCCCCCCGCCGACGGCGCCGGTGGCCCGGGCGGCGGCGTCGAGCTCGGCGCGCAAGGCCGCGATCCCCGCGGAGGACGGAGCGTCGAGCGGCTTCGCGAGCAGATCGCCCAGCGCCTCGACCACCGACGCATGCTAGGGATCGGCCGGGGCCCGCCGCGGGACCGTCAGCCCGTTCGGCGTTCCCTGCGGCCGGCCAGCCAGTCGGCCTCGGCCTTGCCCATCTGGGTCGAGGGCGGGCCGTCCACCCAGGGCCACAGCTCGTTGGCGATGCGGCGGAAGTTGGCCGTGGCCCGCAGGTCGCCGAGGATGGCCATCAGGCCGAGGTTGATTCGCTGGATGATGACGAAGCTGGCGGGCAGGTTGGCGGCCTTGATGATCGGGCCGTAGGGACCCGTGGGGTCGAAGTAGCGCGACAGGGCGTCGGTCGACCACTGGGGGGTGATCGTCACCTCCTCGTCGTGCATGACGAAGTCGTAGAAGTGGCTGTAGTAGTCGTGCACCAGGCGGTCGGACACCGGCGTCCCCCGGCGGAGCAGGCCGATCCGCTCCACGATCTCCCGGTAGCGCGCCGTGTCCCGGTCGTTGACCATGGCCCGGATCATCTCGCCGAAGAGCTCGATGTCGGCCGGCGTGAAGTGCTTGACCAGCCCGAAGTCGAGGAAGGTGACGCGGCCACCGGGTCGGAACAGGTAGTTCCCCGGGTGGGGATCGCCGTTGAACGCCTGGAGCCGGTAGAGGCTGCGGAACACGAACCGGTAGATGGCCTCGGCCGCCTGGTTGCGTTCGTCCTGGTCCCACGCGGTCATCTCGTCGAAGCGCACGCCCTCGGCCAGCTCGGTGGTCAGCACCCGCGGCGTCGACAGGGACATCACCACGTCGGGAACGTGGATGAACGGATGCCCGCGGTAGAAGTCGGCGAACAGCTGCTGGTTCCGGGCCTCGTTGGCGTAGTCGAGCTCCTCGACCACCCTGGCCCGGATCTCGTCGACGAGCGGGCCCGGCTCGAAGCCGGACAGCGCCATGCCCATGGCGCCGAAGATCAGGCCCGCGCTGTCGAGGTCGGACCTGATGGCCTCGTCGACTCCCGGATACTGCACCTTGACCGCCACGGCCCGGCCGGCGGTGGTGATCGCCCGGTGGACCTGGCCGATGGAGGCGGCGGCGATCGGCGTCGAATCCCACTCGAGGAACAACCGGTCGGGAGACGCGCCCAGCTCCCGCTCGACGACCGCGGCGGCGAGGTCGGGCGACATCGGCGGCGCGTCCTGCTGGAGCCCCTGGAGCGCCTGGCGGACGTGGTCGGGGAGGCCGGTGTCGAGGTAGGACGCCATCTGCCCCAGCTTCATGAACGCGCCCTTCATGTTGCCGAGCGCCTGCGCCACCTGGTCCGCCGTGCGCAGCTCGAAGCTCCGGTCGAGCTCGACCCGCCGCCCGGCGTTCGCGAACGTCCGCCGGGCACGATGCAGCGCGAGGTCGGCGCCGGCGCGCCCGCCCACGCGGGCCAGCTCCAGCCGGCGCCTACCCCGGGTGCGCGCCGAGATCGGCGTGACCTCGACGGGGCGGCGGGGCGTGCGGGCCCGGCGGGCCACGGCGATCGCGGCGACGGCCGCGCCCAAGCCGACACCGATTGCCGCCGCGCGGCGCAGACGCCGTCTCCGACCCGACATGGCGCCGGAGCCTACTGACCGGGCACCGTGAGCCGACTCGACGTGCCCGTCCCACACAGCCTCTAAGGTGGCCCGCGCTTCAACCGACCTCGAGGAGCATCGGGGAACCGCCGCCATGCATGAGAACCTGCCCACACCTGATCAGCTCAACTTCGCCATGCTCGTCCTCCGATTCGTCATCGGGCCGATCATCGCCTTCCACGGCTTCGCCAAGATCGCCCGCGGTGGCAAGCTCGAAGGCACCGCCGGATGGTTCGAGTCGATGGGGATGCGCCCCGGCCACGTGCACGCCCGCCTTGCCGCGTTCGGCGAACTGGCCACCGGCATCTGCATCACCCTCGGGTTCCTGACCACCTTCGCCGGCATGGGGGTCGTCGGGCTCATGTCCGTCGCCTTCTGGACCGTGCACCGCGGCCAGGGCCTGTTGATCACCGCCCACGGCTGGGAGTACGTGGCCGTGCTGGGCACCATCGGCGTGGTCCTGGCCACGATCGGCGCCGGTGACTGGAGCCTCGACAACGCCTTCGGCATCGACCTGAACGGGCCCGCCGGCTTCCTCATCGCCCTGGTCGGCGGTGTCGGCCTGGCCACCGCGCTGCTGGCGTTCGTCTACCACCCGCCGTCGCGCACCGCAGCCGAGGCGGACACGAGCTTCTAGGTCCGCCGTCTTCGATCCTGGGCGGTGCCGCCCTCGGGCCACCGGGGCCCGCGCGCGCCGCCGCAACCGCGTGCCACCTCGGGCATCATCACGGTGGTGCAGACGGGGGGAGTGCGCGTCGGGACCCGGGAGGTGTCCCGTTCGGACCTGTACGTCGCCCTCGCCGTGGGCGCCGGGGTCTTCGTGTTCCACGCCGCCCTGAGCGGGCGGTACGGGTTCCACCGGGACGAGCTCTACTACCTGGCGGCCGGTCGCCATCCGGCCTTGGGCTACGTCGACCAGCCACCGCTCGTGCCGCTCCTCGCCAGGGCGATCACCGACGTCGCGGGCGACCATCTGTGGCCGCTGCGCGTCATGGCCGGCGCGGTGCACGCGGCGCTCGTGGTCGTGGCCGCTGCCATCACCCGCGAGCTGGGCGGTGGACGGCGTGCGATGGCGTTGTCCGCGCTGGCCACGGCGACCGCGCCGCTGTTCCTGGCCGCGGGCGGCCTGTTCCAGACGGGGCTGTTCGACCAGCTCTGGTGGGCCCTGGCTGCGCTGCTGGTGGTCCGGATCCTGGCGGATCGAGCCGACCCGCGCTGGTGGCTGGCCGTCGGCGCCGTGTGCGGCGTGGGCCTCGAGACCAAGTGGACGATGGCCCTGCTCGGACTGGGTCTGGCCGTGGGCCTCGCGGTCACGCCGGAGGGCCGGCACCACCTCCGGAGCCCCTGGCTGGCCGCCGGAGTCGCCGTCGCCCTGGTGCTGTGGGTGCCGAACCTGGTGTGGCAGGGCCTCAACGGCTGGCCCACGCTCGAGTTCACCCGCAACAACAACGCCGACGTTCGCGACGAGGACGGTCGGCTCGGCTTCGTGGTCCAGCAGATCGCCCTGATCGGCCCGCTGGCCCTGCCGTTGGCCGGGGTCGGGCTCGTGTGGCTGTGGCGTCGGCCGCCGTGGAGGGCCTTGGCGGTGGCTGTGGGCACGATCGCCGTCGCGCTCCTGGCCGTGGGGGGCAAGGCGTACTACCTGGGTCCGACCTACGTGCTGGCCTTCGCCGCCGGGAGCGTCGTCGCCGAGGGCTGGGCCGGCGACGAACCCCGCCGGTGGCACGCCGCGATCGGCGCGCTCGCACTCAACGGCCTTATCCCCCTGGCGGCGCTCGCCCCGGTGGCGCCGATCGAGGCGTACGCCACGGCGTTCCACGACCTCAACGACGAGCTGGGCGAGGAGGTCGGATGGCCCGAGATGGTCGACCAGGTGGCCCGCGTGGCGACCGTGCTGCCGGCGAGCGAGCAGGCGGGCCTCCGGGTGATCACCGCCAGCTACGGCGAGGCGGCGGCGATCGACCTCTACGGCCCCGCGCGCGGCCTGCCACCGGGCACCGCGCTCTCTGGGCACAACAGCTATGCGACCTGGTGGCCGGACGACGGGTCGCCGCGCGGTGCGGTCATCTTCGTGCGCTACCCGCGGGCGGCGATCGAGCGCTACTGCGACGTGCTGGGGCCGGTCGCGATCGTGTCGAACCCGTGGGACGTCCCCAACGAGGCGGCGGGTGCACCCATGCTCGTGTGCCACCGCCTCCGGGCGAGCCCGGAGAGCCTCCGGGACTCACTGCGCCACTATGAATGAATGGCCGAGGTAGGGGATCAGTCCCGGGGGCTCAGGACGCAGAACTCGTTCCCGTCGGGATCGGCCAGCACGACCCACGTCTGTTCGCCCTGCCCGACGTCGGCCGGCGCGGCGCCCAGCCCCCGAACCCTGGACACCTCGGCCGACTGGTCGTCGGCCGCGTAGGGGGCGACGTCGATGTGCACGCGGTTCTTGGCGACCTTGGCGTCGCCGACCTGGATGAGCTCGAGCTGAGGGCCCAGTCCGTCGGGCCGGGCCAGCGCGGCATGGTCGTCGCCCTGGCCGACGATCGGCCATCCGGCCACCGCGCTCCAGAAGGGCGCCAGGGCTCCGGGGTCGGGCGTGTCCAGGACGATCGCCGCCACTGCGCCCGCCCTGTCGTATTCGTCGCGCGGGTCGAGCACGCAGAACTCGTTGCCCTCCGGGTCGGCGAGCACGACCCAGCGCACGTCGGTCTGACCGATGTCGGCGGGCTCGGCCCCGTCGGCCAGCAGGCGTTCGACGATCTCGCGCTGCTCGTCGTCAGAGCGGCTGTTGAGGTCGATGTGGACGCGGTTCTTCGACAGCTTGGGGTCGTCGACCCGAACGAACACCAGTGGGAGCCCGGGCTCCGTGGGCGTTCCGGCGTCGTCCTCCGG
>DATFVX010000021.1:0-7744 GCA_035259985.1 Acidimicrobiales bacterium | reverse complement strand
ACCTCGGCCGGGACCTCGCGTCCGGCCAGGTAGGCGCTCGACGCCTCGTAGGCGAGCGAGATCAGTTCGGAGGTCCGCGTGAAGTCGTTGTAGCGCATGTACGGGGTCTGCCCGGTCGGCAGCAGGTGGACGTCGATGCCGGGCCGCATGGCGGCCAGGTCGCGCTTGAACCGGTGGTGCCGGGCGATCCAGTAGGCCTGGACGGCGACGTCGAGCGGGCGCTTGGGCTCGGGGCGGGGTCGCGAGAACAGGCCGACCTGCAGGACGTACAGCGTGCGGGCCCCCAGTTCGACGGCCCGGCTCATGGGCACGTCGTCGACGATGCCGCCGTCGAGGTAGCGCACACCGTCGATCTCGACCGCCGGATAGACCGCCGGCAGCGCGGCCGAGGCCAGGATGGGCTCGATCAGCGGCCCGGACCTGAACCAGACCTCGCGCACGCCCACGACATCGGTGGCCACGCACTGGAACGGCACGGCCAGCTCCTCGAACGTGCGGGCCGTCAGCGACTGCTCGAGGTGGCGGCGCAGCCCCTGGTTGTCGTGGATCGCCTCACCGCGCCGGGCGATGGCCACCGTGTTCGGCAGCCAGCCCGCCGGCATCAGCTCCCTGCCGTCTAGGGCCCGCCACAGCCGCTCCAGCCGGAGCGCACCCGCCAGGGTGGGATCCTCGGCCAGCGCGGCACCGTTGATCGCGCCCACCGAGCAACCCACGATCAGGTCGGGACGAACGTCGTGCTCGAGCAGGGCGCGCATCATCCCGATCTGGAGCGCCCCGAGGTTGCCGCCGCCGGACAGCACGAAGCCGACCGGATGATTGGATTCCCGCCCGTCCCGCTTGCCGGGCCAGCCCTTCAACAGCCCACGCACCTTCGCCATCGCCAATCACGCTACCGGCGCGGGGAGGCGAGGCTGAGGGACCGCCTGACCAGGTCCGCGAACGCGGTCGGATGCGTCAGGTGTGCTCCGTGGTCGGCGCCCTCGATCGCCTCCAGCGCCCCGCGGGGCGCCCGCCGGGCCAGCTCCTCGGCGGCGCGCCGGTGCTGTGGCTGGGTCTCGGAGCCGTACGCCGCCACGAGCGGGACCGTCACCCGCTCGGGCCGGTAGGGCGCCGCTGCCGGAGGGTGCACCGTCCGGAGCTCCGCCAGCAGGGTGGGACCCTCGGCGCGGCGCTCGGCCCGCACGTGAGCCGGCAGCCGCGACCAGCGGGCGTCCCCGAGCATGCGGCGCATGAACGCCTCGGCTGCGTCGCCGGGGTCGCCGTCGCTGTCGTCGCCGCCGTCGCGTCGGCCGCCGGCGGTGGCGAGGGCTGTCGCCCCGGCCGTGCCGGCGGGCCACCAGGGCTCCCACATCATCGGCGCCTCGTAGGCCATCACCGCGGCCACCTGCGCCGGCGAACGCTCGGCCAGCGCCAGGCAGATGACGCCGCCCAGGCTGTGCCCGGCGAGCACCGCGACGCGGGACCCGACGAGCACGCCCAGGTCGTCGACCTGCTGGTCGAACGACACCGAGGGCCCCAGTGCCACCGATCGCCCGTAGCCCCGGCGGTCGTAGCGCAGCACCCGGAACTCGCCCTCGAGGGCCCGCCGGACGCGCAGCATGCTGCTGGCGCGGTCCATCGCGCCGTGGACGAGCACGACGAGCGGTCCCTCCCCCACCTCCTGCGCCCACAGGCCCGCGGTCGCGCCGGTCACGAGACGGTGACCACGCGGAGGACGTCGGTCCTGCCGGGCCCCGCATCGGGCGCGCCCGCCAGGACGGCGATCGAGTCGCCGTGGTGGACCAGCCCCTCCCGGACGGTGGCCTCGACGACGCACCAGACCATCTCGTCGGTCGTGGTGTAATCGCCGACCAGCAGCGGCTCCACACCCCAGGACAGCGCCAGCTGCTGCACCGTCGCCGGCGACGGGCTGGCACCGATCAGCCGGGACGGTGGCCGGCGGGCGGCCATGGCCCGGGCCGTGGTCCCGGCGCGGGTGCAGCACACGATGGCTGCGAGGTCGAGCGCGGTCGCCGCCCGCAGCGCGGCGTGGGCCATGGCCACCGTGACCGCCGTGGCCGGCGGCGGCCGGCCCCGTCCGAGCGCCTGTCCCGGCGCCCGCCCGAGCCCCCGCTCGAGGACGCCGTGCCCCTCGTCCAGCTCCTCGGCCCGGCTCGCGATGCCGGCCATGGTCTGCACCACGAGGGCGGGGTGGCGCCCGATCGCGGTTTCCGCCGAGAGCATGAGCGCATCGCTGCCGTCGACCACGGCGTTGGCGACGTCCGACGCCTCAGCGCGGGTGGGCGAAGGCGCCGTGACCATCGACTCCAGCATCTGGGTGGCCGTCACCACCGGCACCCCCCGCGTACCACACGCGCGGATGATCCGCTTCTGGAGGTGGGGCACGTCGGCGATCGGGAGGTCGATGCCAAGGTCCCCACGGGCGACCATGGCGCCGTCGGCGGCGTCCAGCAGCTCGTCGAGGTGCTCGACGGCGGCCCGCGTCTCGATCTTGGCCATCAGCCGGGGGCCGCGGTCGCCGAGCGCCTTGCGCACCCTGACCAGCTCGTCGGGCTTGCGGACGAACGACACCGCCACCCAGTCGGCGTCCCTGGCCACCTCGTCGACCAGTCGCAGGTCGTCGTCGGTCGGCACCGGCGGAAGCCAGCGTCCGGACGGCAGGTGCACGCCGGGCCGCCCCTGCACGCGGCCCCCGCCGCGGACCACCGCCCGCACCGAGTCGGGTCCCACGCCGGTCACGTCGAGCGTCACCATCCCGTCGCCCAGCACGACCGTGTCGCCTGCTGCGACGGCATCGAGCAGGTGCGGCTCGTCGACGGCGATCCGGGCGCCATCGCTGGTGCCCGACCCCGCCACGACCGTGACCTCGTCACCCTCGGCCAGGAACACGCCCCCCTCGCGGAACTCGCCCGCCCGCACCTTGGGCCCCGGGAGGTCGGCCAGCACGCCGATGGCCTTGCCGCGGCGATGCGCGAGCTCGCGCACGGCCGCCATGCGCCGACGATGCTCGCCGGCGGTCCCGTGGGCCAGGCCCAGGCGCACGACGTCGACGCCGGCGTCGATGACGGCGTCGAGCACCCCCGGCGCGTCGCATGCCGGGCCGAGCGTGGCGACGATCTTCGTCCGACGCACCGGCCTCATTCCCCGACGCGCCGGCGGAGGGGATGGTCGTCGGGAACCTCGATCAGCCGGATCTGGATCCCGTCGGGATCGGCGATCCAGCATTCGCGCAGACCCCAGGGCTCCGTCTTCGGCGGGCGCCGTATGTCCACGCCCTCCGCCCGCAGGCGCTCGTGCTCGGCGTCGACGTCCGCCACCTGCAACCACAGCGCACCGCCGCCCGGGGGCACCGTGCTCGAGTCGCCGACGAGCTCGAGGAACCCGCCACCGAGGAAGAAGACGACCCCCGTCACGCGTCCGGCGGCGCCGTATTCGCGGTACACGTGGAGCCCGAGAACATCGCGGTACCAGCGAACGGCGCCCTCGAAGGCCGACGGGCGCAGCAGGATCCGGCTCGAGAGGACGTCCACGGTGCGCCACGGTACCGACCCTCCGAGCGGCGATCGTGCGCATCCGGCGGTGGTCCTCCTACTGTGCGGACCCCGATGGAGCTGCTGCTGATCCGCCACGCCCGCCCCCTGCGCGCCGAGAGCGTCGACGGTCCTGCGGACCCCGGCCTGTCGGACCTGGGGCGGCGCCAGGCCGGCGCCCTGGCCGCCTGGCTGGTGCCCGAGGGGATCGACGCCATCTACACGAGCCCACTCCGCCGCTCGGTCGAGACGGCCGCGCCCCTGGGCGAGGCCCTGGGCCTGCCGGTGACCCCCGAGCCGGCGCTGGCCGAGTACGACGCCGACGCCATGGCGTACATCCCCATCGAGGAGCTGCGGGCGGCCGGTGATCCGCGTTGGATGGAGGTCCCCGACGACATCGCCGGATTCCAGTCCCGGGTCGTCGACGGCGTCGATCGCGTCGCCGCTGCGCATCCCTCGCAGCGGATCGCCCTCGTCTGCCACGGCGGGGTGATCAACGTGGTCGTGTCGGCCGTGCTGGGGGTCGGGCCGCAGATGCTGTTCCTGCCCGCGTACACGAGCATCTCGCGGATCCTGGTTGCGTCCACGGGCCAGCGTTCGCTGGCGTCGCTCAACGAGACGGGCCACCTGCGGATGGCCGACATCCCGCTGGTCGAGCTCTAGCAGCGCCTGACTAGGAGCGGGGCACCTCGATCCAGGGCCTGTCCTTGTCGACCCGGACGTCGCCCGGCAGGCCGAGGACCCGCTCGGCCAGGATGTTCTTCATGATCTCGGTCGTGCCGCCCTCGATCGAGTTGGCGCGCGACCTGAGGAACGACTGCTGGGGGCTGCGCCAGAGGGCGGTGGTCTCCGGCCTGGCCATCGGGTACCCCTCGGGGAACAGCATCCCGTCGGCGCCCTCCAGGTCGACGGCACAGCTGGTGAGGTCCTTGTGGAGCTCGGCCAGCGCCAGCTTGCCGATCGAGCCCTCGGGCCCCGGCGTGCCGACGGCCCGCTGCTGGCTGGCCCTGTTGTTGGTGAGGCGCAGGACCTCGGCGCGGATCCATAGCCCCATCACCCGGTCGCGGGTCGCGGGGTCGTGCGGGCCGGTGCGGGCGTACACCTTCATCAGCTCGCCGATGAAGCCGCTGCCCCGAGGCGGGATCTGCCCGCCGATGGCGACCCGCTCGTTCATCAGCGTGGTCAGGGAGACCCGCCAGCCCTCCCCCACCTCGCCGAGGCGCTCGGCGTCGGGGATGCGGACATCGTCGAAGTACACCTCGTTGAACTCCGCCTCGCCGGTGATCTGGTAGAGGGGACGCACATCGACGCCCGGCGCGTGCATGTCGACGACGAAGTAGGTGAGGCCCTTGTGCTTGGGGGCGCTGGGGTCGGTCCGGGCCACGATCATCCCGAACCGGGAGACGTGCGCCAGCGTCGTCCACACCTTCTGGCCGCTGAGCACCCATTCGTCCCCGTCCCGCACCGCGCGGGTCGCCAGGCTGGCCACATCGGAGCCGGCCCCGGGCTCCGAGAACAGCTGGCACCAGATCTCCTCGTTCGTGAAGAGGGGCCGGAGGTAGCGCCGCTTCTGGGCGTCGCTGCCGTGGGTGACCACCGTCGGCGCGCCCATGCCGTGGCCGATCGGGTTACGGGAGGCAGCGTGGGGTGCACCCGCACGCCACAGCGTCTCGTTGACGACCCTCTGGAGCTTCGGCGACACGCCCAGACCGCCGTACCCCTCGGGGAAGTGGACCCACGCGAGGCCGAGGTCGTACTGGCGCCCGAGGAACGTCACCGGATCGTTCTGGCGCGGCGGTAGCTCGGCGAGCAGCTGTTCGCAGAGGGCGAGCAGGCGGGCCTCGACATCCCCCGACGGCGCTGTGGATCGCGTGGTGGCATCCGTGAGCGTCATGGCCCGCACGGTACTTGACCGGCCGGTCAAGCGGCGAGCCCGCGGGTGTGCTGGCCGCCATGAAGGCCACCGAGATCATCCTGCAGGGGTCGTGACGGCACCGAATGCGGACCCACATCCGGGGCCCGCAGGCGGCGCCGGCCAGTTTCGACGGGCTACGCCGTCAATCTGACTGCCGATCGGCCGGCCCTGCCGGATCCGCCATCGGAATCCATGTCGTCTTCAAGTCGTCTCCAAGCTCGCTGCAACCGACATCCCGCAAGCTCCATCCATGTCCACACTCACCACCGACGACCTTCGGCGCCGGCACGGCGCGGACGTCGATACCGGCGTCGGTGGCCGCGTCCACCCGGACGCCACCAGCGGCGACGAGACGCGGCCGGTGCGGCACCTGGTGATCTTCCGGGCTCCGGTCATCAGCGCAGCGCGGGTCCCCACCGCCGGCTGACGCCCGCCGGCAGCCGCCCCGGCCCAAGGCTCAGGTGGGCAGGCTGAAGCTCACGGAGGCGCCGCCCGTGGCGGGATCGTTGCTGGCCTCGATCGTTCCCCCGTGTGCCCGGACCAGGTCCCGGGCGATCGATAGCCCCAGGCCGCTGCCGCCGGAGTCAACCGCCCGTTCGAACCGCTCGAACACCTGCGCCAACTGGTCCTCCCGGAACCCCGAGCCGGCGTCCGTGACCCGGCAGGTCACCATCGGGCCGTCGCCCGGACTACGCGCGGGGTGCGTCGATACCTCCACCAGCACCTCGCCGCCCGGCGGTGTGTGGCGGATGGCGTTGGCCAAGAGGTTGTCCAACACCTGGCGGACGCGGGCCGGGTCCACCCATGCCTTGGACAACCCGGGAGAGATCGAGGCACGGAGGGCCACGCCGCGCTGCCCGGCCTGCGCCTCGTGCCGTCCCATCACCTCGCGCACCAGGGCGCCGAACGCCACGGCCTCCTGCTGGAGGACCAGGCGGCCGGTCTCGGCGAGCGCCAGCGTGTGGAGGTCGTCGACCAGATGACCCAGCCGCCGGGTCTCCTCCAAAAGCGACGCGACGTGGCGGTCGTCACGGGGATGGACCCCGTCCATCTGAGCCTCGATCTCGCTTTGCAGCACGGCCAGCGGGTTGCGCAGCTCGTGGCTGATGTCGGCCAGGAAGCGCCGCCTCTGCTCTTCGTTCGCGGCCAGCCGGGCCGCCATCTCGTTGAAGGTCGCGGTGAGCAGGCGCAGCTCGCGCGGCCCTCGCACCTCCAAGTCGACGCCGTAGTCCCCGGTGCCCACCCGCTCGGCTGCGCCCAGCAGGTCGCCCACCGGAGGGCTGATGCGGCGGTAGCCGAGGGTGGCGGCCCCGGCGACGACCGAGACGCCGCCGATGACGAACGCGAGGCCACGGGCCCGGCCCTCCCAGTTGCTCGTCGCCGCACCCACCGCGGCCACCACGGCCAGCCAGGCGGCGACGACGCCCACCGCGACCAGCACGTAGCGCCGCCGGAAACGCCGTCGGGCATCGGGTGGGCGCGACCGCCGGTGGGTGGTGGGGTCAGTCATCGGCGAAGCGGTAGCCGACGCCGTGCACCGTCAGCAGGTAGCGGGGCCGGTGGGGGTCGGGCTCCAGCTTGCGGCGGATGTTCTTGATGTGCGCGTCCACCGTCCGCTCGTAGGACTCGACCTCCACACCGTGGACGGCGTCGAGGAGCTGGGCCCGCGTGAACACGCGGCCGGGATGACGGGCCAGCTCCACGAGCAGGTCGAACTCGGTGGCGGTCAACTCGACGCCGCGATCGCCCACCGTCACCTCGCGGCGGAGCGTGTCGACCGCGACGTCTCCCACGACGAACCGTTCCCGCTCCGTGGACGGGCCCTCGGTGCGCCGAAGAACGGCCCGCACCCTCGCCAGCAGCTCGCGGGGGCTGAACGGCTTGACCAGGTAGTCGTCGGCTCCCAGCTCCAACCCCAGGACCCGGTCGGCCTCCTCTCCCCTTGCGGTCAGCATGATGATCGGCACCGGTGAGGCGCCGCGCAGCTCGCGGGCCACATCCAGACCGTCCAGGCCGGGCAGGCCCAGGTCCAGAACCACCAGGTCGGGCGGCCGCGCCCGGGCCAAGGCGACGGCGCGCTCGCCGTCGGCGGCGGTGGTCACCGAGAACCCGGCGCTGCGCAGGTAGTCCCCCACAACCTCGACGATCTTGGGCTCGTCGTCCACCACCAGGACGCGCTTGGGCACCTCCCCATTTTGGCGGGCCGAGACCGGGCCCATTCCGAACACTCCTTCCGACGACCACGGTCCGGTCGATGAGAGTCGATGCTCTCCGCCACTTGTGAAGGCCGTGTGAAGCC
>DATFVX010000020.1:0-14470 GCA_035259985.1 Acidimicrobiales bacterium | reverse complement strand
CTTGATCGACGACACGATGAGCAGGTACGGATCGTCGAGCGACGCCTCCATCCGCTCGGGATCGGTGACGAAGTAGGGGGAGATGTAGCCCTTGTCGAAGCGCATGCCCTCGACCAGGTCCATTTCCATGCCGAAGGTCTGCGACTCCTCGACCGTGATGACACCGTCCTTGCCGACCTTGTCGATCGCCTCGGCGATCATCTCGCCGATCTCGGGATCGGCGGCCGAGATGCCGGCCACCTGGGCGATCTGGTCCTTGGAGTCGACGTCGACCGCCATGTCGGCGATCGCCTCGACGGCCTCGACGACGGCGGACTCGATGCCCTTCTTGAGGGACATCGGGTTGGCCCCGGCGGCCACGTTGCGCAGGCCTTCGCGCACCATCGACCACGCCAGCACGGTGGCGGTGGTGGTGCCGTCGCCGGCGACGTCGTCGGTCTTCTTGGCGACCTCCTTGACCAGCTCGGCCCCGATCTTCTCGTAGGGGTCTTCGAGCTCGATCTCCTTGGCGATCGACACGCCGTCGTTGGTGATGGTGGGGGCTCCCCACTTCTTGTCGAGCACGACGTTGCGGCCCTTGGGGCCAAGGGTGACCCGGACAGCGTCGGCCAGCTTGTTCATGCCGGACTCGAGGCTGCGGCGGGCCTCCGTGTCGAAAGCGATGATCTTCGGCATCCCTGAATCCCTCCGTTGGGCACGGGGTTAGCACTCGATTGGTGTGAGTGCTAGCCAGTCAAGCACCTACGGTCAGCACTCGCAACACGTGAGTGCTAACCCGACGTCGGGCGGGACGGGGGCCTCAGCCGCCCGCGACGGCGGGGATGATCGACACCTCGGAGCCGTCGGGGACGGGGGTGTCGAGCCCCTCCATGAACCTGATGTCGTCGTCGGCCACGAACACGTTGACGAAGCGCCGGAGGTTGCCGTCGCCGTCGAGCAGCCGGTCGGCGAACCCGGGATGGGCCTGGTCGAGGCTGGTGAGGACGTCGCGCACGTTGGATCCTTCGAGCGACACCTCGGACTTGCCGGCCGTCAGGGTGCGCAGTGTGGTCGGGATGCGGACGGAGACGCTCATGCAACGGTCCTTCGTGATCTGAGAGCCCGGCGATGGTAGCCAACGACCCGGTCGCGGCCGGCATTCCGGCCGACCCGCGCGAGCGCCGAACCGGCGTCCCGAACCGCCGGACGCCGGCGCATCCGAACGCCGCTTCACCTCGGTGCGCCGAGGACGCCCGCGGCCACGGCCTCGATGCAGGCGAGCGTGTCGTGGCGGGCGCGCTCCCGCCCGAAGCGCTCGACCAGCGATACCACCTCGAGGGGCTTGTCGGGCGGGTCGAGGTCGTCGACGACCTCGCCGACGATGGCCACGCACGGCACCCCGAGGGGGGCCGCCAAGCCGACGACGCCGCCGATCACCTTGCCCTCGAACGACTGGCGGTCGAGGAACCCCTCGGCCGTGATCACGAGGTCGGCGCCGTCGAGCAGGTCGTGGAGGTCGAGCTCGTCGGCCACCGCGTCGAACCCCGGCACCAGCGACGCTCCGGCGACTGCGAGCCCGCCCCCCAGCCCGCCGGCGGCGCCCGAGCCGTCGAGGCCACGCACGTCCACCCCGTAGTCGGCGCGGTAGACGTCGGCCAGGCGGTCCAGGCGGCGCCGTAGCAGCTCGACCTGGGCGGGCGACGCGCCCTTCTGCGGCGCGAACACCCCGGCGGCATCGACGAACCGGGTCCGGACGTCGCACAGCGCCACCAGCTCGACCCCACCCAGCCGGTGCAACGGGTACAGCGCCCGCAGCGCGCCCAGCCCCCCGTCGGTGGTGGCCGACCCGCCGAGGCCCACGAGCACCCGCCGGGCGCCGCTGTCGACCGCGGTGCCGATCAGCTCGCCGGTGCCCACGGTCGACGCCGCCACCGGGTCGTTGCCGTCCGGGCCGCCGACCAGGCCCAGGCCCGAGGCCCCTGCCATCTCGATGACCGCCGTGCGCCCGTCGAGCCGCCACTCGGCCCTGACGGGATCGCCCAGGGGCCCGGTCACGGTCGTGGCGCGGTTGGGGCCGCCCAGCACCTCCAGCGTGCCCTCGCCGCCATCCGCCAGCGGCAGCTGGTCGCACTCCCAGCCGACGACCGCCGCGGCGCGCCCCACCGCGGCGGCCACGTCGCGGGCCGTGGCGGTTCCGCGGAGCTTGTCGGGCGCTGCGACGACGCGCACGAACGGACAGTGTGGCCCAACCGGTCGTGCGGGCCGGTCCCCACTAGCCTCGACCACCCGTGGATCGCCCCGTCGTCATCGTGTCCAACCGCGGCCCCCTGTCGTTCCGGCGTGGCGAGCGGGGCGATCTCGTGGCGACCCGCGGCGCCGGGGGGCTCGTCTCGGGGCTCCGGCCGGTCGTCGCCGACACCGGCGCCACGTGGATCGCGGCCGCGATGTCCGAGGGCGACCGCGAGGCGGCGGCCAAGGGCGTCATCGACGCCGAGGGCTTCCGCGTCCACCTGGTGGCGGTCGATCGCGAGGCGTTCAGGCTCGCCAACGACGTGGTGAGCACGCAGGTGCTGTGGTTCGTCCACCACGGGCTCTATGACCTGCCCCGCGCCCCGGCGTTCGGCCGCGACCTGCGCGAAGCGTGGCTCGCCTATCGCCACGTCAACGAGGCCTTCGCCGACGCCGTCGCCGAGGATGCGCCCGACGGCGCGGCGGTGCTCGTGCAGGACTACCACCTCAGCCTGCTGGGCGTGGGCCTGGCGGAGCGCCGGCCCGACGTGGCCGCCGTCCACTTCCACCACACCCCGTTCGCCACGCCCACGTGGCTCGGAGTGCTGCCCGACCACGTGAGCGGCGAGGTGTTGTCGAGCCTCGCCGCCCACCGGGCGTGCGGCTTCCACTCCCAGCGCTGGGCCGACGACTTCCTGGCGTGCTGCCGCACGCATCTCGCCCTGGCGCCGGCGACGTTCGTCTCGCCGCTGCCCGCCGACGCCGACGACCTCCGGCGGGTGGCGTCGTCGCCTGCCTGTGCGGTCGCCCTGGCCGAGATCGAGGACCAGGTCGGCGATCGGGCCGTCATCGCCCGGGTCGACCGCATCGAGCTCTCGAAGAACCTGCTGCGCGGGTTCCAGGCCTACGACGACCTGCTCGAGAGCCAGCCGGAGTGGCGCGAGCGCGTGGTCTTCCTGGCGTCGTGCTATCCGTCGCGCGGCGGCGTGCCCGCCTACGTGGAGTACCAGCGGGACGTCGAGGCCCTGGTCGACCGGATCAACGAGCGCTGGGCCACCCCGGGATGGGCGCCCATCATCTACGACACCAGCGACGACTACCCGCGCTCGGTCGCCGTCCTCCGGCGGGCCGACGTGCTGCTCGTCAACCCCATCCGCGACGGCCTCAACCTCGTGGCCAAGGAGGCGGCGATCGTCAACGAGCGCGACGTCGCGGTGTGCCTGTCGACCGAGGCCGGGGTGTGGGACGAGCTCAGCGATGGCGTGGTGCAGGTGCAGCCGTTCGACGTCGCCGGGACCGCGGATGCCCTGGCGAAGGCCCTGCGCATGGACGCCGGCGAGCGGCGCTCGCGGGCGGAGCTGCTACGGCGGCTGGCGGTCGCGCGCCGTCCCGCCGACTGGCTGTCCGACCAACTCGCCGCCGCCAACGGAGGTTAGGAGGCGCCCGGGTAGTCCCGGGCCGGCAGCGGCGCCGGCGCACCCGACGCCAGCCGGCGCAGCAGGTCGAGGACGGCGCGCGGCCCGTCGACGATCAGGTCGGCGCGTTCGATCAGGTCACCGGGAGCCTCGGGGCTGGCCACCGCGATCCTCAGGACCTCCATGCCCCGCGCCTCCAGGCTGTCCAGCGTGTCGAACGCCGGCAGGTCGCCGCGATCGTCGCCGATGAAGCACACAGCCTCGACGCCGCTGACCAGGCTCTGGACCGCAGTCCCCTTGTCGATGGCCACCGGCGGGTGCAGCTCGAACGACATGCGGGCCCGGCGCATCACCAGTCCCGACCGGCGGGCCTCGCCCGTCGCCCACTCGCGCACGGCCGGACCGAGCCCGGGGTGCTCCCGGTAGTGGAGCGTCAGCGACAAGCCCTTGGGCTCCACTGCCATGCCGACCGGGCCCTGCTCCTTGGCGCGGCGGGCGGCCTCGGCGACCGCGTCCCGCCAGGCGGCGGCGCCCGGCTGGTCGGCGCGCACGCCGTCGCGCACGGTCTCGAGGCCGTAGATCCCCGAGATGACCACGCCCGGCGGCAGCAGGGGCTCGAGGAACGAGGCCGGGCGCCCGGACACCACCGCCACCACGGCGAACCGCGCCGCGAGCGCCGTCAGCGCCTCGCTGGCGCCCGGCAGCGGGCGGGCCTCGGCGGGCACCTCGACGATCGGCGAGAGCGTGCCGTCGAAGTCGAGCAGCACGGCCGATCGGCCGGGCCGCTCGATGAACGGCGCCAGCACGTCGCTCATCAGCCCCCGGCGAGGTCGGTCCCGAGCATCACGACGATCTGGGCGCCGCCGGGATCGATCGGGGGTTGGGCGGGCATGGCCGTCACGCCGTCGGCCGGTGCACCGATCTGCTCGGCCAGCGCCCCCGCCTCGCGCTCGAATCCGTCCACGAAGAGCACCTGGGTGGCGTCGAGCTGCTGGCCCTCGGGGCCGTTGGTCGGCTCGACCGTCTGGTAGCCCGCCGCCGCCAGCTCGTCGGTGCGGGCACCGGCGGCGCCTGAGACACCGGAGACGTTGGCCACCCGGACGACGACCTCCGCCGGCTGCCGTACCGGGGCCTCCGTGGTGGCCGTGTCGTCGTCACCGGCGGCCGCGGTCGTGTCGCTCGTCTCCCCGCCGGCGGCGGTCGTCCCGGACGGTGCGGTGGAGACGTCGTCGGACCCGCTGTCCTCGAGGGCCCTGAGCAGGAACAGCCCCAGCACGACGGCCGCCGCCAACAGCACGATCCCCCGGGCCGGGGTCGACCGGGAGGACGGCGGTCCCTCGGTCGGTGGTCGCTCGGTCTGCATGCGAGGGTCCTCCTATCGCCCGTGCCCGAGTCCGGTGCGGCCCTCGATGCGGGCCCGGCGGCGCTCGAGCCGCGTCCGGCGCAGCCGGTGCACGACCAGCGGGTCGTACGCCGCGGCGTCGGGATCGTCGAGCAGGGCGTTCAACAGTCGGTAGTAGCGGGTCGGCGACAGGTCCAGATGCTCGCGGATCCCGGCGCTCTTCGGCTTGGGGAGCATCCACCAGCACCGTTCGAAATCGAGGATTGCCCGGTCAACATCGGTCAGGGGCACCTGGGTAAGGCTGGCGTGGCCACCCATTCAATGCAAGCACCCCCCGTGGGGAGCCGAACCCCTGCGGCGATATCGTCGCGCCGCCGCCCGAGTAGCTCAGCCGGCAGAGCAGGCGCCTTGTAAGCGTCAGGCCGCGGGTTCGATTCCCGCCTCGGGCTCGGGGCCGCGGCCGCGCTCAGCGCCTCCTGGCGATCTCGAAGCAGGCCAGCGCGGCCGCGGCCGCCACGTTGAGCGAGCCCAGGCGGCCGTGCATGGGGATGGCCACGAGCTCGTCGCTGCGCTCGCGGACGAGGCGCGACAGCCCCCGGCCCTCGGCGCCGAACACCAGGCAGACGGGACCGTCCGGGACCGCCATGTCGTAGAGCGACGTGGCGGCCTGGCCCTCGAGGCCGACGACGTGCACGCCGGCGTCGCGCATGCGCGCGAGCGCCGCCGGCAGCCCCCCGACGACGGCGATGGGCAGGTGCTCCACTGCGCCGGCCGCCGCCTTGGTGGCCGCAGGCGTGACGTGGACGGCACGGTGCCGCGGCAGCACGACCCCGGTCGCCCCCGCGCACTCGGCCGACCGCAGGATCGCCCCGAGGTTGCCGGGGTCGGTCACGCCGTCCAGGGCGACGAGGAACGGCGCCGCCGCAGTTCCGCCGCCCCGGGCCGGGCTCGGGGCCGGCCGTCGGGCGGCGATCAGGTCGTCGAGGTCGGCCTCGGGCAGCGGTGCGGCGAGGGCCAGCACGCCCTGCGGAGCCTCGCTCCGCGCCCGGGCGGTGAAGCGCCCCCGCCCGACCACGTTCACGGGCACGCGGTTGGCCTCCGCAAGCTCGCGGATGTCCCGGAGGATCGACGCGTCGCCCGCGTCGGCCTCCATCCACACCTCGTGGACCCGGCGGGCGCCCGCCAGCAGAAGCTCCCGGACCGCCTGGCGGCCCTCGACCTGGTCGCCGCCCAGCCCCCGGCCGGACGAGCCGACGCGGCCCCGCCGGCCGGCCGGGATGGCCGGCGGCCGGCCCCGCGCCGTCAGCTTCGTGGGCGGCGGCGGGCTGCGCCGGCCTCCGCCGGTGGCGCCTCGCCGGCCGCCGGTGGCCCGCCCCTTCCCGGAGGCCGGGCCGGTCGCGCGGCGCGGCGCTCCGGCCCCGCCCTGCCCGCCGGTCCGGTCACGGCGTGGGCTCACGTCGCCCCCCCGGCGGCCGGGGCGCCGCGGGCCACCAGCGCCACGGCGAAGCAGGCGATCCCCTCGGCCCGTCCCAGGGCGCCCAGGCCCTCGGCGCGCTTGCCCTTGACCGTCACCGGCGCGCCCACTGCGTCGCCCAGGCGGGCCTCGATGGCGGCCCGGCGCGGCGCCACCTTGGGCTCCTCCAGCACGACAGTGCAGTCGACGTTCTGCGGGTACCAACCGGCGTCGTGCAGCGCAGCCACCGCCCGGCGCAGGAGCCCGACGGAGTCGGCGCCCAGCAACGCGGGATCGCTGTCGGGGAAGTGCTGGCCGATGTCGCCGAGGCCGGCGGCGCCGAGCAGGGCGTCGGTGACGGCGTGGGCGATGACGTCGCCGTCGCTGTGGCCCGCGAGCCCGGGCACGCCGGCGAACGACACCCCGCCCAGCACCAGCGGGCGGTCGGCGTCGCCGGAGAACGGGTGCACGTCGAACCCCTGGCCGATCCGGATTGCGGGCGGCCCCGTGGCGGTCATGGCGCCTCGCCGGACCGGAGCAACGCCGCCGCAATGACCAGATCGATCGGCCGCGTGATCTTGAGGTTGCGGGGAGAGCCCTCCACGACGACCACCTTGCCACCCGCGGCCTCGACCAGCGACGCGTCGTCGGTCGCCTCGGGCTCGGCAGCGTGGGCCCGGCGCAGGGCCGCGGCCCGAAACGCCTGGGGGGTCTGGACCGCCACCAGCCCGGCACGATCGACGGGTCCGCCCGACCGACGACGCAGTGTGTCCGTGACGTCGACGGCCGGCACCGCGGCGTCCGCCCCCTCGCGTACGGCCTCGACCACGCGGGCGAAGAGGTCCGCCCCGGCGAGGGGACGGGCACCGTCGTGCACGACGATGATCTCGGCGTCGCCCGGCACCGCCGCCAGCCCGGACCGGACCGACGCCGACCTGGTGGCGCCGCCCGCGACCACCCCGTCGGCATGGGGCACCGGCTCGCCGGCCCGATCGGGCGGGACCACGAGCACGACGCCGTCGCCGGCACCGGCGGCGGTGGCGCGGGCCGCGGCGAGCGACCAGTCGAGCACGCCGCGGCCCGCAAGCTCCTCGTACTGCTTGGGCCGGCCGAACCGGCTGCCCGACCCGGCCGCCACGACGATCACCCACACCGACGGCATGACCGGCCGGAGGCTACCGGCCGCAGGTCGCCCGGAAGGCCGCGACACGAAACCGGAAGAACCGGCGCGAATGCACCGAGGTGGGCGGGGCGATGTGGTATGTGCGGACGGTCGGTCGGCTCGTCGTTATCGTTCCCGGTGATGAGCGCCACCGACCTGCTCGCCGACGTCGACCTCTTCGCCGACCTGACGCACGGCGAGCTCCTGCAGTTGGCCGGCGTCAGCCAGACGGAGGACCTGCGCCGGGGCGACGTTCTGTTCCACGAGGACGACGCCCCCGACAAGATGTACGTGGTCGTGAGCGGGCGCATCGCGATCGCCAAGCGCTCCATCGACGGTCGCGAGGCGGTGGTGGCACTCATGGAGCGCGGCGACCTGTTCGGCGACATGGGCCTGTTCGAGGGCCTGGGCCGTTCGGCCGAGGCCCGGGCGCTCGAGCCGTCGCAGGTGCTGTCGATCGGCTTCGACCCCGTCCGGCAGGTGTACGAGAACCGGCCCGAGCTGCTGTGGGGGGTGGTGGCGCTCCTGGCCGGCCGGATCCGCACCATGGACGTCGCCCTCGCGGACTCGGTCTTCCTCGACGTCACCGGCCGCACCGCCAAGCGGCTCATCGAGATGGCGGCCGGCTCCGACGAGTTCACGCTTCCGGTCACGCAGGAGGAGCTGGCGGCGATGGTCGGCGCCTCCCGGGAGCGGGTCAACAAGGCGATCGCCAGCTTCGTGCGGCTCGGCTGGATCGAGCAGTCGGAGCGCCGCTACCGCATCACCGACCGCGAGCAGCTCGAACGCCGGGCGCGGTAGCGGTCAGTCCGTCCCGCCGAGGAACGCGAACACCCGCCGCCACGCGTCGGCGGCGTCGTCCGGCCGGTGAGCCGGCCGGCTGGGGTCGTGGACGAAGCCGTGGTCGGCGCCCGCGTAGCGAACGACCTCGACGCCGGTCGCCTCGAGCGCGTCGGCGTCGGCCGGTGGGACCCACGGGTCGGCGGTGCCGACGATCGCCAGCGTGGCGCAGCGCTCGGGCGAGGCGACGGCGTCGAGGGGCTCTCCCTGGGTCGGGCTGCGCCACTCCTCGGGCACCCGGCACATGCCGTAGAAGGCCGCCGCCCGGTCGAACCGTCCGGTCGCCGAGGCCTTGAGCGTGTACATGCCGCCCATGCAGAAGCCGATGATTCCGGCCGGGTGGCACTCCGTGGCGTCGGCCGCGGCGCAGGCGTCGCCGAGGATGCGGGCGTCGTCCAGCGAGCCGCCCTCGGCGAGCCGGTCCGGCAGGGACAGCGACTCGCGCCCCGGCCACAGCTCGAACGCGCACACAGCCCATTCCTGCTCGCCGGCGAGGCGCGCCACGAGGTCGTCGAACAGTGGCCGCAGGCCCCCCACGTCGGGGATGACCACCAGTCCCCGCGACGGCTCGCGCCCGTCCGGCCGGGCGAGCTCGGCCGGCGTCCCCGAAGGCAAGCTGATCCGCATGCCGGGGTTCTACACGATCGCCGCCGGGGCGGGTGCGGCGACGGTCCGCTAGGTGTAGCGGTCGAGGATGCTCGACTCGGCCAGGCGGGACAGGCCCTCCTTGATGGCGCGGGCCCGCGACTCGCCGACACCGGCGACGTCGTCGAGGTCGTCGATGGTGGCGCGCATGATCTTCTGGAGGCTGCCGAACCGCCCGACGATGCGCCCGATGACCGATTCGGGCAGGCGGGGGATGCGCGCCAGGAGGCGGTAGCCCCGCGGCTGCACGTTGGCGTCGAGGTCGACCATCGTGCCGGGGAGGTGGAGGGTCTCGGCGACGCCCCGGAGGTCGAGGAGCTCCTCGGTCCCCATGTCGCTGAGCGCGGCCATCGCCTTCTCGAGCTCCCACTCCGACTCGGGGTTGAAGTAGTCGAGGATCACGAGGCGGCGATCGTCGTCGACGCCGCCCATCAGCTCCTCGAGCTGCAGCTTGACCAGCCGGCCGTCCACGCCGAGCTCGACGATGTCGCCGGCGATCTCGTCGGCGATGCGCCGGACCATCTCGGTGCGCTGCAGCACGTTCACGACGTCACGCACCGTCACCAGGTCCTCGACCTCGAGGGCGGACAGCGCGGCCGTGACGCTGTCGAGCCGCTGGCGGTAGCGCTCGAGCGTCTGCAGCGCCTGGTTGGCCCGGGTCAGGAGGCGCGGGATGTTCTCGAGCGGGTGCTTCTCGTCGTTGACGTAGACGGCGATGATCGACATGTCCTCCGACACCGAGACGACGGGGACGTTGATCGAGCGAGCCACCCGCTCGGCGGTGCGGTGGCGTGTGCCGGTCTCCGAGGTCGGCACGTTGGGGTTGGGCACCAGGTGGACGTTGGCCCGGGCGATGCGGCTGGCGTCGCTCGCCAGGATGATGGCGCCGTCCATCTTGGCGAGCTCGGAGAGCCGCTGGGGGCTGAACGCGGCGTCGAGGAGGAACCCGCCCGAGCAGATGTTGAGCACCTCGGGGCCGTCGCCCACCACGATCAGCGCACCCATGTTGGCGTGCAGGATGCGGTCGATGCCCTCACGCAGCGGCGTCCCGGGAGCGACGGCCGCAAGTGCGGCCATGAGCTCCTTGCTGGGCCGGGAAACCACGTCGCAATGCTAACGCCCTGGCCGGGAGCCCCCGGCGTACCCGCCGGCGGGGGGTGCCGGGCCGTCAGATCAGCACGCAGCGTGCGGGGCCGCAGGGGCGCGGCCAGGCACGCCGGCCGGTGCGGCCGGCATCACGCGGGTCACCCGAAGTGCGTCGCCGATCGACGAAGAGCGGGCGATCCGCATTCCCTCCGGCGGATCGGGCGCGGAACGGGGCACGACCGCACGCGTGAACCCGAGGCGCGCCGCCTCGGCCAGCCGCCGCTCTGTGCGGTGGACCTGGCGCAGCTCGCCGCCCAGCCCGACCTCGCCGCATGCCGCGAGGGCGGCAGGGATCGGGCGGCCCAGCGCCGAGGACGCCACGGCCAGCGCCACTGCGAGGTCGCTGCCGGGCTCGGGCACGCGAACGCCGCCCGCCACCGCCACGTGCACCTCGCAGCGCCCGAGCGGAAGGTCGGCGTGGCGTTCGAGGACCGCCAGGACCTGGGACAGGCGGCCCCCGTCGACACCCTGGGCCGTGCGCCGGGGCGCCGGCGCCGGGCTCGGCGTCACCAGGGCCTGCACCTCGACCAGCAGGGGCCGCTGCCCATCCAGCACCGGTGCCACCACCGACCCGGGAACGCCGGCCTGCCGGTCGGCGAGGAACAGCGCACTCGGGTCGGGCACGCCGACGAGGCCGCGCTCGCCCATCTCGTACAGGCCCAGCTCGTGGGTGCTGCCGAAGCGGTGCTTCAGCGCCCGCAGCATTCGCAGGGCGTGGTGGCGCTCACCCTCGAACGCGAGGACCGTGTCGACGAGGTGCTCGAGCACCCGGGGACCGGCCAGGGCGCCGTCCTTGGTCACGTGGCCGACCAGCACCGTGGTGACGCAGCCGCCCTTGGCGGCGGCCACCAAACGGTGGGCGCAGCCCCGCACCTGGCCGACCGATCCGGGCGCAGAGCTCGTCTCCGGGTCGAACACGGTCTGGATCGAGTCGATCGCCACGACGTCGGGCCGCAGCGCGTCGATGTGGTGGAGGACCTGCGGCAGCGAGGTCTCGGCCACGAGCCACAGCGACGGCGGGCCCAGCCCCAGGCGCTCGGCGCGGAGCGCCACCTGGCGCGCCGACTCCTCGGCGGTCACGTAGAGGCACGTGCAGCCGCGTGTCGCCTGATCGGCCAGCGCCTGGAGCAGCAGCGTGGACTTGCCCACGCCGGGCTCGCCGCCGAGCACCGTGACCGACCCGGGCACGAACCCGCCCCCGAGCACGCGGTCGAGCTCCACGTCACCCGTGGGCACCGGCTCGGTGGCGTCGCCCACCGCCTCGGCGATCGGGATCGGCACCGACGGCACGCCGGCGCCGACGAGGCCGCCGAGGCCGGGTCCCGGGGGTTGGGCCCGTTCCTCGGCCAGGGTGCCGGAGGCGTCACACGCCGTGCACCAACCCATCCACTTCGGTGTCTCGGCACCGCACTCGGTGCAGCGGTAGGCGGTCTTGGCGCGGGCCATCGCCCGAACCATAGGGACGGGGTGTGACAAGCAAGACCCCCCACCCTTCTCGCGCCCAGAATGGCCGTCCCGGCGACCATTCTGGGCGCGAGAACGCGTCGGGTCAGCCGGCCGGGGGCCGGATCAGCTTGAAGTTGATCCCGTTGGGATCGGCCGCAGTGGCGAGGCGCCCGTACGGGGTGTCCACGGCCGGCTCGACGATCGAGCCACCCAGCTCGACGATCCGCGCCAGCGTCGCGTCGGCGTCCTCGACGCCGAAGTAGATCGACCACTGCGCCGGAACGCCCTCGGACAGGAACGCGCTCGCGTCCATGATCCCGGCAAGCGCGGCCTCGCCCTCGCCCAACGTCGTGTAGTGGAGCTCGGGCGTGTCGCTCGCAACGTGGGCGTCCCAGGCGAAGACCTTGCGGTAGAAGTCGACCGAGGCGTCGTAGTCGCGCGTCTGCAGTTCGAACCAGTTGGGGGTGTCCGGCTCGCCGTACACGCCGAAGCCCTGGTGGGTCCCGGGCTGCCAGCCTCCGATCACGGCCCCGCCGGCGTCACTCACGACCACCATGGAGCCGAGCTCCATCACCTCCATGGGCTCGGCCACGACCTGGCCGCCGTTGGCCTTGGCGGCGTCGGCGGTGGCCTTGGCGTCCTCGGAGGCCAGGTAGATCGACCACACGTCGGGCGCGCCCGACTGGCCGTCGTTGCGCATGCCGCCGGCCACCCGCACGCCGTCCTTGTAGAAGGTGAAGTAGCCGCCGAGCTCCTCGGCCGGATCGTCGGACGTCCACCCGAACAGCTCGTGGTAGAAGGCCCGACCCTTCTCGACGTCGGACGTGAAGAGCTCGATCCAGCACGGGGCGCCGACGGGCGCAGAATCACGTTTGGGCATGGGAGGCTCCTTGGGACTCGTTGTGGCGTTGTCACTGCTAGGACCGGCCGGCCCCTCGGAACTCATCGCGGGTGGACCGGAGGCCCGTCGACCCCGCCGGAGCCGCACGACCAGCATCGTCACGAGCGCCAGGCCGCACGCGACGGCCACCGCCGCGAGCGCCAGCACCCACCAATCCCGGACCGTGCCCGAGGCCGCCATCTCCACCGGCTCGCCGCCCAGCGCCGGCGTCCAGGAGGCGGCCGTGGAGCCCGGCAGGTCGGCCGAGATCCTCAGCGAGAACATCTCCGACAGCGGCCGCCCCAGCTCCTGCTCGATGGCGCTCGGGTCCTGACCGAGCACGTCGCCCTCGAGGGCTGCGGCCAGGCCCGCGTCGCCGAAGGACTCGAGGCCGCCGCTCAGGTCGGCAGTGCCCTCGAACGTGAACTCCATCCGGCCGAAGCCGTCGTCCCGTCGGAGCCGGAGGCCCCGCAGCGGACCGTCGGTCCCCGCCACCTCGCGCAGCACCCGCCCGGCCTCCTCCGGGGTCCCGAAGGGCTTGGTCGCCCGGATCCAGACGAGCCCGTCGTCGCCCGACGGCGCGGCAGGCCCGCTGACGCGCCAGCCGGCCGCCGTCAGGTCGTCGGTCCGCACCAGCTCGGCGAGGTCGGCGGTGGTCGACCGGCCGTCATCGTCGAGGTCGGGCAGGCGCCCCACCGCCTCCTCGTCCAGGCCGACGGCCACTATGACGGTGCCCGAGCCATCGTTCGCCACGTCGACGGCCACGGTGGTGCGCACCTGGCAGGCGGTCGCCGTGATCGCCACCAGCCCCCCGAGCAGGAGCAAGCGAAAGGGCCGCCCCGAGGAGCGGCCCTGCGCGACCCACCGGTTGGTCCCCCAGCTTCCGGTCAGCGGCGCTCCAGCCTCAGCCTTCGGCCGGCGGTGAACCGCCGGCCTCAGCCAGCTCCATCGGCGGCGGGCTGAACCCCTCGACCGAGCGGAACACGATGACCTTCTCGCCGGTCTCGGGGTCGTCCTCGGCGTCGACCACCACGATCTCGCCGGCACCCACCTCCTTGAGGAGGAGCTTCTCGGACACCGGGTCCTCGACCATCCGCTGGATGGCCCGACGCAGCGGCCGGGCACCGAGCTGCGGGTCGTAGCCCTTGTGGGCCAGCAGGACCTTGGCCTCCTGGGTGAGCTCGAGCCCCAGGCCCTGGCCCTCGAGCTGGCGCTGCACCCGGGCGATCATCAGGTCGACGATCTGGGTGACCTCTTCGGTCGACAGCTCGTGGAAGACGATGGTGTCGTCGATGCGGTTGAGGAACTCGGGCCGGAACTGGGCCTTGAGCGCATCGTTGACCTTGTCCTTCATCTTCTCGTACGAGATCGCCTCGTCGGCACGGGCGAAGCCCACGTTGGCCTTGCGCAGGTCGGCCGTGCCCAGGTTGGAGGTCATGATGAGCACCGTGTTGCGGAAATCGACCGACCGCCCCTGGGCATCGGTGAGGCGGCCCTCCTCGAGGATCTGCAGCAGGGTGTTGAACACGTCGGGGTGGGCCTTCTCGATCTCGTCGAACAGCACCACCGAGAACGGCTTGCGGCGGACGGCCTCGGTGAGCTGACCGCCCTCCTCGTAGCCGACGTATCCCGGGGGCGATCCGACGAGCCGCGACACCGTGTGCTTCTCCATGTACTCGGACATGTCGAGCTGGATCAGCGCGGTCTCGTCGCCGAACAGGAACTCGGCCAGCGTGCGGGCGGACTCGGTCTTGCCGACGCCGGAGGGGCCGAGGAAGATGAACGACCCGCTGGGCCGCTTGGGGTCCTTGAGGCCGGCCCGCGTGCGCCGGATGGCCTGGCTGACGGCGCGGATGGCATCTTCCTGGCCGACGACCCGCTTGTGCAGCTCGTCCTCCATGCGGAGGAGCTTCTGGGTCTCCTCCTCGGTGAG
>DATFVX010000019.1:0-5771 GCA_035259985.1 Acidimicrobiales bacterium | reverse complement strand
GCCCGCCACTCGTCGAGCCGGGGGTACATCACCGGCACCAGCTCGGGCCGAACCCGGCTGTCCTTGGCGAGGTACAGGCGGCCGCCGGCCTCGGCCACCCGCTCGTCCAGCCGGTCGAGCAGCGGCCCCAACGTCGGGTCGGCGGTGGGGACGTCGATGGCCAGGGTCCAGCCGGGGCCGGCGAAGGTCAGCGGCGCGGGGTCCGCGGCGCCGAAGTACTTCAGGACCGCCAGGAAGCTCGGCGCTCGGTGATCGGCCAGCGACTCCACGACGCGGCGCAGGACATCCTCGGCCCCGAACGGCAGCTGGCATTGCCATTGCAGGAAGCCGCGGGGCCCGTACATGCGGTTCCAGCCGTCGACGAGGTCGAGCGGGTAGAAGAACCGCGAGATCGACTGGAGCTCGTCGCGGCGCCGCCGGGGATGCGCCCGGTACCACAGCTCGTTGAACGCCAGGATCGTGCCCCGGTTGAGCACGCCGCCCGGAACGGCGCGGGGCGCAGGCACAGGGGGTGGGGTGCCGTACGCCAGGGGCTGGCGCTCCCGGCGCCGGGTCCCGCGGCGGCCGGGGCGGGGGAGCTCGTCGCGCCGGGCGAAGTCGCCCTGGGTGAGCACCGACCGGCCCAGCGAGCGCCCACGGGCCAGGAAGTCGACCCATGCCACCGAGTAGCGGTGCCGCCGGCCGCCCTCCGACAACAGCGCGAGCAGCGTGTCGAGGTCGGGGACGCGGTCGGTGTCGACCCGCAGCAGGCTGGTCTCGATGGCGTGCAGGCGGATGGTCGCCTCGACGACCGTGCCCGTGAGCCCCATGCCGCCGCACGTGGCCCAGAATTCGCTGGCGTTCTTGCTGCCGTTCGGCCCGGACGTGAGCGTGCGCCGGGTCCCGTCGGGCAGGGCGAGCACAAGCGACTCCACGTGGAGGCCGAAGCTGCCGGAGGCGTGGTGGTCCTTGCCGTGGACGTCGGCGGCGATTGCCCCGCCGACGGTGATGTAACGGGTGCCGGGGGTCACCGGCACGAACCAACCCTGCGGCACGATCTCGCGCAGGAGGCTGTCGAGGGAGGTGCCGGCCAGGACCCGCGCCGTGCCGCGCGTGCGGTCGAGCTCGAGCACGCCGGACACCCCCGTCGAGCTGACCACCAGGCCTCCGGCGTTCATGGCCGAGTCGCCGTAGGCCCGCCCCAACCCGCGGGCGACCGCGCCCCGCGGTCCGGCCGCCTTGGTGGCCACGGCCAGCTCGTCGGCGTCGCCGGGGCGCACGACGTGGGCGGCCGACGAGGGATTGCGCCCCCACCCGCTGATGATCTCGACGACGTCGGTGGGATCGGGGCCGGCGGCGGGTCCGGTCATGCGGTGTACACGCCGATGGCGAAGACGACGGCCCAGGCCACCGCGATGAACTGGAGCGTCCGGTCACCCAGGATGATGTCCTCGGGGGCGGACCCCCGGTCACCCCGGTCGAGCACCAGCGCGTACCGCAGGATCGCCATCACGAACGGCAGGATCGAGAGCTGGTACCAGGGGATGGACGACGCGTTCAGGGCGCTGTTCGCCTTCTCGAACGCCCACAGGCAGTAGGCCACGAGCACGGCACCCGACGTCACCGACCGCAGGTAGGCCATGTAGCTCTCGCTGTAGGCGCCGAGCACGGCCCGGAAGCGCCTGGTGTCGGCGTCGCTCGACGCCGCCATCTCGCTGGCCTCCGCGCCGCGCTTGCCCGACACGATGAACAGGGCGCCGAAGCTGGTCACGATGAAGAACCAGTCGGAGATCGGCACGTCGGTGGCGGCGGCGCCCGCCACCGCCCGCAGCACGAACCCGGCGGCAACGGCGACCAGGTCCACCACCGCCACGTTCTTGAGACCCAGCGAGTATGCGGTGGTCAGGACCACATAGCCGACGATGGTGGCGGCCAGCTCTGGGGTTGCCACGAAGGCAAGCGCCACCGAGCCCGCCAGCAGGGCCGCCCCGCCCGCGTAGGCGATCGCGACCGGCACGACGCCCGTTGCGACCGGCCGGCTGCGCTTGGTCGGATGGAGCCGGTCGGCAGCGGCGTCGCGGGCATCGTTGACGTAGTACGTGCCGGAGGCCGCCAGGCAGAAGGCGACGAACGCGATGAGGGCGTCGATCGCCGGGCCCCTGTTGTCCAGCACCCCGGCGGCAGCCGGGGCGGCAAACACCAGCAGGTTCTTAGTCCATTGCCGCGGCCGCGCCAGCCGCACGAGGCCCCGGAGCAGCGCCCGACCGCCGCCGGGGGCGCCGGGTTCGGCCGGCTGACCCGGCGCGCGATCGCGCTGGCCCGCGGCGACGCCGGCGCTCGACGCTGAGGCGGTGGTCAGGGGCTCGGCCACGGTGCTCACATGTTGGCCGACACCCGACGCCACAGGGGACGGGGCAGGTGTCGCAGCACCGGCATGAGGTAGCGGAGGGCTCCGGGGACCCAGACGGTCTCCCGCCCGGAGGCGATGGCCGCGGCCACCGCGTCGGCAACGGCCGCGGGCGTGGTGGCCATCGGCGCGGGATCGCGCCCCTTGGTCATGGACGAGCGGACGAAGCCCGACCGCACCACCACGACCCGGACACCGGCGGCAACGAGCGAGTCGGCGAGGCCCTGGGCGAAGGCGTCGAGTCCGGCCTTGGACGAGCCGTAGACGAAGTTCGAGCGGCGGGCGCGCTCGGCGGCCACCGAGCTGAGCACGACGATGGTCCCGTGGCCCTGCTCCTCGAGGTGGCGAGCGACGTGCAGCAATGCCGACACCGGCCCGGCGTAGTTGGTCACGGCCAGCTCGGCGGCCGCGGCGGGATCGTCCTCGAGGTGCGCTTGGTCGCCCAGCACGCCGGACGCCATCACCACGCAGTCGATGTCGGTGCCCGCCGCCTCCCATGCCGCCTTCACGGCGTCGGCGTGGCCGCCGATGTCGGCGGCGTCCCAGTGGGTCGTGGTCACGGCGGCGCCGGCGGCGCGCAGCCGGGCCGCGACGGGCTCCATGGCGTCGGGACGCCGTCCCGCCAGGACGACGGACCGGCAGCCATCCGGCACCAGGCGCTCGGCAATCGCCGCGCCGATGTCGGACGACCCGCCGAGCACCAGAAGCGATTGGACAGCACCCAGCGCGTTTTGCACGGCGCCCGAGGGTAGTTGCTTCGCTCGGCGCGGCGATCGCCCCGCGGTTGCCGGGGGCGCTACCGTTGTCCCCTCGTACACCGCTAGCTGGGGCGCTTGCAGTCGGAGGTCCATTTCATGGCGGAGATCGCCGTCATCGGGGCGGGTTATGTCGGGCTGACGACCGCGGCGTGCTTCTCACATCTGGGACACGACGTCACCTGTGCCGACATCGACGAGGCCAGGATCGCCCAACTCCTCCGGGGCGAGGTGCCGATCGTGGAGGCCGGGCTCGAGGCGCTGGTCCGCGAGGGGCTCGAGGAGGGGCGGCTGCGCTTCGTGGTGGGGGCGGCCAACGCGGCGCCGTCGGCGGAGTTCGCCTACCTCTGCGTGCCGACCCCACAGGACGACGACGGCTCCGCCGACCTCTCGTACATCGAGGCGGCCGCCCGCGAGATCGGCCCGCGGCTCCCGTCCGAGGCGGTCGTCGTCAACAAGTCGACCGTGCCGGTGGGATCGACCCGGGTGGTCGAGCGGGTGCTCGGCCGCGACGACGTCGTGGTGGTGTCCAATCCCGAGTTCCTCCGTGAGGGCTCGGCCGTGCACGACTTCCTCAACCCCGACCGCATCGTCATCGGCAGCGACGACCAGTCCGCCGCCGTGCGGGTGGCGTCCCTCTACATCGGCGTGACCGCCCCGATCATCGTCACCGACCCGCCGTCGGCCGAGACGATCAAGTACGCGTCCAACGCGTTCCTGGCCGCCAAGATCAGCTTCGTCAACGCCATCGCCGCCGTCTGCGACGCGGTGGGCGCCGACGTCAAGGACGTCGTCCTCGGGATGGGCTACGACACGCGCATCGGGCACGAGTTCCTCAAGCCCGGGCCCGGGTTCGGGGGCAGCTGCCTGCCGAAGGACACGCGTGCGCTCGTGCAGATCGCCGACAGCGCCGGGTACTCGTTCGACCTCATGCGCGGCGTCATCAGCGTCAACGAGGACCAGTTCCAGCGCGTGGCGGCCAAGGTGCGGCAGATGGCGGGTGGGTCCCTCGACGGCGTCAAGGTCGCGGTGTGGGGCCTCACCTTCAAGGCCCGCACCGACGACACCCGGGAGTCGCCGGCGCTGCGGATCGTGTCGCTCCTGGCGGACCAGGGGGCCGAGGTCCAGGCGTACGACCCCGCCATCAAGGGCCCGGTGGGCGGCGTGGTGCCGGCCAACGATCCCTACTCGGTGTGCGACGGAGCCCGGGTTCTGGCGGTCCTCACCGAGTGGGACGACTTCCGCTGGCTCGACTTCGACAAGGTCGCGGGCCTCATGGAGGCGCCGCGGATCGTCGACGCCCGTAACCTCCTCGACCGGCCGGCGCTCGAGCGGCGGGGGTTCACCTACGTCGGCATCGGCCGCTGAGCCGGTCGACGCGACCCCTGGCGGGCCTGGCCTCGGCTCATAGCCTGTACTGACCATGGCGAGGGCCGTCGTCACCGGGGGAGCGGGCTTCCTGGGCTCGCATCTCTGCGAGGCATTGCTCGACCGCGGCGACGAGGTGGTCGCGATCGACAACCTCATCACGGGCGCGGTTGACAACATCGAGCACCTGTTCGCCCGGCCCGGGTTCACGTTCGTCGCCCACGACGTGAGCACCTACGTCTGGGTGCCGGGACCGGTCGACGCGGTGCTGCACTTCGCCAGCCCGGCCTCGCCCGTCGACTACCTCCTGATCCCCATCCAGACGCTCAAGGTCGGCAGCCTGGGGACGCACAACTGCCTGGGGCTCGCCAAGTCGAAGGGCGCCAGCTTCCTGCTGGCGTCGACCAGCGAGGTGTACGGCGACCCGCAGGTCCACCCGCAGCCCGAGAGCTATTGGGGCCACGTCAACCCGGTCGGCCCCCGCGGCGTCTACGACGAGGCCAAGCGGTTCGCCGAGGCGATGACGATGGCGTACCACCGCTCCCACGGCCTGGAAGTGAGAATCGCTCGCATCTTCAACTCCTATGGTCCTCACATGCGGGCCAACGACGGGCGGGTGGTGTCGAACTTCCTGGTCCAGGCCCTCCAGGGCAAGCCGCTGACCGTGTACGGCGACGGCTCGCAGACCCGCAGCTTCTGCTACGTCGACGACCAGGTCCGGGGCATCCTGGCGCTGCTGGATGCCGACCTCGCCGGTCCCGTCAACATCGGCAACCCTGCGGAGTTCACGGTGGCCGAGCTGGCCCGCCTGGTGCGGGAGGTCACGGGGACGGAGTCCGACATCGTCTACGAGCCCCTGCCGGTCGACGATCCGAGGCAGCGCCAGCCGGACATCACGCTGGCCCGCGAGCGGCTCGGATGGGAGCCGGTCGTGCCCTTCCGCGAGGGCCTCGAGCGCACCGCCGAGTGGTTCCGGCACAGCCTGGGGCTGCGGCCCTCGCCCGACTGAGGCACCGGCGCTCAATGACGGTGACCTACGACCAGGTGCGGGCATGGCGGCTGCGTCAACAGGGCCTGGCGCCACGCACCGACGTCACTGCTGAGCAGGTCATCGAACGGCTCGCGGGCGTGCAGGCCCAGGTGGCGTCGTCGGCGGAGCTGGCCGTCGCCACTCGCCGGCGGCTGCCCGCGCCGGGCGCGGTCGCCAAGGCCCTCGACGCCCGCACCGTCGTCAAGACGTGGACCATGCGGGGCACCCTGCA
>DATFVX010000018.1:0-4516 GCA_035259985.1 Acidimicrobiales bacterium | reverse complement strand
GCTGGCCCCGCCCGGGCGCCGACGGCGTCCACGCCGAGGAGGTGAAGGCAAGGGCGGGCGGCGGCACCGGAGGCGGAGGCGGTGGCGGAGGAGGCGGCGGGGGCGGAGGAGGCGGGGTGGGGTCCGGCGGCGCGGGGTTGGGTGGGGCCGGATTCGTCGGCGTCGCCGGAGTCGACGGCGTCGTCGGGGTGGACGGGCGGGTCGACGTGATGGCCGGGGACCGCGGCCGCGTGCTGACGCGGCTGCGGTTGGTGCGGGGGATCAACCGGGACGGGTCGTAGCCGAAGTCGGTGAACCCCTCGGCGCCGAAAAGCCCGGGCGGGCCGTCCGACGGGTCGTCCTCGAAGCTGGACCCCGGCTCGTCGGAGCTCCCGGGGACCGTCGCGCCGAGCCCGTCCTCACCGACATCGCCCGCGTCGCTGCTCGATCCGCGGTCGTTGGGGCGGCTGATGTCGGCGGCCTCGGTGGCCGCGTCGACGTTGCTGTCCTGGCGCGCCACCACTGTGGCGATGCCGGCCAGGCCCACCACCACGGCGGCGATGGCAGCCGCGCTGCCGATCGTGGGCGCCAGCTGCTTCACCTTGCCGGCGAACCCCTTGGCCGCCGTCGAGCCGGAGCCCTTGCCGGCCGCCACCGCACCCCCGGCGGCCGCGGCCACCGCCGCCCCGCCCCCGACCGAGTACCCGGCCAGCAGGAACAGCGGCACCACCGACCGCACCAGCATGCGGTTGACGTCGTTCAGCTCGGCCACCAGGTCACGGCACGGCTCGCAGCGCTCGAGGTGAGCCTCGACCGCCTCGTGGTCCCGCTTGGACAGCCCGTCGCGCACGTAGGCGCCGAGCTGGGACCGGTACGGCTCATGGTCGGGCGCCGGCGACGCCAGCAGGTGGGCCTGCAGGTAGGCCTGGCGCAGCTTCTCGCGGGCCCGGTAGGCCATGGCCGCGGCGGCGTTGGCCGACACGCCCAGCACCCCGGCCAGCTCTCGCGGCTGGCGTCCCTCGACCGCGGTGTGCCACAGCACCGCCTGCCACCGCTCGGGCAGCGACTCGAACGCCCGGGTGATCAGCTCGCGGTCGGCGTGGTTGAGCTCGGGGGCGTCGGCTTCGTCGCCAACCGGCTCGGGGACCTCGTCGATCGACTGGTCGGCGGGCCGCTCGCCCTGTTCGGCCGCCAGCCGCCGCAGGGTCACGAACAGGTAGGCACGGAACGACTCGGTGGGACCGGCGCCCCGCCGCAGTGCACCCAGCACCCGCTCGAAGGCGCCGTTGACGAGGTCCTCCGGATCGCCGACCCGGCGGTAGGTGGACGCCAGGCGCCGGGCGGCCTCGTGGTGGCGGACGTACAGCTCGGTGAACGACGCTTCGTCGCCGTCGCGTGCCTGGTCGAGCAGCTCGGCGTCGGTGAGAGCAGTGAGCGTCATGGCGTCGGCAACCTGTACGCCAGTCTGTCGCAACCGGAAGCCGTCTACCAGAGCGCGTACAACCACTCTCCGTGGGTTCCGAGAAAACTCTGGGGACGCCGTCATAGCCCGACCCCGGTCGCCTCTCTACGGGCATGACGGAGACACGGCGCGATTCCGAGCCGACCTCCCACGGCAAGGACGGAGCACGTCGTCTCCTCGCCGCCGTCGACCGGTCTGTGCCGCCTCGCCGACCGGCCGGCGGCGACCTCCTCTCCCGCTGGTACCTGAGCGCGGGCAGCGCGCTCCCGTTCGAGGAGTGGGCCGACCCGGCGACCCGCCATCTCGCGGAGGCCTTCGTCCCGGGAGCCGACCTCGTCGCGGTCGAGGAGGCCGTCGTCGCCTTCGCCCAGGCCCGAGCGGGTGCCGAGCACCCGGCCGAGGCCCTGGTGGGCGACCTCGTGGCGTTGGTCCGGCTGGCCTGGCCGTCCTCGGGCCAGGAGTGGAGCGACTGGATCGACCCGGCCGGCCTGATGGCCCGGGCGCTCGGTGCCTGGGCGGCGGACCGCGACTCGCAGACGAGCGGCGGGGACTGCATCGACGCGGCGACCGGCCTCGCCACCGCGTCGTTCCTGCGGTTGAGGGTGCGCGAGCTGCACGACCAGTGCCGCGCCCTGGACATCTCGGCCCCGAACGCGTTCGGGGCACTGGTGGTGGATCTGGAGCTGAGCGCCGTCACGGCGCCGGAGCGTGTCGGGATCAGGGTCGAGACGGGCGGGATCCTGGCCTCACGCTTCCGGGCGGGCGAGACCGTGGCGGCGCTCAGCTCCACTCGCCTGGTGGCGGTCATGCCGGCCTACGGCCTCGACCGTGCCATCGGTGAGGTGGCGGCCGACCTCGCCGGGCTCTCCTCACCCGACGGGGTCGCCATCAGCGTGCGTCGCGTTGCCTTCGCCTACGACGCCGAAGCCACCTTCGCGGCTCTGGCGGGAACCTCGGCGGGATCCTAGGGCGGTCGGATCCCACCGACGAGGTGGGTGCGTCGCGCGGCGGGCGCGCGGCGCACTCACCGACTCACCCGAAGGTCTTGGAGTCGAGCTCCCGGACCCGGGCCGCCAGCGCCGCCAGGATCTTGTGGTTGAGCGTCGGCACCTCGTCGAGCAGCCCCGAGAACTCGCGCGGGCCGAGCACCAGGACCGTGAGCGGCGTGGCCGCGGTGACGGTCGCGGTGCGGGGCCCGTGGTCGAGCAGCGCCAGCTCGCCGACGCAGTCGCCCGGGCCCAACGTGGCCACGGTGTTCCCGCCGCGGCTGACGGCGGCCTGGCCGTCGACGATGACGAAAGCCTCGCGCCCCACGTCGCCCTGGGTCACGAACTCCTTGCCCTGGTCCAGCGTCAGCTCGACCGTGGCTCTCGCGATGTCCCGCAGCTCTTTGGTCGTGCACCCCGAGAAGAGCGGGACCGAGGCGAGATGGTTGAGGTAGTCCTCACGTGCCATGGCGCCGGAGCTTAGAGCCTGCTCCGCGAGGCAGAGCGTGACGTTCATACGTCGGAAACAAGCGCGAAACGGTACGTCTCTACCTTGCCTGGCCGTGGAGGTGGCTCTCGTCCACTGGCCGGCCGAGCAAGATCGGCGCGAAGAGCTTCGTCGAGCCGGCCAGCCCCGACTCTTATTGGTCGAGCGCGGTGCCCCACCGATCCCGACCGACGAGCTCGAGGACTGGATCCGGCTGCCGGCGGACGACCTCGACCTGCGCGTTCGGGTCGAGGCGTTGCGCCGCCGCACCGATGGCGACGCCGGGTCGGTCCCGGCGCTGGACGACGACGGCGTGCTCCGCCTCGGCGACCGCTGGGTGTCGCTCCCACCGGTCGAGGCCCGACTGACCGCGGCGCTGCTGGAGCGGTTCGGGGCCGTCGTGTCCCGCGACGTGCTGGCCCGGTCGGGCTGGCCAGGCGGGTCCCCGGGACGCAACGCCCTCGACGTCCACGTCCTGCGCCTGCGCCGGCGGCTGGCCCCGCTGCGCCTGGCCATCCGGACGGTGCGCTCGCGGGGCTATTTGCTGGAACGGGCCGACGGCAGCGGGCAGGTCGCCCCTGACCTCCTCCGCCCCGCGCCCACGGGGCCCGACGTCCGCCGCCTGACCGCGGGCTGACCAGCACGGGCGACTACGCCTACCGCACGCGGGGTACTCCCAAGACGCCGGACGGGAAAATTCCGGCGGATTCCGGGGCTGGGGACACGTGTCCCTCAAGGGAGGCTCATCATGCGCGGACGCGTATCCGTACCGATTGTGTTGCTGATCTGGGTCATCATCGGCGTGCTCGTGGCGGTCAACAAGGGCTACGCCGACACCATGGACAACGCGTCGCAGGTCGCGACGTTCGCACTGGCGGTGTTCCTGTGGCCCATCCCCGCGCTCGACGGCGCGGTCGGCATCACGTTCTGAGCGTCGGACCGCCGGGCCGGCTCAGCCGCCGGCCTGGCGGGCGACCGCCTCGGCCGCGGCCCGGATCTCCTCGGCCGAGCGCAGGTACCGCTCCTCGACCGGCGTGTCGTCCACCGGCCAGCCGTCGTCGCCCAGCTCGTACACGAACGGTTCGCCCGTGGGGATGTTGAGCTCGGTGATGTCCTCGTCCGAGATGTGGCTCAGGTGCTTGACCAGCGCCCGCAGGCTGTTGCCGTGCGCCGACACCAGGACGACCCGGCCCGGGGCCAGGTCGGGCACGATGCCGTCGTACCAGTACGGCAGCATGCGTTCGACCACGTCGGCCAGGCATTCGGTGTCGGGGACGATCTCCGGTGGCAGCCCCGCATAGCGCGGGTCGTGGCGCACGTTGCGCGGGTCGTCGCGGGGCATGGGCGGCGGTGGGACGTCATAGGCCCGCCGCCACACCTTGACCTGGTCGAGCCCGAAGCGCTTGGCGGTCTCCGCCTTGTTGAAGCCCTGGAGGTCGCCGTAGTGGCGCTCGTTGAGCCGCCAGTGGCGGCGCACCGGGATCCACGACCGGCCCATCTCGCGCAGCGCCAGCTCGGCCGTGCGGATGGCCCGGACCTGGACCGAGGTGTGCAGCACGTCGGGCAGCCGGCCGCGCTCGGCCATCAGCCGCCCGGCCTCGA
>DATFVX010000017.1:0-4879 GCA_035259985.1 Acidimicrobiales bacterium | reverse complement strand
AACCTGCACGCCCTGACCTTGCCCACGACCCGGGACTCGCTCGTCGCCAACACGATCACCATGGCCAACACCCTCCTGGCAGCCGGAATCGATCCCGAGCAGTCGATCTTGTTCCTCCAATCCGACGTCGTCGAGCACGCGGAACTTTGCTGGCTCCTGAACTCCGTGACGCAGTTCGGCGAGCTGCGGCGCATGACGCAGTTCAAGGACAAAGCCGGCAGTCAGGACGAAGCCGTCTCCGCGGCGCTCTTCGACTACCCGGTTCTCCAGGCCGCGGACATCCTCCTCTACGACACGGAGAAGGTGCCGGTGGGCGACGACCAGCGCCAGCACCTGGAACTCGCCCGCGACCTGGCCATCCGGTTCAACAGCCGCTACGGCGAGACGTTCGTGGTGCCCGAACACGCCATCCCTCCGGTGGCGGCCCGGGTGCTCGACCTGCAGCACCCGGGCCGCAAGATGTCCAAGTCCGTCGACTCGCCGCTGGGCACGGTGCTGGTCCTGGACGAGCCCGACGTCATCCGCCGCAAGTTCCGTCGGGCGGTCACCGACAGCGAGACCGACGTCCGCTACGACCCCGAGGAGAGGCCCGGTGTCGCCAACCTCCTGTCGATCCTGGCGGCCGCGACCGACGACCGGCCCGAGGCACTGGCGGGCAACTACTCCCAGTACGGCCCCCTCAAGGCCGACGCCGCCGAGGCCGTGGTCGAGCTGCTGCGGCCGCTGCAGAAGCGGTTCGCGGAGCTGGCGGCGGACCCGGCCGAGACGCAGCGCATCCTGGCCACGGGTGCGACCAAGGCCCGGGCCATGGCGGGCCCCAAGATGGCGCTGGTGCGCGAGCGCCTGGGCCTCCCGCCGCTCTGACCCTCGCCGCGCCTCGTTCAGGGGCAACCGTCGGACACGAACTCCTGCGACTCGTCGCTGCCCTGGAACTCGCCGCACACCTCGTGCTCACCGTCGAGGCAGCCACCCTCGGGCCGCTCGACGAACTCGCCTGGCGTGAACCCCGGGTGGGCCGCGGCGGTCTCGGGGACGACCACGCAGTACTCCGCCCCCGACGACTCTGATCGCATGCCGGTCATGCATCCACCCAGGAACAGGGCGGCACCACCGACCGCCAGCCATCTGCCGTCCATCACCCCCCCTTCCATGAACCCGCACCGACCGGGACGGAGCGGAGTTCCAGTATCACCCCCCGAACGGACCGCCGCGTACTACCCGGATCAGTCGTCGTCGGCCGCCTTGAGCGCCGACCCGACCTCCACGCCCACGGTCCAGCGTTCGGCCGGCAGGTGGTGCTCGCGCGCCCACGCGACCGTCACGGCGTCGCTGCCGGCGGCCACCAGAAGGTCGGCGCCGATTTCGTCGTGGCACAGGTAGCGGCCGACCCGGCCGACCGCGCCCCGCCGGGCCCGCCAGCGCTGGGCCGCATCGCGCCCGCCGGCCATGCCGGCGATGGTGGCGATTGCGCGCCGGAACGGTCCGAGGCCGCTCTCTACCTTGCCGACGTCATGGAGGAGCGCCGCCGCCACGACCGGGCGGCTCGCCGCCGGGCCCAGGGCCGCATCGACGCGACGGGCGACGGCGACCGCGTGCCGGCGGTCCGGCGCGCTCATCCGCCGCCACAGGCCGGCCTCGCCCGGCGTCATCCGATCCAGCGCCCACGCCTCGTCGGCCGCTGACGGGCCGGTCGGGCTAAGCGACCCGAAGAACCGGCGAACCAGGTGGCCGAGATAGATGCCTTGCACTCAGAGGCCGAGCCGAAAGGCGAGGCCGTGGCCCGAGCGGCCCGGCGCCGAAGGCGCCAAGAGCGGAGGAAAGGACTTCGCTCTCGGCGGCGTAGCCGCCGAGGACAAGCAGACGTGAGTCACACGCCGGATCCTTACGCGTGGTTGACGCAGAAACGTGTTGCCGGGATCGCCTCCAGCCGGGCCTCGGCGATCTGCTCGCCGCAGCGCTCGCACAGCCCATACCTGCCCTGGTCGAACTTGGCGAGGGCGCGCTCCACCTCGTCGAGCTGCTCGTTGAGCTGGTTGAGGAGCGCCATGTTCTCGCCGAGCTCGGCGGCGACCTGACCGGAGTCGGCGAAGTTCTCGTCATACGACAATGTTCCTCCGCCACTGTCGAGTGCGGAGATCTGCTCTCGAAGCCGGGCGCGCTCGCTCTCGAGTTGCTCTCGCAGGCTGGACAGCAGCGTCTGGTCGGGCATCGAGGCAAGGCTACCGGACGGCGCCCAGGCCGGTGGTCGGTGGGGATTTCCCCACCGACCAGACGCCGGGACGTCGGATGGGCCGCCGCCGGCGGGGTTCGTAGCGTTGGTCGCATGTTGCCCCAGCCCGCCGTGGAGGAGCGTGCAGACCCCGAGCCCCGGGGGCCGGCCCGGCTGATCACCGAGCCCTTCCGCTTCCGCACCTGGCGGGAGACCGCCTACAACCTGCTGGCGTTTCCCCTGGGCCTGCTGTGGTTCGTCGTGTTCCTCCCCATGCTCGTGCTGGGCGTCGCGCTGATACCCCTGGCCCTGACCGGGCTGATCGTGTTGTTCATTGCCTTCGTGTTGGCGCAGGCGGCCGCGAGCGCCGAGCGCGAGCTGGCGAGCGCGCTCCTGGGTGTCCGCACCAATCCGCCGCTCCGGCGCCGGCCCAACGGTGCCGGGCCCTGGGCCCACCTGTGGGCCCGTCTCGTCGACCCGGTCACGTGGAAGGAACTGGCCTATCTCCTCCTCAGCCTTCCCGTGGGCGTGGCCAGCTTCTTCGCCGCCGTGCTCGCCTGGTGGACGGCGTTCGGCGGGATCACGTTCGCGATCTGGGGCCCGCTGACCATGGAGGGCGGACCCGACAACGCCTGGCTATGGGCGCGTGGGCCGGGCCTCTCGGCCCGCGAGGTCGGCGCCAACGTCGCCTTCGGCATCGTGGCGTTGCTGCTTGCCCCCTGGATCATGCGGGCGTTCGCCTTGCTCCGCGAGGCCATGGTGCGGGTGCTGCTCGGTCGGTCGCGCGAACAGGAGCTCGCGCACGAGGTGGATCGTTTGGTCGACAGCCGGGCGCGCTCCGTTGACGCCGCCTCGACCGAGCGGGTTCGGATCGAGCGTGACCTGCACGACGGCGCCCAGGCGCGGCTGGTGGCTCTGGCCATGGACCTCGGCCGCGCACGCGAGCGGCTCGAGCGCCAGGGCGACCGCACCGAGGCGGCCGAACTGGTGGCCGAGGCTCACGAGGAGGCCAAGCGCGCCCTCGCCGAGCTGCGCGACCTCGCCCGAGGCATCCATCCCTCGGTCCTGACGGATCGCGGGCTCGACGCCGCCCTCTCGTCGCTGGCGGCACGGTCGGCCGTGCCCGTCACACTCGACGTGGAGCTCCCGGAGCGTCCGTCGCCGCGGGTCGAGGCCGTCGCATACTTCGTCCTTGCCGAGCTGCTGACGAACGTCGCGCGCCACAGCGGGGCGACCCGCACGCGGCTCGAGGCGCGCCGATCGGGCGACCGACTGGAGCTCGAGGTGTCGGACGACGGCGTCGGGGGCGCCGACCCGGGCCTCGGCACCGGCCTCGCCGGGCTCGGGGAGCGGGCGCAGTCGCTGGACGGCACTCTCACCGTTCACAGTCCGGTCGGCGGGCCCACGACCGTCCGTGTGGAGCTGCCGTTCGTGTGAACATCGCGGGGTGCGCGTCATCATCGCCGAGGACTCGGTGCTGCTTCGGGAGGGCCTCGGCCGCCTACTTGCCGACGAGGGCATCGAAGTGTCGGCGGCGGTGGATGGTCCCGACGAGCTGCTCGTCGCCTTCGGGCATCACAGGCCCGACCTCTGCATCGTGGACGTGCGCATGCCGCCCAGCTACACGGACGAGGGGGTGCGTGCTGCGGCCGAGCTGCGACGCCGCTGGCCGGGCTCGCCGGTGCTGGTGCTCTCGCAGTACGTGGAAGAGCGGTATGCCTCGGAGCTGCTCACCGATGATGCCGGCGGCCTGGGCTACCTGCTCAAGGACCGCGTCGCGGACATCGGGGAGTTCGTCGACGCCGTCCGGCGAGTGGCCGCCGGCGGGACCGCCCTCGATCCGGAGGTCGTGGCCCAGCTACTGGTACGCCGGCACCGGCGCCCGATCGACGACCTCACGCCTCGCGAGCGCGAGGTGCTCGGCCTCATGGCCGAAGGCCGCTCCAACCCCGGGATCGCGCGCCGGCTGGTGGTGAGCGACGGTGCGGTGGAGAAGCACGTGTCGAACATCTTCGCCAAGCTCGGCCTCCCGCCCGCGACCGACGACCACCGGCGGGTCCTCGCCGTGCTCGCCTACCTGGACGGCGGCTGAGGTCCAGGGCCCGTCCGATCGCCGGCCGACAACGGGCGTCGCGGTGCTGATCCCCAAGTGGGGCCGTTTCAGCCGCCGTTAAGGACCGCGAAGTAGACATGTGCTGCGGCGGAGCGACGTGGCGAGCGAAGGGCGGACCCGACGCCGCGGACGGGTGGGGCCGTGGCCCCCACGGCGAGGAGGCATCGGGTGTGCCTACGGGGACATCTAGCCCGACTTGACGCTGCCGACACGGCGGGCGCAGCCGGCGGCCTCGATGAGCTGTCGTCCGCACGAAACGCGCGACCCGCACCGACGTGTGGCGTGAGACCGCACGCGGAGAAACGATGGAAAGGACGCCAACAATGAAGCTACGTAGGGCCCTGCGTGGGCGTGGCGGGATGGCCGTGGCTCTCCTGCTTGGCATATTTGGAATTCTCGTGGCGGTCCCCGGGACCGCCTCCGCGGTGCACGACGAGGCGTTCGAGCTCGACGGCAACGTCGATGATGACAACCCGCCGGGTGGGCCGCTGGTGGACTGGGACAACGACATCGTCGGTGTCGACGCCAACGGGTTCTCCGCACCCCAGAGCAGCCTG
>DATFVX010000016.1:0-4658 GCA_035259985.1 Acidimicrobiales bacterium | reverse complement strand
AGGTGGAGAGGTTGGTGCGTACGTCGCTCAACCCTGGGTCGACCATGCGTGTCGAGAGCTCGGCGTCGTTCGGATCCACGGTTGTGGTCGTGATGCGCTGGAGCATCGAGACGAATCCTTCGTAGGCCGAGCGCACCGCCTCCTCGGTGCTCAGCGTCGTCGTGGTCTGCTCGACGGTTGTGCTGGTGTCATCAGCCGTCGTGGTCGGCGGGTCGTCTGCGTCGTCGGATCCGCCACCGCATGCGACAGCGACGAGCAGTGCCAACGCGCCTGCGCTCGCCAGGAGGCTTTGGTGCACTTTCGTGACGATTTTGGCGCGAGGCGGTTGGGTGGTATAGAGCGTTACGTTCCTTTTTGGCATATCTGAACCCCCAGAACCTCGCGGACCGTACCATCACAGATACACAACGTCTAGGTCAGTGTCGGATATACCGGGGCGCGCGAGGGCCAGGGGGCAGGTGCAGGGGAGGGGAGCGTCAGATGGCGGGGAGGCCCAGGTGTTCGCGGACGCGGGCCATCGTGGCCCTGGCGGTCACGCGGGCCTTGTCGGCGCCCTGGCGGAGGATGCGCTCGGCTTCGCCTGGTTGGGCTTCCAGGTCGGCGAAGTTGGCTTGTAGGGGGCGCAACAGGGCGATGACCGCTTCGGCGGCGTCGGCCTTGAGGGGGCCGTACTGGGTGTAGTTGTCGGCCAGGGTCTCGGGGTCTCCGCCGGTCGCGGCGGCGAGGATCGTGAGCAGGTTCGAGACGCCCGGCTTCGACACCGGGTCGTAGCGGACCTTGGCCTCGCTGTCGGTGACGGCTCGGCGGAACTTGCGGTCGATCGAGTCGGGGTCGTCCAGGACGAGGACCGTGCCCTGCGGTGAGTCCTGCGACTTGGACATCTTCCGCTCGGGGTTCTGGAGGTCCATGATGCGGGCGCCCACCGGGGGAATCACATGCGAGGGCACCACGAAGGTGTCGCCGTATCGGCTGTTGAACCGGACGGCCAGGTCGCGGGCCAGCTCCAGGTGCTGGCGCTGGTCGTCGCCGACCGGGACCTTGTCGGTGTCGTACAGCAGGATGTCGCCCGCCTGCAGGGCCGGGTACGAGAACAGGCCCGCGGACACAAAGTCGGCCCGGTCGGCCTTGTCCTTGAACTGCGTCATCCGCCGCAGCTCGCCGAACGCCGCCGTGCACTCCATGACCCAGGCGAGCTCGGCGTGCTCGGACACCTGGCTCTGGACGAAGAGTGTGGTCACCTCGGGATCGAGGCCCGCGGCCACCAGCACCTGCGTGGCCTCGATCGTCTTGGCCCGCAGCTCGGAGGGGTCCTGAGGCACGGTGAGGGCGTGCAGGTCGACGACGCAGTGGATCGCGTCGTCCTCGTGCTGGGCCTGCGCCCAGCGCCGGATGGCGCCCAGGTAGTTGCCCAGGTGGAACTCGCCGGTGGGCTGGATGCCGGAGAACACGCGGGCCATTCGAGAAGACTAGGTCGGTCGCAGACCGACGCCATCAGGGGCCACGAGTCGGCCGCCAGGCCGACGCCGCTAGGGGCGGTGGTCGGGGTCGGGCTGGAGGGTGGGGGTCGGGCCGGAGATGCTAGAACGTGGGCGCTGGCCGGCTTCCACGCGTTCCCGGACCGATCACGGGGACGGATCACTGGGGAACCACAGCCTTGTGATTATCATCTGAAGATGCCCTACGAGGTGCAGACACCCGTCTTCGAGGGGCCCTTCGACCTGCTGCTCCACCTGATCCTGCAGGAGCAGGTCGACCTCTACGAGGTGAGCCTGGCGACCATCGTCGACGGCTATCTGCGCGAGCTCGAGCACATGGAGACGCTGGAGCTCGAGGTGGCGAGCGAGTTCCTGCTGATCGCGGCCACGCTGGTCGAGCTCAAGAGCCGGCGCCTCCTTCCCGTCGGCGACGACCTCGACCTCGACGAGGAGTTGGCGGTCTGGGAGGAGCGCGACCTGCTGCTGCACCGGCTGGTCGAATGCAAGACGTTCAAGGAGGCCGCCATCGCCCTCCAGGTGCTGGCGCGTGAGGCGGGCCGCAGCCAGGCCCGCGTGGTCGGCGTCGACGAGCGCTACGTGGGCCTCATGCCCGACCTGCTGGAGGGGATCGACGCCGAGGACGTCCGCGGCGCCTTCCTCCGGGCCACGGTCCCCAAGCCGGCGCCGCGCATCGACCTCGAGCACGTCGCGCCAATCCGGATCTCGGTGACCGACGCCATCACCGAACTGGTCCAGGAGCTGCCCCGCCTCGGCCGCACCACCTTCCGCGACCTCACCAGCCACCTGGCCGAGCGCTTGCACATCGTGGTGCGGTTCCTGGCGGTGCTCGAGCTGTTCAAGAAGGGCCTCGTGGACCTCGACCAGCCCCGCACGTTCGGCGACATCGGCATCGTCTGGCTCGGCGAGGACGGGGCGCGGGAGCTGGGCGGGGTCGGGAGCGTCGAGGACCTGTCGACCGTCGACACCTACGACGGGTGACCGCGCCGATGGCAAACTCCCCGGATCGGTTGGGCGACGACGTGCGGGCCGAGGCCCGCCGGGCCATCGAGGCGATCGTCCTCGTGACCGAGCAGCCGATCGAGACGGGGCTGCTGGGACAGCTGCTCGAGCTGCGGCCTGCGATCGTCGAGGGGCTGTGCGTCGAGCTGGCCGCCGAGTACGAGGAGGAGGGCCGAGGGTTCCAGCTGGTCCGGGTCGCCGGCGGCTGGCGCTACCAGACCCACCCCGACCAGGCCGCGTACATCGAGCGCTTCGTGCTCGAGGGCCAGCACGCCAAGCTCTCCGCCGCCGCCCTCGAGACCCTGGCCATCGTGGCCTACAAGCAGCCGATCTCCCGGGCACAGGTGGCCTCGATCCGGGGCGTGAACGTCGACGGCGTCATGCGCACGCTGCAGCACCGCGGCTACATCGCCGAGCTCGGCCGCGATCCCGGCCCCGGTCAGCCCGCGCTCTTCGGGACCACCCAGGCGTTCCTCGAGCAGCTGGGGCTCGACGGCCTCGACGCGCTGCCCCCCATCGGCGACTTCGTCCCCGGGGCCGACGTGGTGGAGCAGCTCGAGCACGGGCTCCGTCCGACCGCCGAGCCCTTGAGCGACTCGTTGGCGCAGCTCGACGGCGCGGACACGGAGGCCGCCCCGCCCGGTGACGGGTCCTGACGAGGAACGGCTGCAGAAGATCCTGGCCCGGGCCGGATTCGGCAGCCGCCGCGCCTCGGAGGCGCTGATCGCCGAGGGCCGGGTGCGCGTCAACGGCGAGGTTGCGGCCCTGGGCGATCGTGCCGACCCGGAGACCGACCGCATCGAGGTCGACGGCGCCGTCGTGGGGATCCGGCCCGGCCTGGTCCACTACCTGCTCAACAAGCCCGCGGGAGTGGTCACGACGGCCTCCGATCCCCAGGGGCGCGCGACCGTGGTGGGGCTGGTCCCGGCCGAGCCGCGTGTGTTCCCCGTGGGCCGGCTCGACGCCGACACCGAGGGACTGCTGCTGCTCACCAACGACGGCGAGCTGGCTCACCGGCTGACGCATCCGTCGTTCGGGGTCGACAAGGAGTACCTCGCCGATGTCGAGGGGCGGCCGACCCGGGGCGCGCTGCGGCGCCTGCGCGAGGGCGTCGAGCTGGAGGACGGCCCCACCGCAGCGGCGAAGGTGTCGCTCGTCGGCGACGGGCTCCTGCGGATCACGATCCATGAGGGCCGCAAGCGGCAGGTCCGGCGGATGTGCGACGCCGTGGGGCTTCCGGTGCGCCGCCTGGTGCGGGTGCGCATCGGCCCGATCTCCGACCGACGGCTGGCGCCGGGGGAGTGGCGGGCGCTGGAACCCGGCGAGGTCCGTGCCCTCGAAAGGGCGGCGGCCTCGCCCGGCTCGGGGGAGCGCAGGGGACGCCAGTAGGCTCGATCCACCATGCCAACCGCCGTACGAGCCCTGCGGGGCGCCACCACCGTCGACGTCGACGACAAGGACCACCTGTTCGAACGGGTGATCACGCTGCTGGAGGCGTTGTTCGAGCGGAACGGCATCCACCACGACGACCTGATCAGCGTGCTGTTCACCGCCACCGGCGACATCCGCTGCGCCTTCCCGGCCGAGGCCGCCCGCAAGTTCGGGCTGGGGGACGTGCCCCTCATCTGCGCCCGGGAGCTCGACATCGAGGGCGGGACGCCGCGCTGCATCCGGGTCATGATCCACTTCAACTCGGACGTGCCCCGCGACCAGCTCCACCACGTCTACCTCGAGGGCGCGCGCAACCTGCGCGACGACCTGCCCGACTAGTGTCCCGTCAGCCCGGGCGCCACGGTGCTTGGACGCCCTCCTGAGCCGGGGCGCGCGGTCGTGATCGGCACGGGCCTGGTCGGCGGCTCGATCGGCCTGCGGCTGCGCCAGGCCGGCTGGCACGTGACCGGCCGGGACCTCGACGACGACCGGGCCAAGCGGGCGCTGGAGTTGGGTGCCCTCGACGCGGTCGGCGACGACGCGGCGGCGGCAGTGACGTTCGTGGCCACGCCGGTGCGGACGATCGCCGACGAGGCGCGCCGCGCGCTCGCCGCCGGGCCCGGGCTCGTGACCGACGTCGGCTCGGTGAAGGCGTCGATCGTCGACGCCGTGGCCGACCCCCGGTTCGTGGGCGGGCACCCCATGGCGGGCTCGGAGCAGGAGGGCATCGAC
>DATFVX010000015.1:0-15816 GCA_035259985.1 Acidimicrobiales bacterium | reverse complement strand
GGCGGTCCCGGGCCAGACGGCAACTACTCGTACGAGGCCCCGCTCGACCTGTTGCGGCCGTGGGTCGATGCGGCGGGGCAGGCGGGGGTCTATGTCGTGCTCGACCTGCAGCCGGGCCGCGCCGACTTCCTGACGCAGGCCAAGCGCTACGAGGAACTGCTGGCACGGCCGTACGTCGGGCTGGCCCTCGACCCCGAGTGGCGACTGGGCCCGGACCAGCGGCACCTGTCCCAGATCGGCTCCGTGACCGCCGGCGAGGTCAACACCGTCGTCACCTGGCTGGCCGACCTCACCCGGGCCCACAAGCTGCCGCAGAAGCTGCTGATGTTGCACCAGTTCCAGCCGGAGATGATCAGCGACCGCCAGACGGTGGACACCACCCGAGACGAGCTGGCGGTCCTGATCCACGCCGACGGCTTCGGTTCGCCCGGCGCCAAGTTCGAGACCTGGAGCCTGATGCACATCGGCCCACCGCCGAACGTGTGGTGGGGCTGGAAGAACTTCATCGACGAGGACACCCCGACGTTCAGCCCAGCCGAGACCATGGCCATCGAACCGCGGCCGCTGTTCGTGTCGTACCAGTGACGGTCGGCACTGCGGGCCGTGCGGCCAGGGCGACGCGTGCCGGTCGCCCTCAGCCGCGATAGCGGTTGGTGATCGGCAGGCGCCGGTCCTTGCCGAACGCCTTGGTCGTGACGCGTGGGCCCGGAGGCGACTGGCGACGCTTGTACTCCGACAGGTCGACGAGCCGGGTGATGCGCTCGACCAGTGCGGGTTCGAAGCCCATCGCCACGAGCTCGGCCCGGGTCCGGTCGTCCTCGACGTAGGCCTGGAGGATGGGATCGAGCACGTCGTAGGGCGGCAGCGACTGGTCGTCCCGCTGGTCGGGGCGCAACTCGGCCGAGGGCGGCTTGGTGAGCACGTTCTCTGGTACCAGCGGACGCCCGGCCCGGGCGTTGCGGTCGCGGGCCAGCTCGTAGACCAGCGTCTTGGGCACGTCCTTGATCACCGCGTAGCCACCGGCGGTGTCGCCGTAGAGGGTCGAGTAGCCGACGGCCAGCTCGCTCTTGTTGCCGGTGGTGAGCACCAGCCAGCCGAACTTGTTGGACAGCGCCATGAGGAGCGTCCCGCGGATCCTCGACTGGATGTTCTCCTCGGTGATGTCGGGCTCCAGGCCGGTGAAGCTGGCGGCGAGCATGTCGAGGAAGGCTGCGTGGGCGGGCTCGATCGGGATCACCCGCGATTCGATGCCCAGCTCGGCGCACAGCTTCTCCGCATCCGTGAGCGAATGGTCGGACGAGTAGCGCGACGGCATCAGCACCCCGTGGACGTGTTCGGGCCCCAGGGTGTCGGCGGCGATGAGCGCCACCAGCGACGAGTCGATGCCGCCGGACAGGCCGATCGCGACGTCGGTGAACCCGTTCTTCCGCACGTAGTCACCGGTCCCGAGTGCCAGCGCCTCGTAGACCTCGCGCACCGGCGGCATGACCTCGGCGACGGACGCACGGCGCGTGTCGGCCGGGTCGGTGACCCGGGGAGACGAGGAGATCTCGATGACCGGCAGCGGCTCGCGCCTCGCCCGACCCCGGGGGTCGAGGAGCCGCTTGCGGAACACCGGCAGCACCTCGACGTCGCAGACCAGGCTCAGCTCCCGGAACTGCGGGGCGCGGGCCAGGAGCCCGCCGTCGGGGTCGAACACCATCGAGGCGCCGTCGAAGACGAGCTCGTCCTGGCCACCGACCTGGTTGACGTAGACGAGCGCACACGAGGCGTCGGCGGCCCGGGTCGCCAGCAGCCGCTCGCGTTCGGTCAGCCGGTTGGCGTAGTACGGCGAGGCGTTGATGTTCACCACCAGCTCTGCGCCCCCGGCGGCCAGCATCGCGATGGGACCCGTGGGGCTGAACGCGTCCTCGCAGACCGAGACGCCCATGCGGACGCCCCCCACGAGCACCAGCGTGGACGTGCCGCAGTCGGGCGTGAAGTAGCGCTGCTCGTCGAACACCGCGTAGTTGGGCAGCAGGCACTTGCGGTAGACGGCCCGCACCTCCCCGTACGCGCAGACGGCGGCTGCGTTGTAGAGGTCACGGTCGGCGTCCACGAAACCGAGCACCGCTGCGCAGTTCCCGCTCGCCCCGGCCACCCGATCCAGCGCAGCGCGGTTGTCGGTGATGAACCCCGGCTTCAGCAGCAGATCCTCCGGTGGATACCCCGTCAGTGCGAGCTCGGGGAACACCGCCAGGTCGCAGCCCTGCGCCTCGGCGTCGGCGAGGGTGGCGATGATCCGCTCGGTGTTGCCCTCGAGATCGCCGACCGTCGTATTGATCTGGCACAGCGCCAATCGCAGCCGCGTCACGGCATCAAGGGTACGGGGCCGGGGTGCAGACTCGGGGCGTGGATCGCGTGGACGCCGCCGGGCTACCCGAGCTGATCGAGCGCAGCGCCGACCCGCTGGCCGTTCGCTCGGCCCTCGATCGCGTGGACGGATCGGTGAGCAAGGCGCTGGCCTCCGATCCCGAGCTCGCCCGGGCGTTCGTGACCACCGTGGCCGCGAGCCGGAGCGCCGCCCGGCTCATCCACACCGATCCGGGCGCCCTCGCCGTCCTCGCCGGCCTGGACACGGCCGTGCCCGACGGCACCGATGTCGACGTCGACGACCTGGTCCGCTGGAAGCGCCTCGAGCAGCTCCGCATCATGGCCCGCGACCTGCTCGGCCTCGACGACCTGGAGACCACGACGGCCGCCCTCGCCGAGCTCGCTGCTGCCATCCTCCGGGCTGCGGTCCGCATCGCCGGGGCCGGCGACGGCCTGACGGTGATCGGCATGGGCAAGCTCGGTGGCCGCGAGCTCAACTACGCGAGCGATGTCGACGTGCTGTTCGTCGAGGGCGACGCCCGCCAGGCTCGAAAGGTCCTGGACGTCGCCCGACGGTGCTTCCGCGTGGACGCCAACCTCCGCCCCGAGGGACGCGACGGCGCGCTCACCCGATCGGTCGACGGATACGTCGCCTACTGGGACCGCTGGGCGCAGCCCTGGGAGTTCCAGGCGCTGCTCAAGGCGGCACCCGTCGCCGGCGATCCGGACGTCGGACGCGGGTGGGCGGCGGCGGCGTCCCACGCCCTCTGGGACCGACGCTTCACGGCCGACGACCTGCGCTCGCTGCGGATCCTCAAGGAGCGGGCCGAGGCCGACGTGGTGCGCCGCGGCGTGGCCGAACGCGAGGTCAAGCGGGCACCGGGCGGCATCCGCGACATCGAGTTCGCCGTGCAGGTGCTCCAGCTCGTGCACGGGCGTGCCGATCCCGACCTGCGCTCACCGACGACGCTGACGGCCCTCGCCGAGATGCGCGCCGCGGGCTACGTCGCCCCTGACGACGCCGATGGGCTGGCCGGCGCCTATCGCTTCCTCCGCCGGGTCGAGCACGCGCTCCAGATCGAGGAAGAGCAACAGACGCACACACTTCCCTCGGATCGCGACCACCGCCGCCGCATCGCCCGCGTGCTCGACTACCGGGGCACGCCGGAGTCGGGCGCCACCGACGCGTTCGACCAGGATCTCGCCCGGCAGCGCAACGTCGTCCGGCGGATCCACGAGCGGCTCTACTTCCGGCCGTTGCTGGACGCGCTCGCCGGCGCCGGGCGCATGTCCCCGGATGCGGCCGCCAGCGCGCTCGCCAGCTTCGGATTCGCCGACGCCGACCGCACGCGGGCCGCGGTGCGCGAGCTGACCCGGGGGCTCACCCGGTCGTCGCGCATGATGCAGCAGCTCCTGCCGCTGGTGCTGGATTGGCTGTCGACGTCGCCGGACCCCGACCTCGGCCTACTGGGCCTGCGCAAGCTGGCGTCGGGCGAGCAGCGCACCATGGAGCTCGCCAACGCGTTTCGCGACAGCCCGGAGGTGGCCCGCCGGCTGTGTCAGCTCCTCGGGACCAGCGGGCTCCTCGGCGACATCCTCGCCGCCAACCCCGACCTGATCGTGCGGCTGGCGGACGTCGACCTGCTGCAGACGCTCGACCGTGCCGGCCTGGCGGACTCTGCCGAACGGGCGCTGGACTGGCGCACCGACGTCCAGGACCGTCAGCAGGCGCTGCGGCGCTGGCGGGGCCGCCACCTGCTGGGTGTGGCGGCCCGCGATGTGTTCGGTGCGGCGGACGTGGTGACGGTGGGGGCGGACCTTGGTGCCCTGGCGGAGGCGAGCGTCGGCGCGGCCCTGGCGTCGCTGGAACCCCGGGTCGCGGTCGCGGTGGTGGCGCTGGGCCGGTTCGCCGGCGGCGAGCTGTCGTACGCCAGCGACCTGGACGTGCTCTTCGTCCACGAGGGCACGACGCCGGACGACCACGAGGAGGGGCTCAGGGTGGCCGCCGGGCTGATGCGATTCCTGGCCGGCCCCACCCCGGCGCAGCGAATCTACGACGTCGACGCCGACCTGCGTCCCGAGGGCCGTCAGGGCGCCCTGTCCCGCACGATCGAGGGCTACGCCACCTACTACGACCGCTGGGCGCTGACCTGGGAGCGACAGGCAATGGCCCGGGCCCGGCCGGTGGCCGGCGACCCGGAGCTCGGCGCGCGCTTCCTGGACCTGTTGGACCGGGTCGTGTGGGGGCGTGCGTTCAGCGGCGAGGACGAACGTGAGGTGCGGCGCATGAAGGCGCGCATCGAGCGCGAACGCATCCCCCCGGGCGAGGATCCGGAGTTCCACCTCAAGCTGGGGAGGGGATCGCTGTCTGACGTGGAGTTCACCGTCCAGCTGCTGCAGATGCGGGCCGGCATCCGGGCCCCGTCGACCATGGGTGCGCTCGAACTGCTGTCGTCGGCCGGTGTGGTGGGCGACGACGACGCCGAGGTGCTCCGGGCCGCCTACCGCTTCTGTGAGCGCACGCGGAACCGGTGGTGGCTCGTCGGCTCCGCGCCGTCGGCGGTGGACGCGCTGCCCCAGCGGCCGGGTGACCTGTCGCACCTGGCCCGCTCACTCGACAGCACGGCAACCCAGCTGCGCGACGAGTACCGGCGGGTGACGCGGCGAGCGCGGCGGGTTGTCGAGCGCCTGTTCTACGGCAAGCCGTGAGAAGATCTCGGCGTCGCCGGCCGTCCGAGCCGCCGAGGGGAAGTGAGGGAGATGGCTGTCACGCCGGAGGTAAGGGTGCTCCTCGATGCGATGGAGGCCCTGGGCAACCCACCCATCGAGGATCAGACGCCGCAGCAGGTGCGGGAGGCCTACGGCCAGTTCAGCGCCATGGCCAGCCGGGCGGAGATGGCGTCCGTGGCCGACCGGACGTGTCCCGGGCTCGGCTGTGACGTGCCGGTCCGGGTCTACGTGCCCACCGGTGAGCCTGGGCCGAGGCCGGTGCTCGTGTACTTCCACGGCGGCGGCTGGGTCATCGGCGACCTCGAGAGCCACGACGCCACGGTCCGCGCCCTGGCCGCGGCCAGCGGCGTGACCGTCGTGTCCGTCGACTACCGGCTGGCGCCCGAGCACCCCTTCCCGGCGGCGGTCGACGACTGCCTGGCCGCGGTGCGCTGGGCGGCCGACCCCGCGACCGCGGCCGAGCTGGGCGTCGATCCCGCCCGGATGGCGGTCGGCGGCGACTCGGCGGGCGGCAACCTGGCGGCCGTGGTCGCCCAGCAGCTGCGCGACACCGGCCCGCCACTGCGGTTCCAGCTGCTCGTGTACCCCGTGACCGAGATGCATCTCTCGCATCCGTCGGTCGACGAGAATGCCGACGGCTACTTCCTCACCAAGGCCGACATGATCTGGTTCCGTGGTCACTACTGCTCCGGCGAGGACTGGAGCGATCCCCGAATGTCGCCACTGCACGCCCCCGACGAGGCGGTGCGAGGGGTGCCGCCGGCGCTGGTGATCACGGCCGAGTTCGACCCCCTGCGCGACGAGGGCGAGGCCTATGCCGCCAGGCTCCAGGCCGCGGGGGTCGACGCCAAGGCCAGCCGCTACGACTGCGTGATCCACGGCTTCTTCTCGATGGGCGACCTCGTCCCCGAGGGCAAGGCCGCCATCGACGAGGCCGCGGAGGCGCTGCGGGCGGCGCTGGCCTAGCTGCGCGATCAGTCGGCCGTGGCCGCTGACGGTCGCCGGCGTTGCCAGCGGCGAATGCCCAGTGCGACCAGCGCCACCGGCACGGCGAACGGCAGGACGAAGCCGGCCACCGCGAGGGCGATCCGGCCGCCATCGACCGCCGCGACCCAGCCGCGGCGGAGGCCGTCGGCGAACCCGGGCGTGTCGTCGCTGGGCGCGGGTGCCTCGTCCTCGGACATGTGGACCGTCAGCGTCGCCAGGTCCACCTGGTCGCGGAGCACCCGCTGCTGCCCGAGCAGCGCCTCCAGCTCCGCCTCGCGCCGGGCCAACTCGCCCTCCACCAGCGCCAGCTGGGCGACGTCGCCGGACTGCGACAGCAGCCCGCGGACCCGCACCACGCTGGCCCGCAGCGAGGCGATCCGGCTCTCGACGTCGACGACCTCGGCCGTCACGTCCCGGGCCTCGACGTTCTGTTCGGCCACGTCCCCGAGCTCACCGATGGCCCCCCGCACGTCGTCGAACCGGTCTGCGGGCACTCGGACCGTCACGTCCACCTCGGCGTCGCGCGCCCGCACCTGCTCGTCGGCGACGAACCCCCCGGCGTCGGTGGCCAGGCGCCGCACGTCGACGAGTGTGGCGTCGACATCGTCGACGGTGAGCTGCATGGTGCCCGTGCGCACGACGTCCCGTGCCTGCGCGATCGCCACCGTGTCGACCGCCAGCGGCCCGGCCCCCTCGTCGGCTCCGCCGCCCTCCGCAGTCTCCTCGTCGGCGCCGTCGCCGGCGTCCGCGACCCCGGGCGCTCCGGATGCGTCGACACCGCCACCCGCGTCGGCGCTGGAGTCGGCACCCGTTGCGGCGCCGTCTTCCCGGCCCGAGCACCCCGCCGTGGCGGCGACCGCCAGGAGCAGCACCGCCACGACCCAACCCACCGGTCCACGCAGCTTCCGCGTCATGCCGGATTGGACGGTCCGCGCTACCGAGCCGGTTCCCGGATCGCGGACCCCGCCGCGGCTCGCCTCGGCGGCGTCCGGCTCGCCTCGGCCTGACGCGGCCCTGGCGGGCCGCTCCCTCCCGGTCCGACACAGGGCGTAGCCTCCGGCAATCCCCCCATAACGAAGGAGGCAAGGCCATGGCCTTCGTGCAGATCATCGATTTCCGCACGTCGAAGTTCGACGAGATGCGGCAGCTCGAAGATGAGTGGCAAGCGGCCGCGGGCACCGGGTCGGCGGCTAGCCGGGTGATCACCGGCGCGGACCGCGACGCGTCGGGTCGCTACCTCCAGATCGTCTTCTTCGACTCCTACGAGTCGGCCATGGAGAACTCCAACCTGCCGGTCACCCAGGAGTTCGCCAAGAAGATGATGGCGCTCAGCGACGGCCCGCCGACCTTCTACAACCTGGATGTGGTGGAGGATCGCACGCTGGCCGACGCCGGCTGACCACCGCTGATCACGGCTGACCAGGGAATTCACGGCCGCCGTCGTTGATTGTCACACCCACGCGCCAGAATCGGGGCGTGGTGTTGGAGATGACCAGCGGGGCGACGGCCGCCGGGCCGGCGGCGGCGAGGGCGGCGCCGCGCGGCCTCGCCGACTTCCATCCGGCGGTGCGCACGTGGTTCGAGCGCCGCTTCCCCGAGGGTCCCTCCGAGCCCCAGGCGCAGGGGTGGCCGCTCATCGCGTCGGGGGTCGACACCCTGGTCGCGGCCCCCACCGGCTCGGGCAAGACGCTCGCCGGCTTCCTGGTGGCGATCAACGCGCTCTATCGGGCGCACGAGGCGGGGGAACGCGTCACCGACATCGCCAGGGTCGTCTACGTGTCGCCACTAAAGGCGCTCGCGGTCGACATCGCCGAGAACCTCGACCGCCCGCTCGACGAGATCGCGGCCGTCGCCGCCGAGCTGGGCCTGGACGCGCCCGACATCCGCGTCGCGGTGCGCACCGGCGACACCACCAGCTCCCAACGCAGCCTCATGGTGCGGCGGCCGCCCAGCTTCGTCGTCACCACGCCCGAGTCGCTCTACCTGCTGGTCACGAGCGCCCGGGGGCGCGAGGCCCTGCGCACGGTCGACACGGTGATCGTCGACGAGATCCACGCCGTCGCCCGCGACAAGCGGGGTGCGCACCTGGCCCTCACGCTCGAGCGCCTCGAGGCCCTCTGCGACCGCCGGCCGATGCGCATCGGGCTGTCGGCCACCCAACGCCCGATCGAGACCGTTGGCCGGCTGTTGGTCGGCGACCGGCCGCTGCCGGCGGTGGTCGATGTCGGCCACCTGCGCAACCTCGATCTGGCGCTGGAGCTACCGGAGGGTGAGCTCGAGGCGGTCGCGTCCGCCGAGCAGATGGGCGACGTCGTCGATCGGATCGCCACGCTGGTCGGCGACCACCGCACCACGCTGGTGTTCGTCAACACCCGCCGGCTGGCCGAGCGGCTGGCACACCAGCTCGGCGAGCGGATGGGCGACGATGTGGTCGCGGCCCACCACGGCAGCCTGTCCAAGGAGCGGCGCTATCGGGTGGAGACCCGGCTGCGGGCGGGAGACCTCAAGGTCCTGGTCGCCACGGCGTCGCTCGAGCTCGGCATCGACATCGGCCCCGTCGAGCTCGTGTGCCAGGTGGGCTCGCCGCGCAGCATCGCCACGTTCCTCCAGCGGGTCGGCCGCTCCAACCACAGCCGGGGTGGCACGCCCAAGGGACGCCTGTTCCCGTTGACCCGCGACGAGCTGGTCGAGTGCAGCGCGCTGATGGCCGCGGTACGGGCCGGCCGGCTCGATGCCATCCGCCCGGCGCGCCAGCCCCTCGACATCGCCGCCCAGCAGATCGTGGCGGAGGTGGCGGCGCAGGAGTGGCGGTCCGACGACCTGTACACGCTGGTGCGGCGGGCGGCTCCCTACACAGACCTGACCCGGGCCGAGTTCGACGAGGTGGTCGACCTGGTCGCCGCCGGCATCGAGACGGGACGCGGCCGGCGGGGCACGTACCTCTACCACGACACGGTCAACGGTGAGCTCCGTGGCCGGCGCAACGCCCGCCTCGCCGCCGCCACGTCGGGGGGTGCCATCCCCGAGACCGGCGACTATCGGGTCGTAGCCGAGCCCGACGACACGTTCATCGGCACGGTCAACGAGGACTGGGCGGTCGAGTCGATGGCGGGCGACATCTTCCTGCTCGGCACCCACTCCTGGCAGATCCGCCGGGTCGAGCCCGGGGTCGTGCGCGTGCGCGACGCCGGCGACACGCCGCCCACCATCCCGTTCTGGCTCGGTGAGGCTCCCGCCCGCACGGTCGAGCTGTCGCACGAGGTCTCCGAGCTGCGCCGGCGGGTCGACGAGTATCTCGCCGCGGGCGATCCCGACGGGGCGCGCCACTGGCTGGCCGACGTCGCGGGGGTCGGTCCCGACGCCGCGACGATGATCGTCGACTACCTGGCCGTGGGACGGGCGGTGCTCGGTGCCATGCCGAGCCAGGAGTGCCTCGTGTTCGAGCGCTTCTTCGACGACACCGGGGGCATGCAACTGGTTGTCCACTCGCCCTATGGCGGGCGCATCAACCGGGCGCTGGGGCTCGCGCTGCGCAAGAAGTTCTGCCGCACCTTCAACTTCGAGCTCCAGGCCGCCGCCACCGACGACGCCATCGTGTTGTCGCTCGGGCCCCACCACAGCTTCCCCCTCGACGAGGTGCCCCGCTACGTGCCGAGCCGCACGCTGCGCGACACCTTGGAACACGCCATCCTCGACTCTCCGATGTTCCTGTCCCGCTGGCGCTGGAACCTCAATCGGTCGCTGATGGTCCTGCGGTTCCGCAACGGCAAGCGCAACCCGCCGCCCATCCAGCGCATGGAGTCCGACGACCTCATGGCTGCCGTGTTCCCGGGGGCCGCGGCCTGCCAGGACAACGCCACCGGCCCGATAGAGATCCCCGACCACGTCCTCGTGCGTCAGACGATCGACGACACCCTCCACGAGGCTCTCGACGTCGACGGGCTGCGGGCCCTGCTCGAACGCGTCGAGTCGGGCGACGTGCGGGTCCATTGCGTCGACACCACCGAGCCATCGGTGCTGGCGCACGAGATCATCACGGCCCGGCCCTATGCGTTCCTCGACGACGAGGAGTTCCAGAACCGGCGCACCAACGCCGTGCATCTGCGGCGGGGGCTGTCCGTCGACCTGGGGTCGATCGGGGTCCTCGATCCCGAGGCGATCGAACAGGTGCATGCCGAGATCGTGCCGGAGCCCACGACCGCCGACGACCTGCACGACCTCATCTCGTCCCTGGTCGCGGTCCGGGCGCGCGACGATTGGCGGCCGTTGTGGTCCGAGCTCGCCGCCCGGGGCCGTGGGCACACGATCGCCGGCGACGGTGTCGAGCTGTGGTGCACCGCCGAAGCTCGCGGTCACGCCGAGGGTGCGCTCCGGGGCGACGACGCCGCCGTCGCCCAGACCGTGCGGGGCCATCTCGAGATCGCCGGCATCACCACGGTCGAGGCGTTGGCGGAGACGACCTCCCTGCGCCCGATTTGGGTGGCGCAGGGGCTGGCGGTGCTGGAGCGCGACGGGTTCGCCCTCCAGGGCCACTACCGGCCCGATGCGGTCGGCACGGAGTGGGTGGCCCGGCGCCTGCTGGCCCGCATGCACTCGTATTCCCGGCGGTCACGGCGGCAGTCCGTCCAGCCGGCCACGGCGCGCGACTTCATGCGCTTCCTGCTCCGTTGGCAGCACGTCGCCCCCGACACGCAGGTGGCGGGCGAGGCGGGACTGGTTGCAGTCCTCGAACAGCTCCAGGGCTTCGAGAGCGCAGCCGTCACCTGGGAGCCGGAGCTGCTGGCGGGGCGCATGCGTCGCTACGAGTCGGCCTGGCTCGATCACCTCTGCCACGACGGCGAGGTGGCATGGCTGCGGCTGACACCCCGCAGCCGCGACGATCCGGACGCACCGGCCACGGCGCCGTCCAAGGCCACGCCCATCGCCGTGGTGTTGCGCGACGACCTCGGGTGGCTGCTCTCCGCCGCCCGGTCCGGCGCCCAGCCCGTCGAGCCGACCGCGGGCGCAACCGCCGAGATCATCGACGTGCTCCGGGAGCGGGGTGCGTGCTTCGCCGGCGACCTGGCGGTGGCGACGCGACGCATGCCCGAGGACATCGAGCGGGGACTGTGGGACGGGGTGGCGCGCGGGCTCATCATGTCCGACGGCTTCGGCGCCATCCGCGCCCGGGTGGCCGGGCGCCAACCGTCGGGCCGCCCGCAGCCGGGCAGGCAACGGCCCGGGGCCGGTGCCGGGTTCCGCCCCCGCCCCCAGCGGTTCTCGCGGCTGGGCCGGTACGAGCGGGCGACGGCAGCGTCGGCCGGGCGCTGGTCGCTGGTGCCGGGTGTGGACACGACAGACGGGGTATCGGAGCCCGCCGGCCTGGACGGGCTCGACCGGGAGGAGCTGGCCGAGACGGTCGCCGAGCAGCTCCTCAGCCGGTGGGGCGTGGTGTTCCGCGACCTGGCACTCCGCGACTCGCTGCGGATGCCATGGCGCGACCTGCAGTGGGCGCTGCGGAGGCTCGAGGATCGTGGGCTGATCCGGGGCGGGCGATTCGTGAGCGGGTTCTCCGGCGAGCAGTACGCGTTGCCGGCGGCCGCCGAGCAGCTCGCCCACGTGCGCAAGCTGCCGACGAGCGGCGAGCGCGTCACCGTCAACGCCACCGACCCGCTCAACCTGGTGGGCCTCATCGTGCCCGGCGACACCGTTGCCGCCGTCCGCACCAATCGGGTCACCTACGTCGACGGCGTCCCCGAGGCCGCCTCACCTGCGGGTGCCGCCCACGGCGCGGCCTATTGACGTCTCGGCGTCTGACCGTACGCTCGCTTCCTGTCCGGATCTGACGCCAGGCGACGCGGCCTGCGAGGTGACACATGGGCGAGTACGTGGAGATCAACGGCCACCCGACGTGGATCGAGGTGACGGGTCAGGGCGTGCCGGTGGTGCTTCTTCACGCCGGCTTCACGAACTGCGACGGGTTGCTCGGCGTGTTCGCCGGGCTTCGCGAGAACCATCGGCTGGTGGCGTTCGATCGCCGCGGTCACGGACGGACAGCTGATACCGACGCACCGTTTCACTACAGCGACATGGCCACGGAGACGATCGCCGTGCTGGAGCACCTCGGGGCGGGGGCCGCGCACCTTGTCGGTTTCAGCGACGGCGGCAACGTCGCCTTGATGGTCGCGCTGGCGCGTCCCGACCTGGTCCGGTCGCTCGTCCTGATCAGCGCCAACTATCACGTCGACGGCGTCGTTCCCGGCGCATTCGACGATCTCGACGAACCTGGTTCGGAGTTCGTCGACTACCTCTTGGCACCGTACGCCGAGCGCTCGCCGGACGGGGCAGAGCATTTTCCCGTGGTCGTCGCAAAGGGCGTCGAAATGGTGAGCAAGGAGCCGACCTTGACCAGCGAGGATCTGCGACGCATCACCGTGCCTGTGCTTGTGCTCGTCGGGGACGACGACGCCATCCTTCCTTCGCACACCTTGTCGCTCTACGAATCGCTACCCGCAGGCCAGCTCGCGGTGGTCCCGGGCGCCTCCCACCTGGTTCCGTACGAGAAGCCGGAACTCATCGCGCAGTTCGTCGCCGACTTCTTGCGCTCCGACGGGGAGGTGTCGACGATGATGCCGATGCGTCGCGCCTGACAAGAGCGCACAACTGACGATCCCGGGCGCCTCGCCGCCGCCGTCGGGGCGGGTCGACGACTACAGGTCGTAGTACAGGGCGAACTCCCACGGATGTGGGCGCAGCCGCAGGGCGTCGACCTCGTTCTCGCGCTTGTACGTCACCCAGGTCTCGATCAGGTCGTCGGTGAACACGCCGCCCGCCTTGAGGAACGCCTGGTCCTCCTCGAGGGCGGAGAGCACGGCCTCGAGCGACCCCGGCACCTGCGGCACCTTCGACAGCTCCTCGGGCGGCAGGTCGTAGAGGTCCTTGTCCACCGGGTCGGGCGGCTCGATGCGGTTCTGGATGCCGTCGAGACCCGCCATGAGCATCGCCGAGAACGCCAGGTACGGGTTGCACGACGGATCGGGGCAGCGGAACTCGAGCCGCTTCGCCTTGGGGCTCTGGCTGTACAGCGGGATCCGGACGGCGGCTGACCGGTTTCGCTGGCTGTACACCAGGTTGACCGGCGCCTCGTAGCCCGGCACCAGTCGCTTGTAGCTGTTGGTCGTGGGGTTGGAGAAGGCGAGTATCGCCGGGGCGTGCGTGAGCAGGCCGCCGATGTACCAGCGGCCCATGTCGCTGAGCCCGGCGTACCCGGCCTCGCTGTAGAACAGCGGCTCGCCGGCCTTCCACAGCGACTGGTGGGTGTGCATGCCCGAGCCGTTGTCCTGGAACACCGGCTTGGGCATGAAGGTGGCCGTCTTCCCCGCCTGCCGGGCCACGTTCTTCACCACGTACTTGTAGAGCATGAGCTTGTCGGCCATGCGCAGCAGGCTGTCGAACCGCATGTCGATCTCGGCCTGGCCGGCGGTGCCGACCTCGTGGTGGTGGATCTCGATCTCGACGCCGAGGCTCTCCAGCACGAGGATCATCTCCGACCGCAGGTTCTGGAAGTGGTCCATGGGCGGGACCGGGAAGTAGCCCTCCTTGTAGCGGGGCTTGTACCCGAGGTTGGGGCCCTCGTCGCGCCCGGTGTTCCACGCCGCCTCGACCGACTCGACGAAGTAGTAGCCCTCGTGCTCGTTCTGGTCGAAGCGGACGTCGTCGAAGACGAAGAACTCGGCCTCGGGGCCCACGTAGCAGGTGTCGGCCAGGCCCGTGGAGGTGAGGTACTCCTCGGCCTTGCGCGCCACGTAGCGCGGGTCGCGGCTGTAGGACTCGCCGGTGACCGGGTCGTTCACGTAGCAGTTGATGTCCAGGGTCCTGTGTTGGGTGAACGGGTCGATGACCGCGGTGTTGGGGTCGGGGACCAGGAGCATGTCCGACTCCTGGATCTCCTGGAACCCCCGGATCGAGGAGCCGTCGAAGCCCACGCCCTCGTCGAACACGTCGGCGGTGAGCTGGCCGGCGGGCATGGAGAAGTGCTGCATCAGCCCGGGCAGGTCGCAGAATCGCACGTCGACGATCTCGATGCCCTCGTCGCTGATCAACTGCAGCACGTCGTCAGGGGTTCGCTCTTCCACGATCGCTCCCTTCAGCGTCGTCCGTGGGCTCGCCCGCCCAGATCCGCTCGCACGCTACATGGGCCTGCAGAGGCGCTGCGGACGCGGAGCAGGGGCTCCCCGGCCACGCCCTCTCTCCGTTCCCCCAGCACGTCAGCCCACCCGGTCCCGACCGCGTCAGCCCGCCAGCGCCGAGCAGCAGGTGTCCACGATGAGGCGGGTGACCACGTACGGGTCGCAGTTGGCGTTGGGCCGGCGGTCCTCGATGTAGCCCTTCTTGTCCACCTCGACCTGCCATGGGATGCGCACCGAGGCGCCCCGATCGGACACGCCGAAGCTGAACTCGTTCCACGGCGCGGTCTCGTGGAGCCCGGTGAGGCGCCGCTGGATGTCGGCGCCGTAGCCCGCGACATGGTTCTCCGCCTTGGGCTCGAGGGCCTTCACGGCGGTGATCACCGCGTCGTAGCTCTCCCGCATGGCGTTTGTCGAGAAGTTGGTGTGGGCGCCGGCGCCGTTCCAGTCGCCGGGGACCGGCTTGGGGTCGAGCGTCGCCGCCACCCCGAAGTCCTCGGCGATCCGGTAGAGCAGCCAGCGCGCCAGCCACAGCTCGTCGGCGACCTGCGGCGGCGCCACGGGACCGACCTGGAACTCCCATTGGCCGGGCATGACCTCGGCGTTGATGCCCGAGATGCGCAGGCCGGCGGTCAGGCAGGCGTCGAGGTGGGCCTCGACGATGTCGCGGCCGTACACCTCGTCGGCGCCCACGCCGCAGTAGTAGCCACCCTGCGGCGCGGGGAATCCGGTCGCCGGGAAGCCGTACGGGCGCCCTCCCTTGAAGAACGTGTACTCCTGCTCGATGCCGAAGATCGGCTCCTGGTCCTTGAACTTGCTGGCGACCTCGGCGCAGGCGGCGCGGGTGTTGCTGGCGTGCGGTGTCATGTCGGTGTTGAGCACCTCGCAGAGGACCAGCACGTTGTCCCCGCCGCGGATCGGGTCGGGACACGAGAACGCGGGCTGGAGCACGCAGTCCGAGCGATCGCCCGGCGCCTGGTTGGTGCTGGAGCCGTCGAACCCCCAGATGGGGAGGTCGGCCGCATCGGCGAGGATCTTCGTCTTGGAGCGCAGCTTGGCCGTCGGCTCGGTGCCGTCGATCCAGATGTATTCGGCCTTGTAGGGCATCGGGGGTTCTGTCCTCCGGTCTCGAACTGCTGTCGCGAGCTTGTACGCGGGTTCACGTACCGCCGGCCTCGAAGCTGCCAGCGGGCCGTTTCCCGGCTGTTGCCCGAATGTGAACGCACTGTGAACCGGGGAGGCGTAGCTTGCGGCTCTCGCCGCCCGACCCGCAGGATTCTCGGTATGGACACCACCGACCGCCAGCGTGAGTACGTGCTGCGCACGGTCGAAGAGCGCGGCGTCCGCATGATCCGGCTGTGGTTCACCGATGTGCTGGGCCAGCTCAAGTCGTTCGCGATCTCGCCCGTCGAGCTCGAGGGGGCGTTCGACGAGGGCATGCGGTTCGACGGGTCGTCGATCGACGGCTTCAGCCGCGTGCAGGAGTCCGACGTGCTCGCCCGGCCCGATCCCAACAGCTTCGAGCTCCTCCCCTGGGCCGACGGCGTGGGCACGTCGGCTCGCATGTTCTGCGACATCGTCA
>DATFVX010000014.1:0-15298 GCA_035259985.1 Acidimicrobiales bacterium | reverse complement strand
CCCGCCGGTTCGCCCACAGCATGCGTTCGGGGATCGTGCGCCACCGCTGGGTGGTCTCAGAGCTTGCCCACGTGGTGGCGGCCGTGCCAGGGCCCAACCTCAGCCGCGTCACCGAACGCATGCTCGCGGTGCTCGAGGCCGCCGGCTTCCCGCTCCCGGAAGCCGAGCGCGCCCTGAACACCGTCTCCGCCTACGTGGCCGGCATCGCCCTGAGCGAGGCGGCCCTGCACGGGTTGCTCGCCCGCCACGGCCAGACCCCGCAGGAGTGGCTGGACGAGGTGATGAGCGCCGCCGATGAGGTCACCGAGGGCCACGAGCGGCTCCGCACGATCACGACCGGCTACGCCGACACGGACCCCCAGCAGGCTGTGGACGAGGACTTCGAGTACGGCCTCGAGCGCGTGCTCGACGGCTTGCAGGCCCGGCTCGACGCCCCCACCTGACGGGCCGCCACTTTGGGTGTGGAGAGAAGCGCGCCGCCGACCACATGGAGTGGCGAATAATCATTATTACGGCTAGCTTCCCCGATCTGTGTGGCGGGCGGTCCGTCGCGCGCAGACGGAGAGGAAGCAGCATGAGGAAGCTCATCGCCGCGGCTGCGGTGGTTGTCGCGATTGTCGTGACGCCGACCGCGGCGTTCGCGGGGGAGATCACCGGGAACGGGAAGCCGACGCCGATCAACGACTTCAACGCCAACTCGATCTGCTCGTTCTCGGGACAGAACGACGATCCCACCGGCGGCGGGAACCCGTTCGAGGCGGGGCACGTCCAGAACTGGGGCCACACCAAGAACGTGGCCAAGGAGCTGCTGGGCGACGGCCGCGGGGCCTCAGCCATCACGGATCAGATGCACGAGATGGGGCCGGGCACAAGCTGCAACGGCGCCCGCAACGGGCTGAAGAACTGATCTCTGCCCGACGAGCGTCGAGGCCCGTCCTCCGGGGCGGGCCTCTTCGCGTTCTGGACGAGCGAGCGCTCGCTGGCGACGGTGGAGCCCCTACGGGCCGGCGTCGATGAGGCGCCTCAACCGGCCGCGTACCATCGGCTTCGTCACGGGTTCGGGGAAGGGTCGAGGTGATCCGCGATCCGGAACAACTGTGACAAGTGGATCATTGGAGCGGTGGCCGAGTGGACGAAGGCGGCAGTCTTGAAAACTGCTGACCCTCCGGGGTCCGTGGGTTCGAATCCCACCCGCTCCGCCGTTGTGATGTCGCGAGACATCGCGGACGGTCGTCGTGACACCTTGGGCGGGCCCTCCCGCCTTGACCGGCGGGTCAAGGTCGTGTTGGCTGGTCGCTGACGTCTGTGTCAGCCACGAGGGGGACAGCGATGCACGACCTCGTCATCCGCAACGGGACGGTGGTCGACGGCTCGGGGGGCCCGGCCGCCGCACCGGGCACCGCGGACATCGCCGTCGACGGCGACCGCGTCAGCGCCGTCGGCCCGGACGTCGGACCCGGGCGGCGCGAGGTCGACGCCGACGGTCGGCTGGTCACGCCCGGCTTCGTCGACATCCACACCCACTACGACGGCCAGGCCACGTGGGATCCCGAGATCAGCCCGTCGAGCTGGCACGGCGTGACCACCATCGTCATGGGCAACTGCGGCGTCGGCTTTGCCCCCGCCGACCCGGCCAAGCGGGCGTGGCTGATCCAGCTCATGGAGGGCGTCGAGGACATTCCCGGCACCGCCCTCGCCGAGGGCATGAGCTGGAACTGGGAGACGTTCCCCGAGTACCTCGACGAGCTCGACCGGATGGCGCGCGTCGTCGACGTGAGCGCGCTCGTCCCCCACGGCGCCGTACGGGCGTACGTGATGGGCGACCGCGGTGGCCACAACGCCGAGGCGACGCCCGACGAGATCGAGGCGATGGCCAAGGTCGTGCGCGAGGCGGTCGAGGCCGGGGCGGTCGGCTTCTCGACGACCCGCACGCTGCTGCACCGCGCCAAGGACGGCGAGCTGGCGGCGGGCACCACCGCCAGCGCCGATGAGCTGATCGGGATCGGCCTGGCGCTCGGCGACGCCGGTGCCGGCGTGTTCGAGCTGGCCAGCGACATGTTCGATCCCGAGGGCGAGTTCGCCTGGATGCGGGCGATCGCCCGCGAGACCGGCCGCCCGGTCACGTTCAACTGCCTGCAGGACGACCTCCGGCCCGAGCATTGGCGCCGCCTGGTGGAGCTGGCCGACGAGGCCAGGGCCGGCGGCGCCCGGATCGTCCCCCAGGTGGCCGGCCGCCCCGCCTCGGTGCTCTTCGGCTGGGACTCGACCGCCCATCCGTTCGTGTTCCACGAGACGTGGCGAACGATCGCCGACCTGGCCCGGGCCGACCGCCACGCCCGCCTGCGCGACCCCGAAGTGCGCCAGGCGATGGTCACCGAACGCGTCGAGGTGTCGGGCCTCGCCGCGTTCATCACGTCGGCCTGGCACAAGCTGTTCCCGCTGGGCGACCCGCCCGAGTACGAGCCGGGGCCCGAGCGCAGCGTGCAGGCCATCGCTGCCCGGGAGGGCCGCACGCCCCAGGAGGTCACCTACGACCTGATGATGGCGGACGACGGCCGCGGGCTCCTGTACATCCCGCTGCTGGGCTACGCCCACGGCGACTTCGACGCCCTGCGCGAGATGCTCGTGCACCCGGGCTCGGTGCTGGGGCTGGGCGACGGTGGCGCCCACTGCGGCCTGCTGTGTGACGCGTCGCTCCCCACGTACATGCTCACGCACTGGGTCCGCGACCGCTCGCGAGGCGCCCGCCTGGGGTTGGAGCAGGCCGTGCACATGCAGACCCGCAGCACGGCCAGCCTCTATGGCTTCGACGACCGCGGCCTGCTGGCGCCCGGCTACCTCGCCGACCTCAACGTCATCGATCTCGACGCCCTGGCCATCGACGCCCCCACCATGGTCTACGACCTGCCCGCCGGCGGGCGCCGACTGGTCCAGCGGGCCCGGGGCTACGGCGCCACGGTCAAGCGCGGTGTCGTCGTGCGCGAGGACGACGAGTCCACGGGCGAGCGCCCCGGCGTCCTGCTGCGTGGGGCACAGCCCGCCCCCTCGGCGTAACCAACCGGGCCGAACGCAGAGTCGCCACGGCGGCGGCGCTCGGCGACCACGCCAAGCAGGCCGACGCCCATCCCGATGGCGCCATCGACCTCAGCCGCGTCGACACCCGTGACGGCGCGGCCATCGTCAGGAACGTCTTCAGCGACAACGAGGCGCAGGTTGTCGTCAACCAGCTCGGCGGCCTCCTCGGTGGTGGCAAGCGCTGATCACTGACCGCTCATAGCGACGGCGCGACCCGTCCATCCCCGCGCAGACCAGGTCCGCCGTCGCTCGTGCGCTGACGGCACGCGGGCTACGCTGGCGTGCTCCCACGGGGAGAGGTGGCCGAGTCCGGTCGAAGGCGCTTCCCTGCTAAGGAAGTGAGGGCGCAAGTCCTCCGTGGGTTCAAATCCCACCCTCTCCGCTCTGCCGCCCGGCTCTGTGCCGGGCGGTCGCGTGTGTCCCGCCGACCCGCATCGGGTACTCCACGCGGCAGAGCGACACCAGGAGGTGGTGCCGATGCCCCGTGGACGCAGCCCCGGTCCCAGCATCAAGAACCCGCGCCAGTACGAGAAGATGCGCGAGTCCGGCATGAGCAAGAGCAAGGCGGCCCGCATCTCCAACGCCGGCAAGCGAGCGCTGCGCAAGGGTGGCCAGCAGCCGTCCTACGACGACTGGTCCAAGGACCAGTTGATGAAGCGGGCGCGCGACTTGAACATCCCGGGCCGGTCGTCGATGAACAAGGCCCAGCTGACGAGGGCGCTCCGCTCGAGCCCGTGAGGTGACCTAAAGGCGGCCGAGCGCCGTAGCGTGCCTTTGCGTGGAGGATCCCGAGGGCCCCGAGCAGGAGGAGGCGCTGCGCGCATGGTTCGCGGCCCTCGGCGCCACGTCCGAGCAGATCGCGGCCGCCGAGCGCGAGCGCAACCCCGAAGGGCTTGCCTCCGACCTGGTGCTCGGCCGCGGCGCCACCTTCTCCGTCCGGGACGTGGCGCGTCGTACCGGGCTGGACATGCACGCGGTCCTAGCCATCTACCGCGACCTGGGCGTCAGCGTCCCCGACCCCGACGCGCCGCAGTTCACCGATGACGACGTGGCCCTGATCAGCAGGCTTTCATGGGCGGACAGGAACGGGTTTTCCACCGGCCCGGGCGGCCCGGGGATGTTGCGGGTGGTGGCCAGCGCCATCGAGCGGATTGCCGAGGCGTCGGTGGCCGTGTATGTCCAGGGTCCCCAGGAAGAGATGCGCCGGCGTCACGCCGGCGCACTGGAGCACACGCAGAAGAATGCCGCGGCCACCGAGCTCGTGATGAAGCTCGGCGCGGGGCTGGCTCCGCTGTTCCGCCACCACATGCGTCAGGCGATCGGCCGGCAACGGGTGACCCAGAGCGGCGTGAGCCGGCGCGAGCTGGCCCGGCTCGCCATCGGCTTCGTCGACCTCGTGGGATCGACAACGCTGCAGGGCGACCTCGACCCGGCTGAGCTCGGCGCGCAGGTCAGCCGTTTCGAGGCGCGGGCCTTCGACGTCGTCGCCACCGGAGGCGGCCGGCTGGTGAAGTTCATCGGCGACGAGATCATGGTCGCGGCCCTGGATCCCGTGGTCGGGTCGCACATCATGCTCGACCTGGTCGAGGCATTGACCGACGACGGGACGCAGCCCCGGGGTGGGCTGGTCTTCGGTGAGGTCCTGTTCCGGCAGGGCGACTACTACGGACCGGTCGTGAACCTGGCGGCGCGCCTGGTCGACATGGCGATCCCGGGCGAGGTGCTGGTGGATGCGTCCGTGGCCGAGGAGGCCAAGGACGAGGGACTGACCTTCGAAGCTGCCGGGCGACGGCAGGTGAAGGGCTTCGACGCTCCCGTGACGGTCTGGAGCCTCGTCTCGGGCTGACGTTCCACTGCCCTTCGGGGCTGTGAACGCGGTCGACCCGGTGTGTGAACAGCGCGCGAACGGAAGCCGGATCCAACGAAACTCGTTTCTCATCGGCCGGATACGGCTGCATCCTGGGGGTCATGGACCAGGACCTCTTGGAACTGGCCATCCGAGCCCGTGGCGGTGAGCTCGAGCTTGCGGAGGCCATGCACCACGATGTGCCCGCCATCGACTGGTGGCGGCGCACGGGCGTGCCCGAAGAGATGCGCGCACTCGTGGGCGACCTGGCTGGCGTGGCCGCCGACTCCGCCGCGTAGCGCCCGGCAGCCGGCGGAGGGCCGGTCAGGCGGCGAGAGGTTCCAGCGCCGAGCCCATCAGGTCGGCGAAGTTGTCGCTGTAGAAGCGGTGGCGCGCGTGGGCGTCGATCGCCGCCGCTTCGAGCGACGCCTCGAACCGCTCGATCGGCCGCCGCCCACCCTCCACGTGGGGATAGTCGGACGAGAACAGGCATACCTCGGGGCCGGACTGCTGGATGATCCAGCCCACGTCCTCCGTCGGGTAGGGCGTGAAGCGGACCTGGCGGCGCACGTACTCGCTCGGCCGTAGCGAGAGGGCCTGGAGGCGCTCCTCGTGGCGGGCAAAGGCGTCGAAGGCGGACTCCATCTGCCGGGTCCACGACGGCACCCAGATCGCGCCCTGCTCGATCACCCCGATGCGGAGGTCCGGGAAGCGCTCGAGGACACCGTCGAAGATCATGGTCGCCAGCGTCTGGGCCGGCGGACCCGGGATGCCCATGTAGTCGACGGAGCGGAAGTTCTCCTCGCCGCCGTGGAAGTCGGGCGGGATCGGCAGCCCGTTGCGGAAGTAGTTGTGGTCGATGAGGTCGTCGGTTCCCCCGACGTGGAACACCACCGGGATCCGGGCTTCCTCGGCCCGCGCCCACACCGGGTCGAGGCCGATGTGGCTGGGCGAATGGGTGGGCGGGCACCCCGAGGCCACGAGCAGCGCGGCGGCGCCGGCGGCGATGGCCTCGTCGGCCAGGGCGGGCGCCCGCTCGACGTCGACCAGCGGCACGTAGCAGGTCGCCAGGAGTCGGGGATCGACGTCGCAGAACTCGACCATGCCGCGGTTGTGGGCCCGCGCCACGCCGATCGCAAACTCGAGGTCGTCGCCGTGCTCCCAGTCGTGGAGGCGGCGGTTGTGGAACGTGTTGAAGACGAGCTGGCTGGCGAAGCCCAGGAGATCGAGGGCACGGGGCCGATCCTCGGGTAGGAAGCTCCCCGTGGCGGCGAAGTTCTTGCGGGCCATGATGTCCTCGGCCTCGCTGCTCAGGTATTCGTCGGAGCGGTGGCGTGCCGCCAGTCGCTCGAACGCCACAACGAGGTCGCGCTGCTGTTCGGCCGGATCGCCGGTCTGCCGCAGCTCGTTGCCCGAGGGGTAGCGGAGGGGATGGATGCGGTCGCGGATGCCCGGGTCGGCGTGGTCGCGCAGCCAGTTGGGCGTCTCCATGATGTGGGCGTCCGCGTCGTGGACGAGCAACCCAGTCTGGTTGTAGGGCACCCAATCACCCCCTGTGTCTGCGCAGGCCCGGGCACAAGAGGGTAGCTGCGCCGACGGTTGGGGGCCGTGTCGGCGCCGCGGTAGCCTTGCTTCTCCGCAACCGGCGCTCGTAGCTCAATTGGAGAGAGCATCTGACTACGGATCAGAAGGTTGGGGGTTCGAGTCCCTCCGAGCGCGCCAGTCCCAGACAGCGGGTTTGACAGCATTTGACAGCAACGGCATCGGCCAGAGCGAAAGGGCCGGTCGACCACCATCCTGACTCGTGTCGGAACGGGCGACGGCGTAGCAGTCGCCTCGACCGGCACCTCGGTGGCACGTCTCAGGTCGATATGCGCGCACGTTGGGGACGCTTGCGCGTGCGTGCGCGCACCGAGCCGTCGACTTGGTCGTCTGCGGTGTGGCTCGGGCCGTGGTGATGCCGTCGGTGAATGCTGCCAGCGCTCACGTGGTGATGAAGTTGCGAATGGTGGCGGCGACCATGGTCGGGTCGGTCTTGTAGGCGAAGTGGCCATGCCCGTCCAGGACCCGGATCTGGGCGTTCGGAATGGCGCCGGTAGGTCAAGCCGAAGCTGGGCTCGTAGAGGACGAGGTGGTGGACGTTGGCGCTGAGGGCGGCGCCGCCCATGGCCGGGTTGCATCCGTAGCCGTGGCCCCACAGGGCCACCGGGCCGCCGGTGCGGGCCGCGACGGCCTCGACGACGGCGGCGACGTCTTCGAACTCGCGCTCGATCGCGTATCGGGCCACGTCGCCGCTGGCGCCGGAGCCTCGGCGATCCATGGCATAGCTGGTGACGTGCGGGCGTAGTTCCGCCACGAGGGGATCGAAGGTCGTGTGCTCGCTCGGGCAGCCGTGGACCAGGACGAGAGCGGGCGCGTCGCCGTCGACCCAGACCGCGAGCGGCGTCCCGTCGGGGGCCCGGACATCGAGGCGTTCACTCACGTTCACGCGTTCGTGGCGCGCGAAGCGCCGGGCGTCACCGTCGTCGATGCCTGGGACGCGCACGGCATGCGCGCCACCGAGAGCCACGACACCGTCCTGGACGGCGTCTTCGTCTCGGACGACGACGCGTTGTGCGTCGTGCCTGCTGGCCCGCCTACTGATCCCGTACTCGGCGCCATGTCCGTCTGGGCGCTGACGCTCATCGCCAACGTGTACGTCGGCATCGCCGAGCGCGCCCTCGAGCTCGCCGTCGACGACGCGCGCCGCCGAACTTCGATCGCCATCCCCAACGGCACGATGGCCCACCATCCCCTCGTGCAGCAGCAGGTCGCGCACATGCACCTCGAGCTCGACGCGGCCCGAGCGGTGCTCGACCGGCTGGCACGCGACTGGGTCGACGGTGTGGATCACGGAGACCGCTGGCCCGTGCAGGTCTTCGCAGCCAAATGGCGAGCCGCCACCGCCGCGATGACCGTCGTCGACGCAGCGTGCGACGTCGTCGGCGGCAGTTCGTTCCGCCGAGGCGGGGAGCTCGAGCGGCTCTCCCGTGACGTGCGGGCCGCCCGCTTCCACCCTGGCACCGACGCCCTCACCCACGAGTCGATCGGCAAGGCGCTCCTCGGAGTCGACCCGCAGGGTCCCCGTTGGTGAGTGCCTCCGAGCGCTGCCAATCCCAGGCGCCCAGGCCAGAGGCCCCGCACCGACCCGGAGCGGGGCCTTCGTCATCGGTGATCGATGAGTCTCGGCAGTGTGTGGCGTCTCAGCTGACAGGTTCCCTGGGGAGCCCGCGAGCGCACGAGACGAGACAGCGGAGGACACCACGATGACCACGACCGGCAATGCGAGCAGCAACCTCCCCGGCAAGCCGCCGGTCGTCGACCTGGCCACCTGGCAGGCGGCGCGCGGGGAGCTGCTGGTCCGCGAGAAGGCTCACACCCGTGAGGGCGACGCGATCGCCGCGGCCCGGCGGCGGCTCCCGATGGTCGAGCTCGACGGCGCGGCGGAGGTCACCGGCGTTGACGGGCCGGTGCCGTTCCTCGAACTGTTCCAGGGCCGCGACGAGCTCGTGGTCTACCACTCCATGTGGTACGACGGCGCGCCGCAGCAGGGGCAGTGCGAGGGCTGCACCTTCAACCTCTGGCAGATGGATGACGCCGTTTACCTCAACGCCCGGGGCGTCTCGTTCGCCGTCCTGACGTCAGGCCCGTGGGACGAGGTGGCTCCGTACGTCGAGTTCATGGGTTACACGCAGCCCTGGTACTCGGTGCGGGGCGTCGAGGCGCGGCTCTTCGCAGAGGAGGGACACATCATCTGCTTCCTGCGTGACGGTGACCGCGCGTTCCTCACCTACTCCACGACCGGCCGGGGCAACGAGCCGGCCGACGGGTCCCTCGGCCTGCTCGACATGACGCCCTACGGCCGCCGCGAGGGGTGGGAGGACAACCCCGAGGGCTGGCCCGAGGCCCCCGAGGCGGGCGCGCCGGTCGGTGGACACGGCGTGCCGATCTGCTGGTACTGGCGCTCGGACGCCGACGGCGTCGCCAGCTGGGGCCCGACCAGCCGGCCCGTGGCGCAGTGGACCCGCCCCGGCGCGAGCCCCGTGGAGACCCTCGGCCGACAGGGCCCTCCCCACTGACCGACCGGGAGACACCCGGGATCGACAGTTCGGGACTCCACTAGGGTCACCGGCCGTGGTCCTCCCGACCTCACTGAGCGATCGCGTCGGCGCGTGGTCCGGCACCAACGGGTTTCGGCTCATGCCGTCCGATCCGTTGCACGAGGCGCCGGCCACGGCCGCGGTGTCGGTCGCGGCCGGGCGGTGTATGGCGGCCGTCGCCTACACGTGGTCGCATCCGCAGGACGGCGACCAGGACGGGCTCTTGGTGCTGGGCGAGGCCGACGAGCCGGGCGGGGTGACGGCCTTCTGGGGCGACTCGTGGCACCAGAGCCCGGCGCCGGGGCTGTGCGCGGGCGGGGTGGATGGCGGCGTGATCACCGTCGGCTACGAGTACGCCGCCGGGTGGCGCTGGGAGATCGTCGTGGACCCCACCGACCCCGCGGCGCTCCGGCTCCGCATGGACAACGTCGTCCCGGACGATGCCGCACCCGAAGGTGCAACCGGTGGCCCCTACCCGGCGATGGTCATGGAGCTGCGGCCGACCCACCGGTGACGGGACCCGGGCGCAGAGCCCCAAGCCCTTGCCGACTACGAGACCGCCCGCGCATCGACCAACCGTCGGTCCGGGTCAGAGCTCGATGACCAGGTCCTCGGGGTCGTCGGGCTCGCCGGACTCGTCGACGACCTCGACGATCGCGTAGCTGTCGCGCGGGGGCTTCCCCTCGATGATGTCGCCGAGACCGAGCATGGCTCGACCGACGGCCTCGGACGTCGGGGACCTCGGCGGCACGGGCCTGCTGGTCACCGTGGCGGGGTCGACCCCATCGGCACCCGGCCGGTCGCTCATGGGGCGACAGTACCAACGGCAGGTTTCCCTGCGGCGTCGCGCCATCCACGCCGGCGCAGTCGGGCGACGTTCCAGCGCCAACGGTCCAGATGTCCCGCTCAGGGCCGTGGGACCAGGCGTCATCGAGTATTCGCTCGCAAGCAACGGCACGCTCATCGACGTCGGCGTTAGGGTTTGCCATCCACAGCGACAGGGTGGGGATCGGGGGAGGGACGAGGTCGCCTGACGGCCCGTCCCGCTGTCGCAGGTCACCAGGTCCGATCCCGACCACCGCAGTTCGGCGAGGAGGAGCTCAGAGTGGCGCACGTCCGTGTTCGACCCATCGCCCTAGTGATCGTCGTTGCGTTCCTGTTCGGCCTGCTGGCGACGCAGGCCACGGCCGCGCCGCTGCGCGGATCCGCCGCTGATTCCGCCAACGCGGCGGCCAAGCCACCCACCGACAAGGCGGTCTTCTTCGCGTCCGACGGCCTCCGCCAGGACCTGGTCGAGAAGTATGCGGGCCAGGGCGTCATGCCGACGATGGCCGACTTCCTCAAGAAGGGCGCCTCGGCCTCGGGAGGTGGCCTGCTGACCCAGGCGCCACCGAACACCGGCGCCGGCTGGTACACCCTGGCCACCGGTGCCTGGCCGGGCGTGCACGGCTCCACGAACAACACCTTCCACGTCAACGGCCAGCCGTTCGGCAACTCGACGTCGTTCGCTGCCCCGAACGTCCTGCAGGCCGAGTCGATCGCCCAGTCCGCGGAGCGCGGCGGCCTCAAGGTCGCCCAGGTCGAATGGGCCGGAGGGCGCAACGCCACCATCCAGGGCCCGACGATCGACTTCCGGTCGTTCCTGTCGGGGCGTGGCGTGGCGACCAACTTCATCGGCACCGCCGGTGACCCGCTGTTCGACGACGCCCCGTTCATCGCCTCCTTCGGGCTCCAGTTCGACCATCCCGCCGGCTACGCCGGCCAGGCGCCCTTCCCCGGCGCCGCACCGGTGCCGGCCAACGGCTGGACCGGTGACCTGCCCGAGACGTTCAGCCCCGCGCAAGAGATGCGCATGCGGGTCCTCGACTTCGGCGTCGACAAGTACGGGCTCAACGCCTGGATCTTCGACAGCACGGACGACTCGACGACGAACTACGACAAGGTGCTGTTCTCGCGGACGAAGAGCGCCGCCGACTCGGTGGGCATCCTCGCCAAGGGCGAGTGGGCCGATGTCAAGGTCAAGATCCAGGGCGGCGCCCTCAACGGGCTCACCGCCGGGTTCCTCGTCAAGGTCGAGGAGCTCACCGGCGACCTCTCCCGCGTCCGCCTGTTCCACACGTCCGTCAGCCGCGCCACCGCGACGTGGCCCGGCTTCAGCGAGCCGGGCTTCACCGGTGACTTCGCCGAGTTCCTCGCCCAGAGGTTCCCCACCTCGACCGCGGCCGACTTCGCCATCCTCGAGTCGGGCATCACGAGCGAGGAGACGTACGTCGAGCAGGGCCTGTATTGGGCCACCGCGCACCAGCCGATGCTCGAGTACGTCGCCAACACCTACAAGCCGGATCTCCTGCTCGTCGGCACGCCCACGACCGACGAGTTCCAGCACCAGTTCCTCGGGCTGGTCTCACCGACGCTGCCGGGCGGCGCCGCGAACCCAGCGTTCGACGACGTCGACCTGAACGGCGTGCCCGACGGCCGCGTCGCCGAGCGCGAGGAGTTCATCAGGACCGCCTACGAGGAGGCGGACCAGACGCTGGCCCTCGCACGATCCCTGATGGGCAAGGACCCGACCACGTTGGTGTCGTCCGACCACGGATTCGCGCCGCAGTTCCTTGCGATCGACGCCAGCCTGCCGCTCGTCCAGCTCGGCCTGCTGTCGAGGCCGCAGACCGCCAACTGCCGGCCCGCCGCCGGCGAGACGATCGGCAAGGCGAAGGTGTGCTGGGCCGGTGGGGCCGCCCAGATCTACCTGAACGTCGCCGGCCGCGACCCCGCGGGTGGCGGCTTCACCCAGGTTCTCGCCGCCGACGTCGCGGACATCGTCAACGCCATCAAGGCCCAGTACCTGGGGTTGGTCGATCCCAACGACTGGACGCACGACGGCCAGCCCGAGGGCTGGAAGCTGATCGACCGGGTCTTCTCGAAGGCCGAGGCGCGCCACATCCCCAACGGCAAGGGCACGACGACCGACATGGCCCATCCGACCAGGACCGGCGATGCCATCGCGTTCGCGTTCCCGCCGTACCAGTACGACGCCCAGACGCCGGGCACCCTCGTGGCCCCCTCGCACTTCTTCGGCCAGCACGGGTACGTCCCGGACGTCCAGGACCTCGCCGCCAACGTCAACATGCGGGCGACGTTCCTGGCGGGCGGCAAGGGCATCGCCAAGGGCCAGGTCACAGCCTCGTCGATCGACCTGGCCCCGACGCTCGCCTACCTGCTCGGCATCCCCGAGCCGCAGTCCAGCCAGGGCCGGGTCCTGCTGGAGGTCGTCAAGGGCGGCGACGCCGTCACGCCGATCTCGATCGTCGGCCTGAACGACTTCCACGGCCAGCTCGACCCCACGACGTTCACGATGGACGGCCGGGCCCAGAGCGTCGGCGGCGCGTCGTTCCTCGCCACGATGTTCGACGAGGAGCTGGCGGGCCTGCCCGGCCCGGGGCTCATCCTGGCCGGCGGCGACAACGTCGGCGCCTCGCCACCGAACTCGGGGCTCCTCGAGGACAAGCCGGCGATCGACGTCGAGAACGCCTGGGGCCTCGACGCGACCTCGTACGGCAACCACGAGTTCGACTTCGGCGTGGAACGGCTGCTCATGCACCAGGAGCGCGCCAACTTCCCGTTCCTCGCCACGAACATCGTCGAGACCGCAACCGGCGAGGCCCCCGACTGGGTGACGCCGTCGGTGGTGTTCACGATCAACGGGGTCCAGGTCGGCGTCATCGGCGCCGAGCTGAAGAACACGCCGGAGCTGGTGTCCGCCGGTAGGACCGAGGGCCTGACATTCCTCGACGAGGCCCCACGGATCGCGGCCGAGTCGGAACGCCTGCGCCAGCAGGGGGTGAAGGTCCAGGTCGTCGCCATCCACCAGGGGACCAACGCCGGCGTCAACCCGCAGGGGAACGCCGCAGGCGTCGAGTGGCAGGGCCCCATCCTCGACATCGCGGACGCGCTTCAGGACACGACGGTCGACGCGATGGTCGTCGGCCACACCCACCGCGTCTCGAACCTGATGCGCGGCGACATCCTCGTCACCGAGGGCATCAACGCCGGCGCGAGCTATTCGGTCCTGCAGCTCATCGTCGCCGGCGGCGACGTCCAGTGGGCGGGCGGCGCGACCCGCATCGCCAAGAACCTCGGCGTCGCACCGCGGGCCGACGTCCAGGCCATCGTCGACGACGCCAACGCCCAGACCGCGGTGCTGCGCAACCAGCCGATCGGCACGCAGGCCAACGACATCACCCGCGCCCCGTCGCGGCTTTTCGAGTCCGAGATGGGCAACATGGTGACCGACGCGATGCGGTCGAAGTATCCCGGTGTCGAGGCGGCATTCACCAACTCGGGTGGCCTGCGCCAGGACCTCCCCTTCGCGCCGAGCGCGGGGGAGGGCCCGGGCGTCATCACCTGGGGCGAAATGTTCGGGGTCCTGCCGTTCGGCAACCGCACGACGATCCTCACCCTCACCGGCGATCAGCTGCGGGCCGCGTACATCAACGGCTTCACGCCGTTCTGCGACCCCGGGTTCGCCGGCGGCACCGGCCGCTTCCCCCAGGTCTCCGGGCTCAAGGTGCAGTTCCACTGCAACGGCACCGCGCCCGTGGTCGACAACATGTGGAAGGCCCCGAACGGCGTCGGTCCCGGAGCAACGCTGACCCCGATCGGCCCGGCCGATTCCGTTCGGCTCGTCACCAACGACTTCATGTTCGGCGGCGGCGACGGCTACACGATGTTCGCCGGCGGCACCAACGTCGCCCAGCCGGGTGACGACCTCCTCCAGGTGACGATCGACTACATCGGCACCAACTCGCCGGTCGATCCGCACGTCGAGGGGCGGATCGTCGGCCCACCGGCTCCATGAGGCGCACTGACGCGCCAGCTCCTAGACGGCGTTCTGCCAGCCCACGGTGGAGGTGCGGAAGTAGCTGAGGCCGTCCTGCGCCCAGAGTCGGCCGTGCCGGGCAACGCGGTCACGGTGATCGGTCCAGGCGGCGCCCGGGGGGCTCCATGCCCTCTGGGCGACGCCGGGCAGGCGAGGCAGCAGGAGGAAGGACAGGTCGTCGAAGTCGGAGATGGTCTCGGCCCAGATCGCAGCCTCCACGCCGGCGACGTGGGCGGCGCGGCCGGCACCGAGCGCATCGGCCGGCTCCCAGAGGAACGACTCCTCGACGGTCCTGGGCGCATAGAACCGCAGGCCGAGGCGGCCCTGCCTCGCAGCCTGGGTGGGATCGGCCGAGGGCTCTGCATAGGGCACGTCGAGGTAGCAGTGGCTGAGCGGCGACACAATGACGGGCGCCGACGCCGCCACCGCGGTTTCTACGTCGCGGCGCGACAGGGCGAGGTCGGCGTCCAGCCGGGCCCTCACATCGGGAGGCAACGATGGCGGCAGCGCGATGCCGGCGAACCAGTACTGGATGACGTCGGCCGCGTCGAGCCCGGCACGTGCGGACTCCTGCCAGCCCAGCGGACGCCTGCCGATCGAACGGACGACGTCCCGGACACGCCGGACGTACGACGCGTACAGGTCGTGGGGCATCCCCCAGGGCTCGTCGCCGCCGATGTGGATGTAGGGGCCCGGGAAGATGGCCGCGGCGCCGGCCAGCACGTCCTCCATCAGCGTGAACGTCGCGGGTAGCTCCGGGTCGAGCCACACGGCCCGATGGGCGTGGCCGGGTGCGAGCTCGAACCCGACCTCGTTGCGACCGGTCTTCAGCTCCGGGTGCATCCGCACGAGCGCAGACGCGTGCCCCGGCGTGTCGATCTCCGGGACCACGGTGACGAAGCGGTCCGCGGCGTAGGCGGTGAGCGCCCGCAGGTCGTCGGCGCCGTAGAAGGCGGCGTCTCGGAGCCGGGCGCCTGCGGCCCGCCCCACCGGCAGGCGCCAGCTCTGGTCGTCGGTCAGGTGCAGGTGCAGCACGTTCAGCTTGTAGAGCGCGAGGAGGTCGACCACCCGCAGAAGGTCGTCGAGGGCGAAGTACGCGCGGGCGACGTCGAGCGAGAGACCGCGCCACGCGTACCTGGGCGCGTCGAGGATGTCCGCGCCGGGCACACGAACGTCCCCGGTGTCGGTCGGCGAAGCCGTGGACAGCAGCTGGAGGAGCGTGGTGAGGCCGCGCGCGACACCGACCGGGTCCGCGGCGCGCAGGACGACGCCATCGGCATCGATCGCCAGCGAGTGCCGTTCGTCGGCGGGACCATCGCCCGTGGGCGAGACGCCCTGGGGCGCAGGGAGCGCGCCGAG
>DATFVX010000013.1:0-4179 GCA_035259985.1 Acidimicrobiales bacterium | reverse complement strand
GCCCGCCAGCCCACCGCGCAGGTCGCCGTCCAGGGTGACGGCCCGGTACGCCAGTGGCCCGAAGCCGTAGCGCCAGCGCATGTACTCCGGGGTGCGATGCGTGCCCAGGCCCGTGACCGTCGGCGCCGAGGACAGCAGGCCGGCGAGGCCGGGATCGGCCAGCACGTCGTGGGCGGGACGACCCGCGCGGGCGGGGACGGACCAGCGGTCTGCCGGTACCCGGGCGCGCGCCGTGCGGGCCGCCGCGGCCACCGATCGGGGCCGCACGGCGGCGGCGAGGCGCCCGACCTGTCGCCAGCCCATCTTCAGGTACCCGGGGCGGCTCTGCTCGTTGGGCGTGTTGAAGACGAACGCGACGCCCTGCGCCCGCAGGTCGTCGAGGGCCTGCAGCGTCAGCCGCCGGAAGATCCCGCGGCCCTGATGGCTCGGGTGGGTGGCGGTGTCGACCGCCCGCACCGCAGGCAGGACCTCGCCCGTCGGCGCCCGGTGCTCCCAGCGCATGAAGGTCCGGAACCCCACGACCTCGCCACCGTCGACGGCCACCCAGGCGGGCGACGGCCCGAACGGGCTCTGCGCGTGCTTCCAGTCGAAGAACGCCTCGTAGCGATCGTCGACCGACACGCCCAGAGATGCCGCCAGCAGCGCCAGGACGGCGGCCCGGTCGGCCGGCTCCGCGGCGCGGATCTCGATTGGGCGCCCGTCGGGACGCTGAGCGACGACCATTGGTTCGTCCCTCACAGCGACGCCGTTGCGCTGCGCCGCTCGCGCAGCTCGATCGCGAACCGGTACAGCTCGATGTCGAGCCGGTTGTCATCGGCGATCCGCTCGCGCAGCCCGTCCTCGGCCGGGTAGGGCGTACTGGGGTTGGCGAACTGCGGCGCGCCCAGGTCCCACCCGGAGCGGCGCATCAGCTCGTCGCAGAACTCCTCGAAGTGCTCCTGCACACCCCAGACGTCGATGCGCTCGGCCAGGTTCCGCTTGGCGCGCTCGAGGTGCTTGTCGTCGAGGTCGAGAACGGTGAGGAAGCCGTCGTCGGTCATCTCCTCAGGCGTCATCGCGAGCATCTTGACCATGTGGTTCTGGATCAGGCAGCGGAACTTGACGGGGTCGGCGTAGATCTCCTCCAACGGCTTGCCGCGGTGCTCCGCATCGCGTTCCCGCATGTCCCGCAGCGCCGACAGCGTGCGCTCGACGGGGTCCCGCAGCACCGTGAACGTCACGAACGGGGCCCCCAGCAGCTCCGTGGTGCACAGCGGGAAGTGGCCCGTGACCACGCGGAGGCGATCGTCCTGCTCGGCAAACCGTCGGCGCAGCAGGTCCAGGTTCATGGTGGCGAAGTAGGTCCAGTTGTCGGAGGCCGTGGGGTAGACCGCGTCCTTGCCCAGGGCGATCCGCAACCGCTGCAGGAGCGACGTCCCCGCCGTCTTGTGCAGGTGCACGAAGAACCAGTGCGGCGCCGGGTCCGTCATGTGCGCACCCGCTTCAGGTAGCCGTTGCGGTTGAACGTGACCGTGTAGCGCTCGCCGCCGGGATCGGGCACGAAGTCGTCGCCGCGCCGGAGGACGGCCTCGACGGCCTCGTACGGTCCGGGTGCGAAGCCCGGCCGGACCGGCCTGCCGTTGACCACGGTGTTCTCGACCACCACGTAGCCGCCGACGGGAACCAGCGGCGCGTACCTGTCGAACGCAGCCACCACCCGCGGCGTGGCGCCGAGGCCGAGGATGACCAACGCGTCGGGCGGCTCCGGCGCCTGCTTCGCCACCTCGGCGGCGACGTCCGGGCGGTCCGGCGCGCCCGGCACGTGCGTGACGCGCGGGTGGTCGGGCCGCCCGGGCGTGTCCCGGCCCCCCACCGCGATGACACGACCCCGGCCCAGCTGGTCGCACACCGACGCGACGTAGAGGGCCCGCCCGGCGAGGCCCTCGTCCTCGGCTGCGACCACGACGAGGCCCGGGCGGAGGCGGGCGAGCAGCTCCTGGTAGACGTGAAGGTCGGCCGGGTAGCGGTTGACCGGGTGGCCCAGCCAGCTCGCGTCGCGCCACGCCTGGTGGTGCCACACGGACTCGATGGCCGCGAGCTTCACCTCGTCGGGGACCGGCACCGGGGGTGCCGCCTCGTCGGTGGGCTCACGCAGCGCGTCGAAGGCGAGCGTCGGCCAGCGGCGGGAGCGGGTCCGCTTGGCGGCCAACGTGGTCATGGCCCCCACGTAGCTCAGCGCGCTGCCACCGCTGACGAGGCGTCGCCCCCGCAGCTCCTCGAAGTGCCGCTGGTACGAGACCACCCGTTCGCGGCGGGCGGTCTCGTCGGCGACGTTGGTGGTGGTGCCGCCGTGGAACTGGTGGAAGGTGCCCTCGCCCAGGATGCTGGCCGGCGTGACCCCCGGCGCCTGCGCCAGCCGCTCGTAGAGGTCGAGGTTGGCGTAGCCACCGCCGGCCATGGAGAAGCTCTCGTCGAAGCCGCCGACCTGTTCCAGCAGCTTGCGGGGCAGGAACAGGCAGTTGCTCTCGATGATGCCGTCGAACCAGTCGCGCTCGCCGATGAAGTGCCCGATCTCGAACAGGCGGTAGCCGTCCACCGGCCAGTCGATGCCGGCGAAGAGCCGGTCCTCCACCCGCTGGTCGTACCCCGCCTGCTGCGCGTCGCCCTGCTGGCCGGGCCCCACGTACCACTGCTGCGTCGCCACGATCGCCGGCTCGTAGGCGCGCAGCGCCTTCATCCCGAAGTGCAGGACCCCCGGGGTCAGCACGTGCGCGCCGTCGATCATCAGCGCCAGGGCCTCGCCCCGGGAGGCGGCGATGCCGGCGTTGAGCACCCCGGTGGGCGACGGCCGGGCGTCACCGTCGACCTCGAGCAGCCGGAACTCGGGACCGAACGACGCGACGTCGCCGGGGCTCAGGCGCTGGTCGGGGTCGGACCCGTTGTCGACGACCAGGACCTCGTAGTCGAGGTCCTGGACGTCGCGCTGGTACGAGCGGGACAGCGAGTGGAGCGTCCGAGCCGCCTCCCGCCGCATGTTGTAGAAGACGACGACGACCGACAGCGCCACGCTGGGGGACTTCGCGGGCGGCGCGAGCCGGGGATGGCCGGCGGCCTCGGATCGCGCCGCGGCCGCCAGCTCGTTGGCCGCGATGCCCCCGCCCGCCGCCGCGCCCCCCGGTTCCTCGTGCGTCCAAGCGGCCGCGTTCCAGTCGACCCGTTCGAGCGGCGCCGTGATCCCCAGCCGGTCGCGGGCGCGGTCCACGGCCGCCTCGACCTCGGGGTCGGCCACCCCCGACACGATGACCTCGGCGCCGGGCGACAGGCGGGGATGGAGCACGTCGAGGACGTCCCCGGCGTCGACGCCCGATCCCTCCCCGATGCGCAGCAGTGCGAGCGCGTCGATGGGGGCATCGGCGAGGGTCTCGGCGGGCCGCCCCTGCAGGAACCGCACGCGATCGTCGAGCAGCCCGACCTGGGCGATGTTGTCGCGCACTGCGTTGAGGTCGCTGGCCAGGCGCCGCACCGCCGGCGGCGGCCCGGCACCCGCGGCCTCGCCCCCGTTGCCGGCACCGTCGCCGGGCGACGTGGCCGAGAACGTGTCTGCGAGCCAGACCTGCCGGTCGGGCACCTCGTGGGCGGCGAGCATCGCCCGGAGCAGGATGCCGCCGCCCCCGCCGCCGACGCCGACCTCGGCGAAGTCGCCGGGCACGTCGGCGACCAGCACCCGGCCCGCCGCATGCTCCAACCGGTCGAGCTGCGCGCGGCCCATCGTCGTGAGCGCCAGGCCCCCCAGGTCGCCCGCCGCGGGGCGGCCGGCGTGCCGCGCCCGTGCGAGCTGGGTGAACTGGTGGGGCAGGGCTCGCGCCGGGTCGCGCAGCACCGCGGCGTCGGGCGGGGCGCCCTGCAGGCCGAGCGCGTAGGACACGCGCAGCTCGTGCTGCACGTCGCGCTCGTCGAGCAACACGGCCTTGATCAGGTCGAGGTACCGGTCGGCGCCACGCTGCCCACGCTCCTCCTGCTTGCGTAGCCAGGCCTGCGTGAGCATCGCCTCGTCGATCCTGATGCGCTCGCCCAGCTCGAGCAGGAAACGCGTGCCCTCGGGGCTCTCGAGGTGATCGAGGAACGCCGCCAGCGCCGGGTGGGCGTCGAGCACGGCGTCCTCGGCGACGATGCCCAGCCCGAAGAAGATCGGCAGGACGA
>DATFVX010000012.1:0-32862 GCA_035259985.1 Acidimicrobiales bacterium | reverse complement strand
CCCGGGAGGCGCGCGCGGCGGACTACATCGTGACGCTCCTGGATGCGCTCCGGGAAAACCCTCCCAGGGTCTTCGCCGGCGGCCCGTTCAGCGACCGCGGGGGCAGCGAGCGGGACGACATGGCGCGCTTCCTTCCGCTCAACGACGCCGTGAAGGAGCACTGGCGGGCCCGGCTGGACGATCTCGGCGCGGCCTACCGCGAGGGGCTGGGACAGTTGGACGCCCTGGCGGGCGGCGACTTCGCCGCGGCATCGCCGGCAGACCAGGATGCAGCGCTGGCGCAGAATCCCCGCGTGCCGCGCCTTCCCGCCGCAATCAGCGGCTTCACCGACCTGCTGTTCCGGCACACGATCGAGGGCTGCTACGGCGTGCCCGAGTATGGCGGCAACGCCGGCGGGGCGATGTGGCGGTCCATCGAGTTCCCCGGCGACGTGCAGCCCCGGGGCTACGAGGCCGGCGAGGTCACCGACTCCGACGGGCCGGACCCGGTCACTGCGACCGGCATCGTCGCCGACCTGCTTCGGCTCGTCACGTCGACCGCGCCCGAGTCGCCGCCGCGTCCCCCGCCGGCACCGGGCCCGACGTCGAGGGCGGGCTGACCTGGCCGCCCAGAGGGCGCTGGTGGTCGGGAGCGGCGCCGGCGGCGCCATCGCCGCGATGGTTCTGGCCGAGGCCGGCTACGACGTCGTCGTGCTCGAGAAGGGCGACAACTGGTTCGACGACGTCACCCGCGCCGCCCCCCGGTCGTGGTTCTCGAGCGACGAGCTCAAGGGCGGCCGCCACTTCGCCAAGCCCGATCCCGTCGCCGAGCCCCGTACCTACCGATGGCACCAGAGCGACGCCGAGCCGCGCCACGTTGGTGCGGTCCAGGACCTGCCCCAGACCGTCGGCGGGGCCAGCGTCCACTGGGACGCCAAGACCCCGCGCTTCTGGGACATCGATTTCCGCAAGCTCAGCCTCCTCGGCCCGATCGACGGCGCCGACGTCACCGACTGGCCGTTCTCCTACGACGAGATCGCGCCGCTGTACGACGAGGTCGAGGGCCTGATTGGCGTGTCGGGCGACATCGATGCCCTCCCCGCGGAACCGACCCTGCGGCACGCCCCGCGGGCGCGGCCACTGCCGATGCCTCCCGGCCCGCCGCAACTGGCGTCACTGGTGGCGGCGGAGGGCTGCCGCAAGCTCGAGCCGGCGCTGCACCCGTTCCTGGCCCCGATGGCCATCAACAGCACCGAATACGACGGACGGCCGGCCTGCAACAACTGCGGGCAGTGCTCGAACCACGGGTGCCCGATCATGGCCCGGGTGGGAGCGCTGGCGGCGCTGCGTCGCGCCGTGACCGCCGGCGCCGAGCTCCGGGAGCGGTCGTGGGTGGTGAGGGTCGAGACCTCGGGCCGCAAGGCGACGGGCGTGACCTGGATCGACGACCGGGGACGCCAGCACCACGAGCCCGGCGACCTGGTCGTGCTCGCCTGCCTGGCCATCGAGACGGTCCGGTTGGCCAAGCTGTCCGAGCTGCCCGACCCGCACGGCACGATCGGCACCCACTTCATGCAGCACTGGTTCACCGACGGCACCGGCATCTTCGTCGGCCAGCGGCTGCACGCCCACCGGGGCCGGTCCACGACGCACGTGGCCGACGACTTCGCCGATCCCGACTTCCCGGGAGCCCGGGCCGCGGCGCAGGCGGCCGGCCTTCCCTACTTTCGGGGCGGAACGCTGGAACTGGGCGGAACCCAGTTCCCACTGGGTGAGGCCAACACCTACCGCTTCCTGCTCACCCTTCTGCGCCCCGACAAGCCCTTCGGCGCCGAGTTCAAGCAGCTGATGCGTTCGAGCGTGCTGCGCGACCGCATGTGTGGCATCCAGATGATCGGCGAGGACCTGCCCTACCGCGGCAACACCGTCGACCTCGATCCCCGGGTAAAGGACTATCGCGGCTACCCCGTCGCCCGGATCACGTACTCACCCGGCGCCCACGAGCTGGCGGCCCAGGGGTTCTATCGGCCCTATGTGGCCGAGATCTTGCGGCGGGCCGGCGCCGACTACGTGACCGCCGTGCCCGACGCCGCATCTGACGCCACCCCGCTGGCCGGCAACGAGGTGCCCACCACCGCCCATGTGATGGGCGGTATGCGCATGGGCACCGATCCGGCCGTCAGCGCCACCGACGACGAGGGCCGCTTCCACCAGCTCGACAACCTCTTCGTGGCCGATGGCAGCGTCTTCCCGACGTCCGGCGCCCACAACCCCACGCTGACGATCATGGCGACCGCCCTCCGCAACGCCCGTCGTTGGGTCGCCTGAACGGTCGGCTTCCGCTCCCGTCGCCTCGTAGAGCGGCCGGCCGCTGGATTCCCCATTTATTCAACCATTTGGTTGACAACGGCTGGCCGCGGGCGTAGGTTCCTTACTCAACCAATCGGTTGAGTAAGGAGAGTCGGTGGTCGACGACCAGCTGTCCCGAGTCTTTGCCGCCCTCGCCGATCCGACGAGGCGCGACATCGTGGCCCGCCTCGCCGTGGGCGACGCCACCGTCGGGCAGCTGGCCGAGCCCTACGACGTCTCGGTCCAGGCGGTGTCCAAGCACATCAAGGTGCTTGCCGACGCCGGCCTGGTCAGCCAGGGCAGGGACGCCCAGCGGCGCCCGTGCCATCTCGAGGCGGAGGTCTTCGACCTGATGACGAAATGGATCGAGCGATACCGCCAACAAGCCCAGGAGCGCTACGAGCGCCTGGACGCCGTCCTCGCCGAGATGCGGGGCGACGAACAGCCAGCCAACCCCCGACACCAGCAAGGAGCAGCGTCGTGAACGCCAGCAGCAGCTACCCGGTCTCCATCGAGGCCGACCCGACCGTGCCGATCATCCGCATGACCCGTGACTTCGACGCCACGCCGACCCAGCTGATGCGGGCCCACACCGACCCCGAGCTGTTTGCCCGCTGGGTCGGTCCGAACGGGATGGACACAAAGATCCTCGACTGGGACGCAACCACGGGCGGCCGCTGGCGCTACGTCGCGGCGCGAGACGGCGAGGAATACGGCTTCCACGGTTGCTTCCACGACGTCGGCGAGGACCGCATAGTCCAGACCTTCACCTTCGACGGTCAGCCCGACGGCGTCGCCCTCGAGACGCTGAGGTTCGAGGACCTGGGCAGCGGCCGCACCCGGCTGCACGCCCAGTCGCTCGTCGACAGCTTCGAGGACCGCGACCAGTGGTTGGCGAGCGGCATGGAGACCGGCGTCGAGCAGGGCTACGCGAAGCTCGACGCCCTCCTCGCGGAGATCTGATGGGCGGCTCGGACGAGCAGCGCCGCATCGCCGACGAGCATCGGCGCATCGCCGCCGACTTCACGGCGACGGTCGAGGGCACGGCCCCGGCGGCGTGGGACTACCCTGCGCCGCCCGAGGGCTGGGTCGCCCGCGACGTCGTCCGCCACCTCGTGGAGTGGTTCCCTGCGTTCCTCCAGGGAGCAGCGGGGGTCACGCTGCCCGCCGGTCCGTCGGTCGACGACGATCCCGTCGGCGCCTGGCGCTCCCAGACCGACGCCGTGCAGGCAGTGCTCGACGACCCGGTCACCGCCGGGCGCGAGCACGACCTCCCGCACATCGGCAGGATGCCGCTCGGGCAGGCCATCGACATGATCTACACGAGCGACGTGTTCCTCCACCGCTGGGATCTCGCCCGGGCCACCGGGCAGGACGAGACGCTCGACCCCGACAAGTGCGCCGAGATGCTCGAGGGCATGCTCCCGATGGACGAGGTGCTGCGCCAGAGCGGCCATTACGGGCCACGCGTCGACGTGCCCGACGACGCCGACGTCCAGACCAGGCTGCTGGCGTTCATCGGCCGCAACCCCTAGACGCGGCGGCCACGGCCGTCACGATGTCGCGGGCTGACGCCCGGCGAGGGTGCCGAGGTGGTGGTCGATGACGGCGCGGATGCGGGCGGCCGGCAGCCGATCGCCGTTCAGTGCAGCGTGAACGCACAGGCCGTCGACCAGGGCGTGGAGTCGCTCGCCCTCGAGCCTCGGTCTGTCGACCCCCAGCGCCTGTGCGATATCGATCCACGTCCTCCGCAGCGCCTGGTCGACCTCGGCCTGGATCTCGCGGAGCGACGGGTCGACCAGCGCCCGGGCGGTGAAGGCCAGCCACACCTCGTTCTCGGCGCGGCGCTCGTCGTCGAGCGGGAGCAGTTCGTGGAGCACATGCCGGGCGGCGCGCCGCGGCTCGCGATCGCGATCGATTCCAGCCAGCCGGGACCGGATGCGGTCGACGACCACCTGGAGAGCGAAGGCGAGCAGGTCGGACTGGTTCGGGAAGTAGTGGCGCAACGATCCGGCCGAGCAGCCCGCCTCGGCGGCCACCGTTCGCACCGATGCGTGCTCGATGCCCTCGCGCCGCGCGACGGCCCAGACGGCGCGGGCCAGCTCGGCCCGGCGAGCGTCGTGATCCACGATCTTCGGCACCGGGAACCTTCTTAGCACACGCGTGCTACTGTGCTAGTACAGATGTGTTGAAACACCACGGAGGCGGCGATGGGCGCCTGGATCCGACGGCACCGGGTTGTCACCGCACTCGGCGCGATCGCCGCGCTGGGGTCGGCCGGCGTGGTGGCGTTCGCGCTCGATCGGCGACCACGACATCGCCGGCATGACCGTCGCCATCAGGGTCGTGTGACGGCGCTGGATCGCCGCGCTCACCCCGCGTACGCCGCTGCCTGGTCCCGCACCCGCTCGACGATGTCGCCCATGACGATCGATACGTCGACGAGGTGCAGGCCCCACTCCGGCGTCAGGTCACCGCCGATGTCGTCGGCCCGCGGGTCGTTCGGGTCGGCGTTGACCATGACCGACAGGTAGTTGAAGCCGCCCTGCGAGACGCACTGGCCCGAGACCAGGCCCGGCAGCGTCACGAACGGCGTGGTGATGTCGGTCCCCGGCAGCCACCCCCCTGACCCGCCTCTGGCCCCGAGCGTGCTGAGGATGGACGCCGACGCGTCGGCGGGGAAGTACGGGGTGAGGTCCGCCGAACTGCCGCCGACCGCCGCCGGGTTGACGCAGCCGGCGACGCCTTCCCCGTCGCGGGGCCGGCCGAAGAACGAGTTGGGCGGCGGCGGCGCAGTCGACCGGAACGTCGCCCAGGTCAGCACGCAGCCGGTCTCGTCGGGGGCGGCGCAGAGCGGCACGTTCTGAAAGTCGCCGCCAACGACCTCGCCCTCGGGGACGGTCACCGCCGTGCCGGCGAGGTAGGCGGCGACCAGGCGTTCGCGCACGTCCTCGTGGGGGTCGATCTCGGTCCGGATCAACTCGTCGAGCATCCCCGCGCCCTGCGAATGGCCCACGAGGACGAATCCCCGGCCGTCGTTGTCCTCGGCCATGTATGTGCGGAAGGCGTCGAGCACGTCCTCGAACGGGTCGCTCTCCTGCCCGCTCGGCGCGTCCGATCCCCCGAGCGACGCCAGCAGCGCGGTCAGCGTCCGCTGGCGATAGATCGGGGCGTAGACGCGGCACGTGCTGGCGAGGCGGGCCGCCTGGTGCAGCACCACGAAGCCCTCTTCCTCCGGCGACGCCTCCCAGTCGCTGTAGGGCGTCTCGTCGCGCGAGATCGTCGGGTACACGTAGAAGCAGTCGACCGGCGGATCGTCGGCAGGCACGAACTCCTCGACCGCCGTGGTGCCGCCGGGCTCCACCACGGTCGCCGTGAGGTCGCCGGCGCATGCGTCGTCGGCGCCGGGGCGGCACAGCCAGTGCGATGGGTCGCCGTAGTTGACGCTCTCGTAGTCGGCGTACCGGGCCAGCGGGCCACCGCTACCGTCCTCGGGCCCGGCGGCGGCGTCGCTGCCGGCCGCGTCGTCGGCCGAGCCAGCGCCGTCGTTCGAGCAGGCGGCGAGCGCCAGGGCGCCGGCGAGCGCGGCGGCGAGCGCACGCCCCCTGGTGGACGGGATCCATCGCTGCGACACCACGAGTCGTCCCCTCTTCCCCCTCCGGCACGCCGCTACCGCATCAGGGCCGCGCCGACGGCTGCGGCAAGGCTCTCCGCGGGGCGGCTGGACGCGGCGCCGGCGCGCCATGCGACGAACCCGTCCGGCCGGACCAGGACGGCGCCCGTCGGCGAGACGCCGTACGCCTCGGTGAACGAGTCGCCCGAAACGGGCAGCTCGGCGCCACCGACCTGGTACGCCGCGAGCCGGACTCCCGGCACGGCCGCGGCCGCCGCGGCGTCGCACCATGCCGCGCCCTCCGGGGCGGCGAGGAGCACGAAGTCGCGGCCGAACAGGTCGAGGGTCGAGCGTTGGCGCCCGTCGCCGTCCAGCCACAGGTGGGGGGCACGCGAGCCCGGCGCTGCGCGGGTGAGGCGAGGATCACCGTGCCCGGACTGGTCGCCGTCGCCGCCCTCGCCCGCGCCGCTCCCGTCCGCCAGGATCGCCGGCGAGCGATAGATGTAGCCCAGCTCGATCTCGAGGTCGGCGACGAAGGGCTGGAGATCGGTCGCCTCGAGGTACGGCGCGGTCCGGGTCACGTAGCGCGTGTATGCCTGCTCGACGGTGAACTTGTCGACCGGTCGCCGCTCGGCGTCGTAGGTCGACAGCAGCGCGGGCGGTGCGACCCCGTTGACGACGAGGGCGAGCTTCCACGCGAGGTCGTACGCGTCCTGGACGCCGGTGTTGCCGCCGAAGCCACCGTTCGGCGGCATCACGTGGGCGGCGTCGCCGGCGAGCAGGACACGACCGTCGTGGTAGCGCCGGGCGGTGTCGGACGACGACCGCCAGCGGGCGATCCCGTCGATCCGCACGTCGAGGTCGGGGATGCCCGCGCCGGCACGCACGAACCCGATCATGCGTTCGGCGCTGGTGTCCTTCGCGGCGTTGGCGGCGTCGGGGTTGGTGCGGGGGTCGCCGACCGTGTTGACGACCAGGAACCCGGACTGGCAGTCCTTGGCGAGCCGGAAGAACCCACCGAACACGGGGTTGTTGACGTATATGACGCTGAGCGGCTTGCCCAGCATCTGCGGGGCGAGGTCCGCCGTGAAGTAGATCGTCAGGCTGTTGGAGAAGACCCCCCGCCCGTCGAACGGGATCCCGAGCGCCTCCCGCACCGTGCTGTGCGCGCCGTCGGCCCCCACCAGGTAGCTGGTGCGCAGCCGCTGCTCGGCGCCGCTGTCGACGTCCCTCACGACCACCGTCACGCCTTCGCCGTCCTGCTCGACGGCGGCGACCTCGCTGCCGGCCATCACCCTGGCCCCGGCCTCGCTCGCCCGATGTCGCAGGATCGCCTCCAGGCCGGGCTGGGTGACGAACAGGCGGCGGCAGGGGCTCAGCGTGTCGTCCACCCCGACGTTCAGGCTCGGGATGATGTCCGCCAGCTTCCGGCCGGCGAGCGAGTCCATGCTGATGATCGCACCCTCGGGAACGAAGTCCAGCTCCGACTGGCGCTTGACGTCTTCCTCGACCCCGATCGCCCGCAGCAGCTCCAGCGTGCGCAGGTGGAAGTGAGCCGCTCGCGGCAGCGGCGATTCGCCCCGCATGCGTTCCACGACCAGCGCGGCGACGCCGTGCCGGGCGAGGAACGCCGCCGACGCCATCCCGACCAGCCCGCCTCCTGCGATCACCACCGGGGCGTCCACCCCGTTCCCCTCTCCCCGTGCCATGGCACCAGCATCCCGCACTCGGGCCGCCGCCGTTGCCTTTGCCGTTGGCCCGGCCGCTCCGCACCGAGACGTCGGCTGCGGTGCCGGCACCAGTGTCCGCCCATTCGGAGGGGTGTCCGACGCAGCCGCGGCGTCCTACCGTCGTCCCTGACACGAGCCAGGGAGGGCGCCGTGGGTACGACCGAGGACCGCAGCATGGTGGCGGAGCGGGCCGGGACGGAGCTGTCGACGTGAGTGACTACGACGTGATCGTTCTGGGCGGCGGGGCGCCGGGCGAGCACTGCGCAGCCGCGTTGGCCGCGCGTGGCCTGCGTGTCGCCGTGGTCGAGCGCGAGCTGGTCGGTGGCGAGTGCTCCTATTGGGCCTGCATCCCGTCGAAGTCACTCCTACGCCCCGGCGAGGCGGTGCAGGGCGCGCGTGAGGCGGGCGCGAGCGCCCAGGTCGACGTCGAGGCCGCCCTGGCCTGGCGGGACTTCATGGTGTCGGACTATTCCGACGCCGGCCAGGAGCGTTGGCTGGCGGCGCGGGGCATCGACCTGCTGCGGGGGACGGGCCGGCTGGCCGGCACGGGGGTCGTCGACGTCGACGGCGTGCGCCACACCGCAGAGCACGTCGTCGTCGCGACCGGTTCGGATCCGATCGTCCCCCCGGTTCCCGGGCTCCGCGAGCTCGAGGGCGTCTGGGGTACGCGCCAGGCGACGAGCATGAAGGCTGTCCCCCGCCGGCTGCTCGTGCTGGGTGGCGGGTCGGCGGGCGTCGAGATTGCGCAGGTCGTGCGCCGTCTAGGCGGCGAGGCGGTGCTCGTCGAGGGCGCCGACCGCGTGCTTCCCCGCGAGCCGGCGCCCTTGGGCGAGGCACTGGGCGACGCCCTGCAGCGGGACGGCATCGAGCTGGTGCTCGGAACCCACGCAGCAGCCGCGCGGCGGGAGGGCGACGAGTACGTCCTGGAGTTCGATGGCGGCAAGGACGTGCGGGGCGACCGGCTGCTCGTGGCCACCGGTCGGCGCCCGCGCGTCGAGGGGATCGGCCTCGAGACCGTCGGTGTCGAGGCGGATCCGCGCGGGATCAGGGTCGACGAGCACATGCGTGCCGGCGAGCGCCTCTGGGCGATCGGCGACGTCACCGGCGTCTGGCCTCTGACCCACGTCGGCGAATACGAGGGCGACGTGGTCGCGGCGAACATCGCCGGCGAGGCCCGTCCGGCGAACTACGACGCCGTTCCCCGGGTCACCTACACGGATCCGCAGGCGGCGGCGGTCGGTGGGGGCGAGGGGGAGTACATCGCCACCGCCCGCGTGTCGGAGGTCCCGAAGACCGCCACCTACACACACGCCTACGCCGAGTCCAACGGGTTCCTGACGCTGCTCAGCGACGGCGAGCGGCTGACGGGCGCGTACGCGCTCGGGCCCGAGGCCGGAGAGTGGCTGCAGCAGGCGACGCTGGCAATCCGCGCCCGCGTCCCGGTCGACGTGATGGGCGACACGATCCAGCCGTTCCCGAGCTTCTCGGGGATCTACGGCGCGGCGCTGAAGGCGCTGCGCATGGCAATCGCGGACATGCCGCCACCGGTCAGGCCGATGGACGCGCAGGTGGCGAGTTTTTCGAGTGAGGAGGGGCCGTGACCAGCGCAACCACCCCGGTCTCCACCCAGCGGGAACCGGAACTTCTCGGGCAGGTCGTCGTGGTCATCGGGGGCAGCGCCGGCATCGGCCTCGAGACCGCTCGGCGCGCCCGGGCCGAGGGTGCCGATGTCATCCTCACCGGCCGCAATCCGGAGCGGCTCGAGGAGGCGGGGCTGGAGCTCGGCGCACGACAGACCGCCGCCTTCGACGCCAACGACGCGGCCCTGCTGGAGGGCTTCTTCCGGGGCCTGCCGACACCGATCGACCATGTGATGGTCACGGCCGGCCAGCCGCACTACGGGCCCCTGCTCGACATGGACGCCTCCGAGGTGCGCGATGCGGTCAGCGGCCACGTGGCGCTGGCCCTCGGGGTCGCACGCAACGCCGCAGGCAAGATGAGGCCGGGGGGCACGCTGCTGCTCATGGGTGGCACGGGCGGCCGGCGGGTCCGTCACGGCCTTGGGATCATCTCCGCGGCGACCGCGGCGCTGCCTCCGTTCACGGCCGCCCTCGCGCTCGAGCTCGCGCCGGTTCGCGTCAACCTCATCGCCGCCGGGTTCGTCGACACCCCGCTCTCGGCGGCGCTGCTCGGAGACCGACTCGACGAACGCCGGGAGGAGCTCCGGACGACGCTCCCGATCGGCCGAGTTGTCGTCCCTGCCGACGTCGCCGCCCTCGCCGTCCACATCATGACCAACACCGCGCTCACCGGCGCGACGTACGACATCGACGGTGGGCAGCAGTTCGTCTCATAAGCTCGGGTCGTGGACTTCAGGCTCGAGGTGATTCGGGTTCCGGTGTCGGACGTCGACCGGGCCAAGGACTTCTATCAGGGCCTGGGATGGCGGCTGGACGCCGACCTTTCCCTGGGCGATGGCATCCGTGCGGTGCAGATGACGCCGCCCGGGTCGGCGTGCTCGGTGAGCTTCGGCACCGGGATCACCCCTGCTCCGCCGGGCTCGTCGCAGGGCATGGAGCTGGTCGTCGACGACATCGACGCGGCCCGTGCCGAGCTCGTCGGGGACGGCGCCGAGGTGAGCGAGGTGTTCCACCGGGACGGGGCGAAGCAGGTCCCGGGCCCGGATCCCGAGCGTCGGAGCTACCGGTCGCTCGCCTCGTTCGACGACCCCGACGGCAACGGCTGGCTGCTCCAGGAGGTCACGACTCGGCTCCCGGGGCGGACGACATCCGTGCTGGCGGCGTACGGATCGGTGGCCGCCCTGGCGGACGCGTTGCGCCGTGCGGAGGCGGCCCACGGCAGGCACGAGCAGGAGATCGGGCACGCCGACGCAGACTGGCCGGCCTGGTACGCGCAGTACATGGCGGACGAGTCGGCGGGCGTGCACACGGACCCATGAACCGCCGCGGGGTCTAGGCCGGCGATGAGTTCCCCGTCCGCCGTTCGTCATGGTGGCCATGAAGCGCGCCGCGGAGCTGTTCGACGTGCAGGCACGGCCGTCACGGTCGCCCCTCGTCGAGCAGACCTGGCAGGCCCGGAGCGAGCCCGATGAGTCGTTCATCTCCGTGGCGGCGACCCACTGGGAGATGGTCGTCACGCGGCAGCGGGGCGCCGCCCGGCTGACCGTGCGGGGACCGGAGACGAGGGCGACGACCGTGCCGATCCCGCAGGACGCAGAGTTCTTCGGCATCCAGTTCAGCGTCGGCACGTTCATGCCCGGCCTGCCACCGCGCAGCCTGGTGGACCGTACGGTGACGCTGCCGGCGGCGGCCCAGGGGTCGTTCCGGCTCGACGGGTCCGCCTGGGAGCTCCCGCGCCCCGACACCGCCGAGGCCTTCGCCGACAGCCTGGTGCGCGCCGGCCTGCTGGTGCACGACCCGATCGTGGCCGATGCCCTGCGCGGGGAAGTCGAGGGCTTGTCCACCCGCTCGCTGGAACGCCGCGTGGCCCGGGCGATCGGGCTGAGCCGGGGGGCCATAGGCCGGATCCGGCGGGCCGAGCGGGCGGTCGAGCTGCTGTCCCGGGGCGTGCCGGCGTCCGACGTGGCGCGCCGGACGGGGTACGCCGACCAGCCCCACCTGACGAGGTCGCTCCGGCGCTTCGTCGGGCAGACGCCCTCGCAGATCGCCAGCTCGACGACTGCGGGTTAGGTGGAGCTGTCGCTGGCGTTCAAGACAGCGGCACCGGCGGGGCGTAGACCGGATCCGATGCGGCAACTGATCAACTCCACGTTCATCACGCTCGACGGCGCCATCGGGGACCCTCACCTCTGGCCCCCGCTGAAGGCCGGGACCTCCGGCGAAGGCGACAGGATCCAGACCGACCTGCTGGAGACCTGCGACATCGTCCTGATGGGCCGCCGCACGTACGACTCGTTCGCCCCTGCGTGGTCGGCCCGCAGCGGCGACCCGTTCTCGGACCGCATCAACACCATGCGCAAGGTCGTCGTGTCCACCACGCTCACCGACCCGCAGTGGGCGAACACCGAGGTGACCGCCGGCGACGTGGTGGCCCGGGTCCGCGAGCTCAAGGGCGAGGACGGCGGCCACATCGTGCAGTACGGCTTCGGCGACGTGTCGCGGTTGTTGCTCGACGATGGCCTGTTCGACGAGCTCCAGCTGTGGATCCATCCGCAGCTGGTCGGCCCCGGCGACGCCGCCGACCTGCTGTACCGCCCCGGCACGACGGCGACCTTCGAGCTCGTGGACTCGCGGGTCCTCAGCAACGGGATCATCCTGGCCACGTACCGGCCCTGACCGGGCGGCGGGTGGCCAGGCACTTCGCCCCATTCCTGGCGCAGAAGTGGTTGCTGGGCAACCGTTCCGGCGCCAGGAAGCCGTGGCCGGGCGTCACCCGGGGGGTGTGCGCCGACCTGCGGTCCAGGCGGCGATCTGCGCCCGCGAGGTGAAGCCGAGCTTCGTGAGGATGTGCGTGACGTGGCTGGACACGGTCGCCCTGCTCACGAACAGGCGGGCGGCGATGGCCGAGTTGGTGAGCCCCTCGGTGACCAGCTCGGCCACCTCGAGCTCTCGGGGTGAGAGCTGCTGCGGACTGGCTCCGGCTCGGCGTGCGCCCCGCCTCCCCAGGCTGTCGAGCACCGCGTCCGCTCGCTCGACCCCCCGTAACGCCTCGACGGCTTCGAACTGGTCCCGCGCCCGGGCGACGGCCTCGGCGTCACCGAGGAGCTCGCCGCGCCAGCAACCGACGAGCGCCGCCAGCCAAGGCCACGGTCCGGCGGCCGCCGCCCGGTCCGCGGCATCCGCGGCGTCCTCGGATGGGGTCACGCGGAATCGCGCCGCAGCGACGGCGGCGACGGTGAAACGGTCCGGCTCGGCGTCGGCCGCCGCGCACCGCTCTATCGCCTGGTGAGCCTCGGCCGCACGGTCCAGGCGCACGAGGGCATCGGCCTGGAGCGGCAGCATGAGCGGGCCGGCATCGAGGATGTCGTAGCCGCCGCCCGAGAAGCAGCTCGTCGACGACTCGGCGAACGCGGCCGCGGCGTCGCCGAAGCGTTGCTCCTCCCAGGCCAGCCACCCGCGGGCACCGGCGTGCCCGGACCGCAGCATCGGGATCAGCATCGCCTCCGGGGCGACCGGCGATCGGTCGAGCATCCCGCGCGCGTGATCCATCTCGCCGCGGTGCAGGAACAGGTGGGCCTCGGCGACGTCGACCGCGAACCCCAGGGTGGGGATGCCGTGGCGGACCTCGGCCCCCGCCCGAGCCAGCAGCGCCTCGGCGTGGTCGGGCCGGCCCTCGAGCACATGGAGGAGCCCGTGGAGGACCTGGGCGAGCGGCGCGTACCACGTACCGGCCGCGGTGCCGACCACCTCGGCAGCCGCGAAGTCGTCGCCGCGGAGGGTCATGTAGGCCATGACGAACAGCGCGTTGGCCTCGCGGACGCCGAGCCCCGCCGACCGGGCGAACGCGGCGTTGTCGCGGAGGTCCGCGACCGAGCGGGTGCGCGAGCGGTCGAGGCGGCGCCGCGCTAGGACGCGGACGAGCTGTGCCCGAGCGCTGGCCTCGGCGTCGCCGGAGCTGCGGGCGACCGTGACGGCGCGCTCGGAGCGGTCGCGGGCCACGGCGAAGTCGCCGCTGAAGTAGGCGAGGAACGCGGCCTGGGCGAACAGCAGGCCGGCGCTCGACGAATCGCCGGCCGCCTCGACGTAGGCCACCTCGTCGTCGGCGGTGGCGCGGGCCCGAGCGACCTCGCCCAGGAACAGGAGGTCCATCACGGCCGCGTTCGCGAGCCAGGCCCGTGCCTCGGCCGGCATCGCGTGGCGCGTCGGCCAGAGCTCCCGGACCAGCGGTTCCAGCTCAGTCCATCGACCGGCGAGGAACAGATCGTTGACGGCCAGCCGGGCCAGTTCGTCGACGCGCTCGTGGAGGGCCGGGTGCCGGCGCGCAAGGTCGAGCGCAGTGCGGGCAAGGGACGCCGCCCGACCGACATTGCCGCCGACCGCCTTGCGCGCCACCAGCAGCGTCTCCAGCGCCGCGTCCGCGTCGTCGGCGAGCTCGTGATGGCGGGCCAGGCTCTCGGGCTGGAGCTGGGGGTCCTGGGCCTCGAGCGTGGTCGCGATCCTCGCGTGCAGCTGGCGCCGGCGGGGGAGTGGTATGTCGTTGTAGACGGCCTCCCAGACGAGGGGGTGCCAGAACGCCAGCACGTCGCCACCGGGGTCGTCGGCCGCCACCACGAGCCCACCGCCGGACAGTTGCTCGCGGGCACGCGAGGGATCGATCGGGGCGGTCTTGAGCAGCTGGTCGACGTCGAAGCGGGGTCCGAGCGCCGCCGCCGCCTCCAGCACCGCACGCTCGTCGGCGTCGAGGCGCGCCGTCCGTTCCCGCGCCGCAGCCCTGACGATGTCGGGGATTCCGGCCGAGAGGTCGCCGCCGAGGGCCAGGAGCTCCTCGACGAGGAGGGGGTTGCCGGCGCTCCGACGGGCGACCCGATCGACCGCCGGGGCCGGAAGCTCGGGTGCAAGCGCCCCGGCCAGGGCCCGGGCGTCGGCGTCGTCGAGCCGCTCGAGCGCAAGAGCGAGAACGTCCGGGTCGCGGCTGAGCTCCAGGAGCCGCGCATGGGTGTCGAGCGGCAGGTCCTCGTCGCGGGCCGTCGCGACGAGCACGAGGGACATGTCACCCACCCGCCGGGCGGCGTACTCGACGAATGCCCAGGTGGCGGGGTCGGCCCAGTGCAGATCCTCCAGGAACCAGGCGGTCGCCCGATCGACTGCGGCCTCCTCGACCACGTCGAGCAGTGCCTCGTACACGACCGGCCGGTCCACGAGCGTGCTGGCGACAGAGCCCCGGTGGGCGAGCTCGGGAACCACCGCGGCCAACGTCTCCGAGCGTCCGCCCGCCGACGCCCAGAAGGCTGCCCCCGACCGGCGTGTGGCGCGCAGGGAGTCCGCGAGGGCGGAGTAGGACATCCCGGCGTCGCCCGGACCGGCCCGGCCGGTGATCAGCTGCATGGCGTAGCGGCCGAGACGCACGCGGACCTCGTGGCAGAGCCGGGTCTTGCCGATCCCGGCCTCGCCGTGGATCAGCACGACGCGCCCCCGTCCGTCGCGTGCCGCCGTGATCGCGTCCAGCACCGCGTCGAGCTGCTGCGCCCGGCCCACCAGGGGCGGCAGCGTCTTGGGCTTCATGGCCGCGCTCCGGGCCGTTCCCGATGCCCGAAACCGCGGCACAAGGCACCTGAGCAGCAGGCCGTCATCCGGCTGAGGCTATGGCGTGGGAACAGGGCCGGAGTCCCATCTTTCAGCCACCCGATCATCCACTTGCACGATGCACGTCGACCGCATCCGGGCAATTCTCGGCCCGATGCCGGATGCCGTGGCGTGCGCGCTGGAGCCGTACCGTCGGGAGCTGACCGGCCATTGCCGCCGCGTGCTGGGCTCGGCCTTCGAGGCCGAGGACGCTGTCCAGGAGACGATGGTGCGGGCGTGGCGGCACCTCGACGGCTTCGAGGGCCGTTCGTCGCTGCGGTCGTGGTTGCATCGCATCGCCACGAACGTGTGCTTCGACATGCTGCGACGACCACAACGACGGGCTTGTCCGGTCGCCGATGTCGAGCCGGCCCCGGCCGAGAGCGATCCCGCGGAGACGGCGGCGTCCCACGAGGCGGTCCAGCTGGCCTTCGCGGCCGCCGTGGCCCACATGCCCGCCCGGCAGCGCGCCGTCCTGATCCTGCGCGACGTCCTCCGCTGGCGGTCGAGCGAGGTGGCGGACCTTCTCGGCACCACCGTGGCCTCGGTCGACAGCGCCCTGCAGCGGGCGCGGGCCCGGGTCGGGAACTGCGACCCCGATGCCCGCCTGCGGCCGCTGGAGCAGGGACAGCGGGCGCTGCTGTCCCGCTACGCGTCCAGCTTCGAGCGGCGCGACATCGACGCCCTCGTGTCCGTCCTCCGCGACGACGCCGCGATCGGGTCCCGCTGACCGCCGCGCTCCCGATCCGAAGCGCGAAGCTGTCGACGTCCTGGGCCGCCATCTGACGAGGGTCACCCCGAGGGGGAAGCCGATGGACCACGTGACGTCGAGGGACGGCACACCGATCGCGTACGAGGCGATGGGCGCCGGGCCGGCGCTCGTGCTGGTCGGCGGCGGCATCGACGACGGCTCGGAGAACGTTGCGCTCGCGCTGGAGCTGGCCGACGGCTTCACCGTCTACAACTACGCCCGCCGCGGCCGAGGCGACAGCGGCGACAGCCGGCCGTACGCGGTGGAGCGGGAGATCGAGGACATCGACGCGCTCGTGGCCGCGGCCGGCGGATCGGCTCACCTGTACGGCGTCTCCACGGGCGGGGCACTGGTCCTGGAGGCCGCCGCCGCCGGGACCGGTGCGGTGAGGGTCGCGGTGTACGAGGTGCCGTTCAACCTGGCCGACGACTGGCCGGCCCGTTGGCGGCGGTACGTCCAGCAGCTCGAGGCGATGCTCGCCGACGGGCGCCGCGGGGACGCCCTGGAGCTGTTCATGCGGCTGACGGATTCCTCCGACGCCGAGGTCGCAGGCGCCAGGAGCGCACCCTTCTGGCCGGCGATGGAGGGCCTTGCGCACACGCTCGCCTACGACGCGGCCTGCCTGGGCGACGGCAGGCCACCGACCGATCGCCTCGCGAGGATCGCGCACCCGACCCTGGTGGCCACCGGCGGTGCGGGACGCGTGGCGGGAGCCCCGTCCTGGGTCCTCGCGCTCGATCCCGCTGCTGACGCGATCGCAGCGAGCATCCCCCACGCCGAGCGCCGGACGTTCGAAGGTCAGTCGCATGTGGCCGACCCGAAGGTGGTCGGCCCCGAGCTCGAACGGTTCTTCGGCGGCTGACCACGACCGCTCGAGCGGAGTCACGCGGCGGCGCTTCGGGAGCGCACCGGCCCGTAGCCAGGTGCAAGTGGGCCACCGCTGACGGCCTCACAGCACCCAACGCGCCCCGTGGAGGCGCTCGTACATCGGCCGGCATTCCTCTGCGACCGCCGCCGCGTGGCCGTCCAGTCGCACTTCCCGCCGCCGGTAGGCCGCGAACCCGGTCGACCGCCACACCGCGTCGTACCAGTAGCGGCCCCACACTCCGTCGGACTCCCGGGGGCCCGGCGGCCACGACAGCATCCCGGCCGTGAAGTCCACGCCGACGTGGCCGCAGAGGGCGCGGAGGTATGCCTCGGGTCGGAGGAGGAAGTCGCGCGCGTCGATCACTGGTGGCGGCGTCCCCGCCTCCGCGAGCTGGTCATGGAGTTGGATCTGCTGGCGGAGGCCGAGGTCGGCGGAGCTGACGTTGGCTCGCGAGCGCACGTAGGACGTCACCACCTCCCGAGGGTCGCGGATCAGCAGGACGTTGGTCAGGCCGACGACCCAGGCGCGGTCGACGCCGGGCAGCAGGTGATGGGCCATGTGCTTCTGGTAGAAGACCCGGATCCCCTCGGGAACCGGGCCGAGCAGGATCGACACCACCGGGCGCCAGTCGGTCTCGCCGGCGCCGATGACCTCGTTGCGCCCCGGGTGGTCGAGGCCGGTGGCCTCGAGGTAGTGCGGGTACAGCGGCTCGTCGACCACCACCGTGTCGCCGCGGTTCTCCCACGACCGCATCAGCGCGGTCGAGATGTTGCGGGGGCCCGACCAGACGGCCAGCCGGATCACGCGGGCGCCGGTTCCCATCGGCTGCCGCGGTCAGCGCCGCGCCGCTTCGGCGACGTCGTCCTCGATGGCGGCCTGGTAGAGCCTCCGCAGGCGCTGCATGACGGGTCGGTCGGCGGCATCGCCGATCGCGCGTCCGTCCACCTCACGTACGGGCACGATCCCGGCGAACGTGCCGGTGACGAACGCCTCGTCGGCCCCGTACACGTCGGTCAGGCTGAAGTCGCGCTCCTGGGTGGGGACGCCGGCGACCCGCGACAGCCGCAGCACCGTGCCGCGCGTGATGCCGCCGAGGCAGTAGGCGCCCGACGACGTCCACAGCTCCCCACGGCGGACGATGAAGAAGTGCGTGGAGTTGCAGGTGGCCACGAAGCCGTGCGGATCGAGCATCAGCGCCTCGTCCGCGCCGGCGGTGTACGCCTGGATGCAGGCCGTGATGTCGTTCAGCTTGCTGTGGGTGTTCAGCTTGGGGTCGAGCACGTCGGGGTACGGGCGCCGGACGTGCACGGTGAACAGGCGGATGCCGGCGTCGAGGACGTCCCGCCTCGGCTGCTTGTACTCGGGGATGATCACGATCGTCGGCGGCCCCGCCGTGACGCGAGGGTCCTGGTACGGCGTCCGCTTGACGCCCCGCGTCACCATGAGGCGCACGTGCACGCCGTCGGCCATCTCGTTGGCGCGCAGCGTCTCGTAGACGGCGGCGCGCAGGTCATGTCGGCCCAGGCCGACGTCCAGCGCGATGGCCTTGGCGCCCTCGTAGAGGCGGTCGAGGTGCTCGTCGAGGAACACCGGGTGGCCGGCATGCACGCGCAGCCCCTCCCACACGCCGTCGCCAAGCACGAACCCCGAGTCGAACACCGAGACCACCGCCTCCGACCTAGGCTTGAGCTCCCCGTTCACATAGACGAGGACAGCGTCGTTGCGCGGGTCGTCCTCGTATTCGTGCACCCCGTGGACCACCTGATCGGTCACCCGAACCCTCCTCGCCGCCGGCGTTCGACCGCCTAGCCGGGCCGATTCTGCCCACCATGGCCGACAGCCACACGGGATCGACCGGACCCGGCGGAGCCGACCCGCGGCGGTGGAGGATCCTGGCGGTCACGCAGGTCGCCGGGTTCATGAGCCTGCTGGACGTCAGCATCGTCAACGTCGCACTGCCGTCCATCCAGCGCGGCCTGGGCACCTCGCCGGGGATGGCCCAGTGGGTCGTGTCGGGCTATGCGCTGACCCTCGGACTGGCGCTGGTCCCCGCCGGCCGCCTGGGCGACACGTTCGGCCGCCGCCCGATGTTCATGATCGCGCTGGCGGCATTCGTGACGGCCAGTGCGCTGAGCGGGGCCGCCCCGACCATCGGGCTGCTCATCGCCGCCCGCGCGCTGCAGGGCATCGCCGGCGGCACCCTGACCCCACAGATCTCCGGCCTCATCCAGGAACTGTTCCGCGGCCCCGAGCGCGGCCGGGCGTTCGGCGTCCTCGGCGCCACCATCGGCCTGTCCACGGCCGTCGGCCCCGTGGTCGGCGGCCTCATCCTGGCCGCCTTCGGCGAGCCCAACGGCTGGCGCTGGGTGTTCTACGTCAACGTCCCCATCGGGGTCGGCGCGCTCCTGCTCGCAGCCAGGCTGTTGCCCCGCCCGACGGAGGTGCGCACGCGCGCCGCCGACCTGGATCTGGTGGGCTCCTTGCTGCTCGGCGGCGGTGTCCTGAGCCTCATGCTGCCGCTCGTGCAGGCCGATGCGGGCGGCTCCGCCAGCATCTGGTGGCTGCTGGCGGCCGCCGCGTTGCTGCTCGCCGGCTTCGCCCGGTGGGAGGCGGCCGTCGTGCGCCGCGGCCGCCAACCGCTGCTGGACCCCCGGCTGGGGCGCATCCCGGGGTATGCCGCCGGCCTGAGCATCGGCCTGATCTATTTCCTCGGGTTCACCGGCATCTGGCTGGTGCTGGCCAGGTTCTTCCAGACCGGCCTGGACTACTCGCCGTTGCGCTCCGGGTTGGCCGTCACCCCCTACGCCCTGGGCGTTGCCGCCTCGGCGATCGTCGCCGGGCGGCTCGTGGCCCGTGTCGGCCGCTGGCTTACGGTCCTGGGCCTGACGGCGGTCGTCGTGGGCCTGGTCGGCGCCGCCCTTGCGCTGCGATACGTCGAGGGGGATGCCGCCGCCTGGGCGGCGGCCGGCCCCCTGCTGTTCGGTGGGATCGGCGGCGGCATGGTCACGTCGCCCAACATCACGCTGGCGCTGGAGGCGGTGCCGCTGCGGATGGCGGGCGTGGCAGGGGGTGCACTGCAGACCGGCCAGCGGATCGGCGGCGCCATCGGCACCACGGCCCTGGTGGGCGTGTTCAGCGTGGTGCTCACCGACAGCGGAGGGGACTATCCCGCGGCCGTGTCCGACACCCTGCTGTGCGCGGCCGGGGTGATGGTGGTCGGCCTCGGGATTGCGGTCGCCGAGCTCGTCCGCCGGCGGTCGGTTGGGGAGGCGCCGACACCCGCGCTCCGCCCCGAGCACCACCTGCATCACGTCTGACACACTCCGTCCGCACCGCTCCGATGTGCCGTGCGCCATCCGCACGTCCGACGACCGGTTGCAGATGGGACATCGGCGCAGGAGGCCACATGGTGTTACCGCTCTTCCCGACGATGCTGGTCGGCAGCTACGCCCAACCGGAGTGGCTCATCGATCGGGCCAAGCTGGCGGGACGGTTCCCGCCCCGGGTGCGGGCTCGCGAGCTGTGGCGCGTCGAGGAGCCGTACCTGGCGGAGGCCCAGGACGATGCGACCGTGCTGGCGATCCGGGCCCAGGAGGACGCCGGCCTCGACGTCATCGCCGATGGCGAGATCCGGCGGGAGAGCTACTCGAACCGGTTCGCCACCGCGCTCGACGGCGTCGACATCGACAACCCGGGGACGGCGCTGGACCGAAGCGGTCATCCCAACCCCGTGCCACGCATCGTGGGGCCCATCCGCCGGAAACGCCCCGTCGAGGTCGACGACGTGCGCTTTCTGCGCAGCCACACCGACCGCCCGATCAAGATGACCGTTCCCGGGCCCTTCACGATGGCGCAGCAGGCGCAGAACGACCACTACCCCGACGAGGCGAGCGCGGCGCTGGCGTACGCCGAGGCCGTCAACGAGGAGATCCGCGACCTGTTCGACGCCGGGGCGGACATGGTGCAGATCGACGAGCCGTATCTGCAGGCGCGTCCCGAGAAGGCGAGGGACTACGGGGTGGCGGCGCTCGACCGGGCGCTCGACGGGATCAGCGGCACGACTGCGGTTCACATCTGCTTCGGATATGCCGCGATCATCCACGACCGCCCGTCGGGCTACTCGTTCCTGCCGGAGCTGGCGGCATGCTCGTGCGACGCCGTCTCGATCGAGACGGCCCAGTCGAAGCTCGACTGCTCGGTCCTCGCCGAGCTTCCCGGCAAGAAGATCATCCTCGGGGTGATCGACCTCGGTGACCACACCGTCGAGTCCGCCGACGTCGTTGCGGAGCGGATCCGCCGGGCGCTTCCCTACGTGCCGGCCGAGGACATCATCGTGGCGCCCGACTGCGGCATGAAGTACCTCCCGCGCGAGTCCGCCTTGGGCAAGATGCGCGCGATGGCGGCCGGCGCGCGGATCCTCCGCGAGGAGGCCGCCCACGGGTAGCCGACCGCTCCGTGGGCGCCTGGGCGGTCACCGCCAGTGGACGCGCACGAACAGGTGCCAACCGAGCCACAGCCACCCGGCCAGCGCCGCGAACCGTGCCGGGCGATACCGCATCGCGAACGCCAGTGCGTCACCGAACGTCGCGGACGCCCGTCGCCGGGCCGCCACCGCCAGGCCGACGGCGGCCACCGCCAGCAGTGCGTAGCCGACCAGGGTCACGGTGCGGCTCATCGCCGCGCGAGCGCCCTGGCCGCAGCGATCCACACGATGAACGCCACGGCTCGCGCCAGATGGGAGTCGAGCACCTCGTTGGTGAGCGAGCTGATCGTCGGATGGTCGCTCCGGGGATGCTGCAGGTAGGCCGCAAGCTGCCACGCGCCCGCGGCCGCAGTGAGCGCAGCCCACGTGGCGATGCCCGGCGGGGTGCCCTCGCTCGCCGGCCGGCGGGGCCGTCGATCCCGCGCGCCGACGGCCATGGCCGCGGCGCCGGCGAGGACCACGGCGACCGTCGCCGCCCACGAGAACGGAGCGAGCGCGACCGCCCACCAGGCGTAGGCGGCCACACCGACCGCCGCCACGAGGTATGCGGCCCGGCGTGCGGCAGGTGCGGCAGGTGCGGCACGACCGCGGCCACCGGCGCCGGGGTCGACGCGTGCCCCCCAACCGCGGTGACCAGGTCGCTCGCCCGCTGCGCCGTCGTGCTGCACGTCCACCAGTTTCGCCCCCGCCACGTGTGACCGGGGGCCGGGGGAGCGCAGCCGGGCGGGTCCAGCTCACGGACCGGGCGCTCGCCGTCGTTGCCGAGCCCAGGGCCATGCCGCAAGCTGGCTCTGTGCACCTGCTCGCCCTCGGGGCATCCGACTGCGAGACGTTGCGCGATGGGTGGCTGGCGCAGCCTGTCAACACCCTGTCGAGCGTCGCCTACGTCGTGGCCGGCGCGTACGTGCTGCGCCGGGGTGGTCCGCGGTTGCCGGCCCTGGCGCTGGCCGCCGTCGGCGTCGGCAGCGTGCTCTACCACGGTCCCATGACTCCGGGGGCCGGCCTCGCGCACGACGGGTCGATCGTGGCGTTGGCGGCCACGGTCCCGCTCGCGTGGCGGCGGCATAGGCTGCGCTGGCCGTCGGCGGCCGCTGTCGTCGCGGGCGGGGCGGCGGCCGCGGCCAATGTCCTCACGCGCACCGGGGCACCGCTGTGCCGGCCGGACAGCCTCGTCCAGGGCCACGCAGCGTGGCACGTCCTCACCGCGCTCGCGATGGCGTTGTGGTTCTCCCGGCGAGGCACGCCGGCCGCGGCCCCCGGGGACGGGCCGGGTCCGCAGCCCGACCGGGCGCACCCTCACGCCATACGATCGCAGGCGTGAGCTACGACGAGGAGCTCGCCGCCCGGATCCGCGAGTTGGTGAGCGGCGAGGCCGACCTCACGGAACAGAAGATGTTCGGCGGCCTGGCGTTCCTCATCGGGGGCAACATGGCCATCTCGGCCAGCGGCCGGGGAGGACTGATGGTGCGCGTCGACCCTGCGAGGTCCGACGATCTCGTCGCCACGACCCCCGCTCGCCCGCTCGAGATGGGGGGACGGCCGATGCCGGGATGGCTGCGGGTCGGCACGGAGCACGTCCGCACCAAGCGCGAGCTCGCGAAGTGGGTCGCCATTGGCACGACGTACGCGCGTTCGCTTCCCCCGAAGCGGTAGGCCCCAGGCCCTGGTCTCCATGCGCGATCCGTTTCAGGGAGGCGCCAGCTTGCCTTCAGCGGGACTTCAACCCGGTGGGGGACGCTGAGCCCGACTGGGCGAGCGTGGGAGCTTCACCGGTGCTTCCCGGGCGTTCAGTCACGGCGTGTCGCCGGCGAGCGGAAGCTCGCCGGCGACCACCGAGGCATGAACCGACGGCTCCCAACGTCGACGAAATTCCAGACTCCATCGCTGGCGAGATGTTGTCCCGCACACGATCATCGTCGCCCCGCACGGCGCGGTTCGTCGCCGCGGCCGGTGTGGTGGTCACGCTCGGCGTCGCCGCCGGGGTGGTTCTCCGCGAGCCGTGGCACGGCCCGGTCATCCTGTCCCTGTCGACCGGCCATGGCATCCACGCCGGGAACCTCGCCGTCGCCCCGCTGGTCGCGCTGGCGATCCTGCTGGTTCGCTGCGCGTCGGGGATCCCGCGTTCCGGGGGGCATCCGGTCCGCACGGCGCTGTCCGGGCGGTGGGTCGCCCCGGCCTCCGCGATCGTCCTCGGCCTCCTGCTCCTCGCCGCCGCCGCCGTGGAGCTCTCGGACCGTGGTCCGCTCGTGCCCACGGGTGGCGGGACGTTCGACGGCAAGGTGCGGTTCCTCGCGGCGCGGTCGGACGATCCGGTCGGCAGTTGGTCCTACGTCGCCGTGACCTACGACGGCTCGATCCTGCGCATGTTCGTGAACGGGGACCAGGTGGCCAGCCAGCCGACGACCGGGGCGGTCAAGCGCAGCGGGAACCCGTTGTGGCTCGGGGGCAACCACCCCTACGGGGAGTACTTCGACGGGCTGATCGACGAGGCGCGCGTCTACGACCGCGCCCTGACGGAGGCCGAGATCAGGGCCGACATGGAGACGCCCGTGGCCACGGGCGGCGCAGCCGGGGGGCAGGCGAGCCCCGTCGCGGGGCCTCAGGCGGCGCGGTTGGCAGCCGCCGGCCCGGTGGCGGCGTACTCGTTCGACGAGGGAACCGGAAGCTCGCTGGGCGACGGGTCGGGCAACGGCAACGTCGGCACGGTCAGCGGAGCGACCTGGTCACAGGGGCGATACGGGACGGCCCTGAGATTCAACGGCGCCGACGACGTCGTGCGCGTTCCTCCCTCGACGTCGCTGGACGTCGGTCCGGCACTCACGTTGTCGGCCTGGATTCGGCCGGCGACCTCTCAGGGTGGCTGGAGGACGATCCTCCATCGGGAGCAGGATGCGTTCTTCCTGGACGCGGGAGGCGATCTGCGCGGGGTCTCGGGTCGCGTGGACGACCTCGTCGGGGGGTTGGTGGTCGTGGCCGCCGCGTGGTTCGGCGTGGTGATGGTGGTGGCCCGCAGACCCTCGCTGGGCCGCCGTCGCAGCTCGTGGGCGGTGGCGGCGGGGGCGTTCCTGGTCGGCTGCATCGTGGACGCGGCCCTGGCGCCGTCGGTCTCCCTGTTCGGCCCCGCGCTGTTGGCCGTCTGGCTCGCGCTGTCGGCCCGCGGCCGCACGGAGTCGGCCGTCGGATGGGCGTTGGCCGCCGTCTTCACTGCGCTGACCGCCGCCTCGCTCGCCGACGTGGCCGACGGCGCGCTCGTGGCGCAGATCGAGCGCGCCGACGGGGGCCTCGCACGGTCGGCCGCGCTCGGAGCGACGCTGCTGGCCATCGGCCTCGTCATGGCCCGGCGCGAGGCACGATCCCCGACGGGGTGGTCGAGCCCCGTCGGAAGCCCGTAGCCCTCGCCGCGGAGGCCGGGGCGCGTGTCTACGGCCGCGCACCGTCCTCGGGGGCGGCGGCCAGGACGGTGCGGAGGGTCTGGGCGGCGCCCAGGAGCCCGGCGCTCTCGAATGGGACGACGATCTTGGCGTTGTCGCTCTCGGCGAACTTGGCCAGCGCGTCGAGCTGCAGGATGGCCACGAGCGTGGGATCGGGGTCACCCTTCTTGATGGCTGCGTACACGCTCGAGATGGCCTGGGAGCGGCCTTCGGCCTCGAGGATGGCGCTCTGCCGGGCGCCCTCGGCCCGGAGGATCGCGGCCTGCCGGTTGCCGTCGGCCCTGCGGACGGTCGCCTGCGCCTCGCCCTCGGCGACGTTGATCGCCGACTGCTTCTGACCCTCGGACTGCAGGATCAGCGCCCGCTTCTCCTGGTCTGCCTGCTTCTCCAGTGCGAGGGCCTCGAGGATGTTCGGCGGGGGAGCGATGGCCAGGATCTCGATGCGGTTGATCCGGATGCCCCACTTGTCGGTGACGGCCTCCATCTGCTGCTGCACATCGGTGTTGATGCGCTCGCGTTCTGAGAGCGCCTGGTCCAGCGTCATCGTGCCGATGACCGACCGCAGGGCCGTGCGCGCAAGTGCGTCGATCGCAACGTCGAAGTTCGCGATGCTGAACAACGCCTGCCGGGCGTCGACGACCTGCGTGAAGATGGTCGCGTTGACGTTGACCACCACGTTGTCCTTGGTGATCACGTCCTGGCGGTCGCCCGGGCGAGGGATCTCCCGCATGTCCACACGCTGGAGTGACTCGATGAACGGTGCGATGATCACGAGCCCGGGCTCGTAGGTCTTGCGGTATTCGCCGAGGTGCTTCACGACGCCGACCTCGCCCTGCTGGACGATGTTGACCATCTGCCGCAGGGCCAGGACCAACACGACCACCACGAGGGCGGCGACGACGAGGCCGACGATGCCGGGACCGCTGATGGCTGCGATCACGTCTGCTCCTCCTCTCCCTTCGGGGGGCGCGGGCCATTGCCCGCGTCCGGCTGCCAGTCGGGCGGCAGCGACCTGTCGATGGGCCACACGATGAGCGTCGTGCCCTGCACCGCCGTGACGAGGACCCGGGTGCCCGGGGGGATCGGCGCATCGTCGCCGCTGACGGCGCGCCAGCGCTCGCCGGCGAGACGGACGTGGCCGACCCGGTCCAGACCCCCGACGACGTCGAGCGTGTGCACCTCCTGCCCGACGAGACCTCCGTGCACACCCCGCGCTCGTCCGACCTGGTGGTGGTGCGCGAACGCAGCGCTCACGCGCCCGCGGACGAGGACGATGCCGAGCCCGGCGACCACGACGGCGGTGACGACCTGCAGGGCGATGGCGTCGGGAACGACCGCAGACACGGCGGCGCCGGCGAAGCAACCCAGGGCTGCGAACAGCGCGTAGAACGCGAGGTTGTGCAGCTCCACTGCGATCAGGACGACGCCAACGGCGATCCACGCGAGGGTCACTCGACCCCCTTCTCTTCTGTGCGGGATCCATCGATCCCACTGGCGGGTGCCGAGGCAACGGAGCGGTACCTAGCACCGACGAGCGGCGGAACGCGCCAGCTGCTTACGTCGTCGAGGATAACGACCCCCGGCGGAACCTCACCCGTCGCGACGCGACCGGCCGGCGCGTCGAGCCGGTCCCCCGGGATGGAACACCGGCTCGCCCCACACGGACCTGACAAGGGATAATTCCCGTTACGCGTCTCGGTGGGCATCCGAAGGGAGACACGCGTGGAGTTCAGGCTGCTGGGCAGCCTCGAGGTCATCGTCGACGGCGAGCCCGTGGATGTGGGTGGAACCCAGCCGCGCACGGTGCTCGCCATGCTGCTCGTCGCGGGCGGCCGCATGGTGCCGGCCGAGTCGATGATCGCGGCGCTCTGGGGGAACCACCCGCCCGACTCGGCGGCCGGGACCCTCCAGAGCTACGTGTCACGCCTGCGGCGCGTCCTGGTGCCCGGCGGCGCGCGGGGTGAGGCCGCCAAGGTCCTGGCGTGGGATGCGCCCGGCTACAAGCTCGTCGTCGGAGCCAAGGCGCTCGACGCCAACCGCTTCGAGGCGCTGGCCGACCGGGGCCGGGGTCTCCTCCTCGGGGGCGATCCGCACGGCGCCCGCGAGCTGCTCGCCGATGCGCTGCGGTTGTGGCGGGGCCCTGCGCTCCTGGAATTCGCACACCTGGACTTCGCGTGGGGGTTCGCGGCGAAGCTCGAGGAGCGGCGGCTGGCGGCAACCGAGGATCGCATCGACGCCGACCTGCGGTTGGGGCACCACGGGGCGGTGGTGGGGGAGCTGGGCGAGCTCGTGGCCGCGCACCCCCTGAGGGAGCAGCTCCGCCACCACCTGGCCCTGGCCCTGTACCGATCGGGCCGCCAGGCGGAGGCGCTGCGGGTGCTCGACGACGCCCGGCGCACGCTGCGCGACCAGCTGGGCATCGACCCCGGTCGCCCCCTCGTCACGCTCGAGACGGCGATCCTCAACCACGACCCGGCCATCGAGCTCGCCGTCGATGCGCCGCCTGCGACGCCGCCGGCCGGGACGGAGGCGATCGGTCCGGTGCCATCACCTCCTCCGCCGCGGGTGCCGGCGAACGGCTCGGCGTCGCCCGCCCCCAGCTCGACGACGGCGGCGGGCCTCGTGGGCCGTGACGCCGAGTTCGGCCAGGTGATGCTGGCAATCGACGAGGCCCGAACGTCCACCCGGGTGGTGCTCGTCGAGGGCGAGCCGGGCATCGGCAAGACCCGCCTGCTGGAGGAGGCCGCCAACCAGGCCGCGGCGCGGGGGGCAACGGTCCTCTGGGGGCGGGCGTTCGAGGGCGGGGCCGCGCCGGCGTTCTGGCCGTGGCTGCCGCCGCTGCGCAGCCTCGTCGATCGGCTCGACCCGGACGCCGAGCTCTCCCCGCAGATCGCCAGCCTCGCCGCCGCGAGCTCGCGCGCCGACGCCGGCGGCGGCACCGCGCCGGCGGTCGCCGACCCCACACGCTTCCAGCTCTTCGACGCCGTCACCGGGCTCATCGCACAGACGTCGGCCGAGCGGCCGCTGATGCTCGTGCTCGACGACCTGCAGTGGGCCGACCCGGCCTCGCTCCAGCTGCTCACCTTCGTCGCTGGTCAGCTGGTCGACCCCCCTGTCCTGCTCGCATGCACCGTGCGCGAGCTCGAGGTCGGTCGCAACGACGCGGTCGTCGAGGCGCTGGCGGCACTGTCCCGGGGACCCGGCAGCCGCCGCATCTTCCTGCGGGGACTGTCCGACACGGCCACGGCCGAGCTCGTGGAGGTCGCGTCCGGCCAACCGGTCGACGCCGGCGTCGCCGCCGCCATCCAGGAGCGCGCCGAGGGGAACCCGTTCTTCGCGACCGAGCTGGCGCGGCTGGTCGTGGCCGAACGGGGCGCCGCCGAGCCGGCGGGCGCCCGGTCGCCGGGCACCGACGTGCCCTCCGGAGTCCGCGACGTCGTCCGGCGCCGCATCGCCCTGCTTCCGGACGCGACCGTCGCGATGCTCCAGGTCGCGGCCGTCGCCGGCCGTGACTTCGAGCTCGACCTGCTCACGGCGGCATCGGGCGACGCCATCGACGACGTGCTCGACGCGATCGAGCCGGCCGCCGTCCATCGCCTGGTCACCGCGGTCCCCGATCGTCCCGCCACCTTCCGGTTCTCCCACGCCCTCGTCCGCGAGGTCGTGGCCGACGACATGTCGGCCCTGCGGCGAGCCCGCATCCATCTGAGCGTGGCGGAGGCCCTGGAGGCGACCGCCCCTGACCACGACGACGCGGCGGAGATCATCGCCGAGCACCTGTGGGCCGCGGTGGCGATCGGCGGGGGCCAACGGGCGGCCGAGGCGCTCGAGCGGGCGGCGGAGGTGGCGGTGAGCCGCTATGCGTTCGAGGCCGCGGAGGGCATGCTCGAACGGGTCGTCCAGCTGCGGCGCAGCGGCGGCTCGACGGCACCGCAGGTCGAGGCGGAGCTGGTGGCCGCAGGCCGGTTGCTGTCGATCCAGCGGTCGATCCATGGCTACGCGAGCATCGCCAACTCGCCCCACCTCCGCCAGGCGAAGGACCTGGCCGAGCGCGCCGGCCGGGCCGACACCCTCGCCCGGCTGTTGTGGGCCGAGTGGGCCGCCTACGACACCCGCTGCGACTTCGATCGCTCGGACGCCATCGCCGAGCAGCTCCACGAGCTGGGTGAGCGGTCCGGCGAGCCGCTCGCCAGGATCACCGGGCTCGCATCGCTGGGCATCAGCCGTTGGCACCGCGGCCGCGTGGGCGAAGCCACCGAACTGCTCGACGACGCGTGCGAGGCGGCGGCGGACACGGCGCCGCCCAGCGCGTCGCTGGGGCTCGGTCTCGAGGTGATGCTGCTGCCGTACCCGTTCGCCGGATACCTGCACGTGCTTACCGGCGACCTGGACGAGCGGGAGGGGGAGAGCGCGTTCGAGGCGCTGGCCGCGGCGGCGCCGGACCGCTACGCCGTGCCCCTGGTCGAGATGTTCTCGAGCGCGGGGGCGGTTGCCACCGGGTGCGGTGAGTGGGCCGAACGGGCCGCCCGCCGCGGCATCGACGCCGATCCGGAGGGCACGTTCAGCTTCTGGGGGCGGGGGCTGCACGGCTACCTGGCGGCAGCCATGATCCTGCAGGGCCGCGTCGACGAGGGCCTGTCGACGATGGACGTCGCAATCGATCGCTTCATCGAGGCCGGCGGGCGGACGGGCGTCGTGGTGTTCAAGGCCGCCCGCGCCGCCGGGCTGGCGGCCGCCGGCCGGGTCGAGGCTGCGGTGGACGCGGTGGCCGCGGCCTACCGCGAGCTCGAGACGTACGGCGAGCGGTTCGCCGAGCCGCTGGTGCTCGAGGCCGACGCCCGGACGCGCCACGCCCGGGGGGATGACCCGGCGGAGGTCGCCGCGGTGCTGGCGCACGCGCTCGCGCTGGCCGGTGAACAGGGGTCGCACGGCGTCGCCGGCCGCGTCGCGGCCACGGTGCAGCGGCTCGGCCTGACCACGGCGGGTTGAGGCCTCCAGAACGCAACAGAGCGTGATCCGCCGGGGCCGGCCGCTGTTACCGTCCTCTACGTGAGCGAGCGTCCCGGAGGGCGAGAGAGCGAGCGAGGCCCGAGCGGCCCGGCCGAAGGCCAAGAGCGGGGAGCAACGAAGGCCGACATCGGCGTGACCGGGCTGGCCGTCATGGGCAGCAACCTGGCTCGCAACTTCGCCCGTCACGGCTACACCGTGGCGCTCCACAACCGCACCAAGGCCCGCACCGACGACCTCGTGGCCGCCCACGGCGACGAAGGCAACTTCGTGCCGTCGACGAGCACCGAGGAGTTCGTCGCTGCGCTGGCGCCGCCCCGGCGGGTCCTGGCCATGGTTCAGGCCGGGCCGGCCACCGACGCCGTCGTCGACGACCTCGCGGCCCACCTCGAGCCCGGAGACATGATCGTCGATGGCGGCAACGCACACTTCGCCGACACGCGGCGGCGCGAGTCGGCGCTGCGCGGCCGGGGCATCCACTTCGTCGGCACCGGGATCTCCGGCGGCGAGGTGGGCGCCCTCGAAGGGCCGAGCATCATGCCCGGCGGGTCCGACGAGGCCTACGCATCGCTGGGCCCGATGCTCGAGACGATCGCCGCCCAGGTCGACGGCACGCCGTGCTGCACCCACGTGGGTCCCGACGGTGCCGGCCATTTCGTCAAGATGGTCCACAACGGCATCGAGTACTCCGACATGCAGCTCATCGGCGAGAGCTACGGCCTGCTCCGCGATGGGCTCGGCGCCACGCCAGCCGAGCTCGGCTCGGTGTTTCGCGACTGGAACGCCGGCGAGCTGGAGTCATACCTGATCGGGATCACCGCGGAGGTCCTGGAGCACGTCGACGCGGCCACGGGGCAGCCGTTCGTCGACGTCGTCGCCGACGCGGCGGAGCAGAAGGGCACCGGGCGTTGGGGCGTGCAGTCGGCGCTCGATCTCGGCGTGCCCGTGACCGGCATGGCCGAGGCGGTGTTCGCCCGCTCGCTGTCGGCCCACACCGCCCAGCGACGGGCCGCGGCGGCACTCCCGGGTCCCGACGCGGACGGCCGCCCGGTTGGGGCGGCGGCGGACACCCTGATCGAGGACGTCCGCCGGGCCCTGTACGCGTCGAAGATCGTTGCTTACGCGCAGGGGTTCGACCAGATCGCCGCCGGCAGCGACGAGTACGGCTGGAGCATCGACCCCGGTGCGATGGCCACGATCTGGCGGGGCGGCTGCATCATCCGGGCGCGGTTCCTCGATCGCATCCGCGCCGAGTACGACGCCGACCCGGGCCTGCCGTCGCTGCTGCTCGCGCCGTCGTTCGTCGAGGCGTTGGCCGGCGCTCAGGGGGCATGGCGGCGCGTGGTGGCCACTGGTGCGTCGCTCGGGGTGCCGACGCCGGGCTTCTCGTCGGCTCTCGCCTACTACGACGCACTGCGGGCCGAACGACTGCCGGCGGCGCTCCTGCAGGGGCTGCGCGACCTGTTCGGCGCCCACACGTACCACCGAGTGGACCGCCCCGGCACGTTCCACACGCGCTGGTCGGAGGACCGCGCGGAGGTCGAGGTGGCGCGCTAGTGGGCGCTCGCGCCCACTAGCCGTCGTACGGACGGGATACCGGCGTCTTCGCCGGCCGGTAGAACACCGGCAGCACGAACCAGATGATGGCGAACGCGCCGGCGAGCACGCCCGTGACGATCCCGGGAAGCGTGCCCGGGTAGACGACGTCGGTGATCACGTAGGTGACCGCGGCGATGGCGAATGCCAGGAGAACCAGGCCGACGATCGCAAAGATGTTGGCGACTTGGAGCAACTGTTCCTTGACGCCGGAGCGGAACCGCAACCGATGGTGAGCCGTGGGGGCGACGAGGCAGATCGTCGTCGCCACGGTCGCGAGCACGGCCGTGAAGTACACGCGGCGGTCGCTGGCGTCCAAGCGGTCGTAGCCCTGCGAGAAGGGAACGATCAGCAGGAACGCGAACAGGACCTGGACGCCGGGAAGCGCCACCCGTAGCTCGTTCAGGAGCTCGATCAGCTCGCGGTTGGCGCGTTCGGCGGCGCTCTCCTGGTCCTCGGCACCATTGGCGGGTTCGTCGTCCATCGACCCCTTCTACCCCGTTGCGGGGGTGACATTCCCGGCGCCTGGTCCGCCGAGCGAGCTCGGGGTCAGAGCGTGACGGCCACGCGGCTGTCGATCCCGCGTCCGAACTCCGGGTCGCCGCCCCGCACGAGGACCGAGTGCTCGGCGACCCTCGCCCGGTACAACCGGAGCTCCGCGGGCGCCCGCAGCTCGTCCGCGGCAAACACGCGCAGTTCCGGGAAGCGGGAGCCGTACGTGGCGGCGCACCGCTCGAGCTCGACGTCCGGGACGATCCCCGCGCGGGCGACCATGTACACCGCCTCGGCGCCCCCGATCGGGACCTGCGAGTCGAAGATCACGATGCTCAGCTCGGGTCGTCCCGCCAGATTGCGTGAATGGACGGAATCGGGCGACGACGCCCAGTAGAAGACGTCGTAGCCCTCCGGCGTGTAGTAGACGGGCGACGCCCACGGTGTGCCGGCGTCGTCGGCGGTCGCCAGCGTCATGTACTTGTTGGCGTCGATGACCCTGCGGGCCATCCGCACCAAGTTCGGGTGTGATCCCGTCGCTTCGGTCATGGTTCCACCTGGTTCCTCCCCCGGAACCGGCGCAGGCCTAGCTGCGGCGGGCGCGGCTGCGGCGTTTGCCCTCGTGCATGGCCTGCACCCGCGCCACCGGGATGGCGTGGCCCTCCTCGATCAGGTCGGCACGCAGCCGCTGGGGCGCCGGCATGTGCGTGGCCCACGGGTCGCGGTCGCCGAGTTGCTGCAGTGCGGTGTGCACGGTGAAGTCGCCGGGCGTGACGTCGTCGAGCTCGTCCCAGCCCACGGGGAACGACACCGGCACGCCCGGTCGGACCCGCGGGCTGTACGCCGAGATCACGGTGGCGCCGCCGACACGGGTGGAGTCGACGAACACCTTGCCCCCGCGGTCCTCCTTCATGAAGGCCGTGGTGGCGATCGACGGGTCGAGGCGTTCCGCGCGGGCGGCGATGGCCCGGGTGGCGGCGGCGGAGTCCTCCGGGGCCGGCTCGTCGTCGATCGGCACGAACACGTGCACACCCTTCGCCCCGCTGGTCTTGACCGCACCCTCGAGGCCCACGTCGGCCAGCGCCTGGCGGACCAGGTGGGCCGTTCGGACCGCCATCGAGAACTCGTCGCGGCCGGGCGGGTCGAGGTCGAGCACGAGGTGGGTGATGCGGTCGGGACGATCGGCGTGCGACAGGGCGGGGTGGTACTCGACCGCGCGCTGGTTGGCGAACCAAAGCAGGGTGCGGCGGTCGTTGCACAGCGCGTAGGACACGTCCCGCTTCGACGCCTCGGCCCACATG
>DATFVX010000011.1:0-2002 GCA_035259985.1 Acidimicrobiales bacterium | reverse complement strand
GCCCCTGCGACCGCGGCGGCCGCCAGTATCCCGTCGTCGACCCTGCCGGCGCGCCCCGGAGCGGTCGCGACCACGATCTCGGGCACGCCGGCCACCCTGGCGGGCACGACGGTCATCAGCACCGTCGAGACCAGGGGCGCCGCGGCACTCGGCACGTAGCAGCCGGCGCGCTCGACCGGTCGGAGGAGCTCCCGGATCTCGATCGCGCCGTTGCGGTGGACCAGTCCGGGCGCCCGCTGCGCAGCGTGGTACGCGCCGATGTTGGCGTGGGCGGCCTCGAGCGCCGCCCGGAGCCGGCCGGGGATGCGGTCGAGCGCGGCCGCGACCTCGGCGGGCGGCACCCGGAGCTCGTCGACCTCCACCCCGTCGAAGCGCCGGATCAGCGACCGGATCGCGTCGTCGCCGCCGTCGCGGACCTCCGCGAGGACGGCACGCACCTCGTCGACCGGCGGTTCCACCTGGGCGGCGGGGCGCGGCAGCCGGGAGCGCAGGTCGGCGGTCCCGGATCCACGCAGGTCGAGGCGGCGGAGCACGGAGCAACGCTACCGGCGCCCCGTCGAACGACCCCATCCGGTTCCGGGTAGTGGACGCTCGCTTCCGCGCGGGTCCACTAGAAACCGGGGCATGGACAGCGATCTCGCCGAGCTCTCGGCCCTGGCGACCGCACTCGACGAACTGGCGACCCGCATCACCGCCGTCGGCGATCGCTACCGAGGATCGACCCGGCCCGACGTTGCGGACGGGCTCTACGAGGTCGAGCGGTCGTTGCTCACCGCCGGCCGCCAGCTCGAGCGGGTCATGCGGTCGATGCGCTGACGACCGGGTGGCCACGGGCCGGAGACTGGATCCGGAATCCGGGCGCGGTCAGATGCCGATGCGCTGACGCTGTCGCCGCACCAACCTGTGCCCGAACACAGCGACGGCGCCCTCGCGGGGCGCCGTCGCGGCGACGCCAGGCGGCGGATCCCAGCGTCGCATTGGAACCAGGTGGCGGGAACCTGGTCTTCACCCAAGTTATCGCTCAGAGCAGGGCACAGGGTGCGCGTCGGGCCGACATTTCTTTGCAATGCGTTCACGACCCGTTGCCTTCGCGTCGCAGGATGCTCGATCAGAACGTGAAGGCCGACGGGCAGATGTCGGCCAGGACGCAGGCGTCGCACCGGGGCTTGCGCGCCGTGCAGACCCGGCGGCCGTGCAGGATGAGGCGAAGGCTGAGGGCGCCCCGCTCGTCCGCCCGCACCATCGGGTTCAGCTCGAGCTCGACCTTCACCGGGTCGGTCTGGCGCGTGAGGCCGAGGCGGCGCGACAAGCGCAGCACGTGGGTGTCGACCGGCAGGCCGGGCTCGCCGAGGGCCACGCTGCGCACCACGTTGCCGGTCTTGCGGCCCACCCCCGGCAGCGTGACGAGGTCCGACAGCTTGTGCGGCACCTCACCGTCGAACCGCTCGACCAGCGCCTGCGCCATCCCGATCAGGCTGCGCGTCTTGTTGCGGAAGAACCCGGTCGACTGGATGATCGTCTCGAGCTCGGCCGGGTCGGCGGCGGCCAGGTCGGCCGGCCGCGGGTACTTGGCGAAGATCGCCGGCGTCACCATGTTGACCCGCTCGTCGGTCGTCTGTGCGGACAGGATCGTCGCCACCAACAGCTCGTAGGCGTTGGAATGGTCGAGCGCGCACAGCTCGGTTGCCGTCCCCGGGTACTCCTCTGCCAGCCGGTCGGCGACGACCCGGGCGCGTCCCCTGGGGCTCCGGGGTCGACCGCGGGTCAGTGCCCGCCCGTGGGGGCCCTCGCTCATCGCTTGCGGACACTACCGGCAGGGCATCGCGCCCCGTGCTGCCCGTCCCTGCTACACCGGCGCACATGGCACGGCGGCCCGTGGCGTTGCCCGCGGCGCTGGTGGCGACACTGCTCGTGGTCGCACTCGGCGCCATCCGCCCCGAGCCGAAGGCCGGGGCCGATGGCGTCGCCGGCGGGTCGGCAACGGCCGCGACCGTGTTCCCGG
>DATFVX010000010.1:0-24990 GCA_035259985.1 Acidimicrobiales bacterium | reverse complement strand
CCGCCCACCACCGGGGGCAGGACCATCGGCAGGAGGACCAGCGCCCGCGCCACCGAGCGTCCGGGGAACCGGGTGCGCGCGAGCACCCAGGCGAGCGGGATCCCGAGCAGCATCGCGAGCCCGGTGGCGGCGAACGCGGTGATGATGCTGAGCCGCAGGGCGTCGACGACGATCGACCTGCCGAGAAGGCCCCCGAGACCCGACCACGGCGCCCGCTGCAGCAGCGCCACGAACGGCACCGCAACGTAAGCCACGGCGACGGCCGCGAGGGGGAGGATCAGCCACGGGGTGCGCTGCTGTGTCGCCCTCCTCGCGCCCGCCCGCCGGGGCTTCACGGAGCGTCGAAGCCGTAGGACTGGAGGATCTCCTGGCCCTCGTCGGAAAGCACGAATTCGACGAACGCGTCGGCCGTGTCGGCGTTGGCGGCGTCGGTAAGCGCGGCGATCGGGTAGGTGGCGACGACGTTGTCGTCAGCGGGGATCTGGACGCCCTCGACGGTGTCGCCCGCCGCCATGACGTCCGTGACGTAGACGATCCCGGCGTCCAGGTCACCGGCCTCGACCTTGGTCAGCAACGACCGCACGTCGGGCTCGTTGGTGTCGATCGAGGGGGTGACCCCGGCGTTGGCCAGCGCCTCCCGCCCGAACTCCCCGCACGGCACCTCCTCCGCGCAGAGCCCGATGAGCAGGTTGGCGTTGGCGAAGTCGTCCAGCCCGGTGACCCCGGCCTCGTTGCCGGCCGGCACCGCGATCTCGAGCAGGTTGGTTACGAAGTTCTGGGGATTGGCGGCGGCCCCACCGTCGACGACCTGGTCCATGTTCGAGGTGTTCGCCGAGGCGAAGACGTCCGCGGGGGCGCCCGCGAGGATCTGCTCCCGGAGAGCGGACGATGCGCCGAAGTTGAACTCGACGGAGGCGTCGGGGTTGTCCGACTCGAACGTGCTCCCGAGCTCCGTGAACGCGTCGGTCAGCGAGGCGGCTGCGAACACCGTGATGTCGCCCTGTGCGGACTCCTGCGCCGGCGCCTCCGTCGTCGTCGAGCCGGCATCGTCGTCGTCATCGTCTCCACAGGCGGCGAACATCAGTGCGGGAACGCTGACGACGGCGAGGAGCCGCAGCATACGGAGCTTCATGGTGTCTCCAGACGTGAGGTGAACATGGCGGATGTCATCGGTGGATCGGCCCGGACGTGGCGTGCAGCGACAGCGGCGGCCGCCCGTTGCGCACCGCGAGCACCTCGGCGCAGATAGCCAGGGCCACCTCGGCCGCGCTGGTCCCACCCAGATCGAGGCCCGCGGGCCCGCGTACGGCGTCGAGCTCGTCCGCCGAGGCGCCGGCGTCGACCAGCCGCTCCCTGCGCTTGCCCTGGGTGCGGCGCGAGCCGAGGGCGCCCACGTACCCGACGCCGGCGGCGAGGGCGGCCATCAGCGCGGGGGCGTCGACCGCCGGATCGTGGGACAGGACGACCACGGCGTCGCTCGGGCCGAGCCGCTCCGCCGCAAGGACCGCGGCGCCGGCGTCGGCCACCACCTCGGCGTTCCATCCCAGAAACCCCGCCTGGATGACGAGCGCGGCCGTCAGGTCCCCGCCGCCCACCACCAGCAGCGTGGTCGTCGGCACGTAGACCTCGACCAGCGAGGTCTGGTCGACCAGGCTGGCCCCGGACCGGCCGCCGCGCAGCACCCGCTCGGCGGCGTCGCCCACGAACGTCCCCACATCGTCGGCCGTGACCTGCGTGATCGGACCGCCCGTCCCCAGCGGGCCCGCGAACACCATCGGTGCCCGCCCGACCCGCCAGTCGAACGGGAGCGCGGCGGCGGAATCCGCGACGACGGTGACCAGGCCGCCGCAGGTCAACCCGTGAGCCGCGGCCGCCTCACTGGTGACTTGCACGCTCTCGACCTGCCGCTGGCCGGTCGCCCGGACCTCGTCCACGAGCCGGGCGGCCACGTCGTCGACGGCGCCCCCGAGGAGGCCGCCGACGCGCTCGCCGGCCGGCCCGAAGGCCAGCACCTCCCCGGGGCCCGCCCCGCCGATCCCCTCGGCGAGCGGAACGCGCACGACGACGGGGTCCTCGCCCGCATCGAGCCAGGCACCCACCGCCCCTGAGACACCGTGCATACGCGCCACGCCCTCCTGGTAGTCGCAGTGAACCTAGCAGTCGCAACGGGCGCGGGACGGTCGTGGCAACCTCGCGGGGTGGAACGCCGCCCGACGCTCTCGCTCAACGAGTGGGCCGTGCTCGGCGTCCTGGTCGAGAAGCCCCGCCACGGCTACGACATCGCCGCCGAGCTCCGGTCCGGCGCCCGGATCGGCGACGTCTGGCACGTGACCCGCCAGCTCGTGTACCGCGCGCTCGAACGCCTGCAGGCGCTCCGCCTCGTCGAACCCCGGCCCACCGAGCCCAGCGCCGCCGGCCCGCCCCGCACCGTCTACCGGCCGACCGCCCGGGGGCGCGCTCACCTCCGCCGCTGGCTCGTCACGCCCGTGAAGCACATCCGCGACGTCCGCAGCGCCTTCCTGCTCAAGCTCGTCATCACCGAACGGCTCGGGCTCCCGCCGGACGACCTGATCGAGGCCCAGCGGGGGGCGTTCGCCGACCTCCTCGAGCAGCGGGCCACCACGCCGCCGAGGACGGATCATGTCGCCACGTGGCGCCACCACTCGGCGGCGGCGGTCGCCGCCTTCCTGGACTCGCTCGGCGAGCGCAGCTGACCGGAGGCCGGCCCTCACTCCCCCGGGCCCGGGTGGCCGACCCGCAGCCGGTCGGCGACGACGAGCGTCACCAGCAGCGCGGTCACCAGCGCCGTCACCAGCAGGCCGGGCGCCTCGGCGGCGAGCGGCACGGCTGCGAACAGCAGCACGGCCGCAGCGGCGCGCGTCCACGGCTGGTGGCGCCCGACGCGGGCACCGAAGGCGACGACGCCGAGCAGGTACAGCGCCGGTCCGCTCAGGGTGACCAGGGCGCCCGCCGTGCCCAGCTCGTCGCCCGGATGGGCGATCACGAGCTCGTCGCCGACGGCGGTGAGCAGGATCCCGGCGACGATCGGCAGGTGGAGGTAGGTGTACGCGTCGCGGCCCACCTGCCCCGGGACCTCGGCCGCCGCCATGCGCCGGACCGCCGCGGTCGCCACCTGCCCGAAGTAGAGCCACCACAGCGCCACCGACGACAGGAAGGCGAAGCCCAGGGCCACGACGACCGACAGCTCCAACCCGACGTCGGTGGCGGTGGCGCCCGTGAGCACGATGCTCTCGCCCAGGACGATGATCACGAACAGCTGGAAGCGCTCGGCGAAGTGGCCGGCGTCGATCGCCCACTCGATCATCGGGGTGCCGCCGCCGAACCTCGGCAGCCAGAACCTGGCCAGCGGCGCCGCCAGGTCGAGCGCGAACGCCCCGAGCCACAGCCCCCAGCGGGCATCGCCGTGCACGAGAGCACCGCCGATCCACAGCGGGACCGACAGGACGCTCCAGCCCAGGATCTGTTCGAAGTTGCGGTGGAAGGGGCCCGCGGGGGTGACGGCCACGACGAAGGCGTTGCGCCCGACCTGGAGCGCGCAGTAGCTGGCTGCGAACAGCAACCCGTGGTCGCCGAAGGCCTCGGGGATGGCGACGGCCATGAGCAGGCTCGCCAGCATCACGAGCACCAGCACCACCCGGACGACCGCCACCTCGGGGTCGAACCAGTTGGTCATCCAGGTGGTGTAGTTCCAGGCCCAATAGACGGCGCACAGCAGGAACGCAGCGTGGGCCGCACCGGCCCACGTGAGGTGCGACAGCAGGTAGTGGGAGAGCTGCGTGATCGCAAAGACGTAGACGAGGTCGAAGAACAGCTCGAAGTAGGTCGCGCGCTGCTCCTCGTCGCGCCTGCGCACGAAGCGGATGTCGGGGACGACCGACGCAGCGACGTCCCCCAACTCGCTGGTCATGGCGTCAGCTGGCGGCAGGCCTCGGCGGCCGCGCTGGCGGCGGCGTTGGTGGCCCTGCTGGCGTCCCGGCCGAGCCGGACCAGCTGCGGGATGCGCCCCGGGTGCCGCGCCACGAAGCGGGCCACGGCCGGCAGGTTCGGCGAGCCGTCCGGATGGGCGAGCCCGAAGACGGCCTCGTCGGCCATCCCGTCGCTCGACCGGTCGCTGATGGCGCGGACCACCGACCAGGGGCACCCGAGCTCCTCGCACACGGCGGCCACCGCGGCCGTCTCCATGTCCATGGCAATGACGCCCCTCTCGCGGAGCGCCGCCACCCGGTCGGGATCCACGATGAACTCGTCAGACGTATGGAGGGCGCCCTGGTCGGGAGGGTCGGTGTGCTCGCCCAGCGGGTGGGGCCGGTACTCGGCTCCCGAGGCCCCGTCGATGACGACGCCGGGCCTGATGACATCGCCGATGGCGAGGCGGTCGTCGATGCCACCGGCGATGCCGACGACGATCACGTGGTCGACGTCGCCCGCGTCGAGCATCCGCCGCGCCGCCTCGGCGGCCCCGGCGGTGCCCATCCCCGTCATCGCCGCCACCACGGACGCGGAACCCGACAGGCCCTCGTGGACCCGCCTGCCCGCCGGCGACGACGAGGGTTGCAAGCCGAGCCTCTTCACCAGCGGCCGCAGCTCCGACGGCATGGGCGCCAGCATCGCGATTCGCACCGCGACACTTTGCCCCGCCGGCCCGGCGCGCGCCGACCCTTATGACACGTCGGCCAGACGGGCCGCCGCCGGGATGCAGCGCTGCTCGACCCAGTCGGCCGGCCGGTCGGTGAGCGGCATCACCATGACCCCGTCCACCCCGAGCTTGGCGTAGCCGGCCATCTCGGTGGCGAAGCCGTCGATGTCGCCGCTGTCCAGGTCCGGGCCCCGGTAGAGGATCGTCTTGAGGATCTCGTCGTAGTCGCGGCCGACATCGTCGCAATGCCGGTGGAGCACGTCGAGCTTGTGGGTGACCTCGTCCGTCGACGCCCCGAACAGGTTGCAGGCCTGGCCGTACCGGGCCACCAGCCGGAGCGTCTTCCGCTCGCCGCTGCCGCCGATCATGATCGGCGGGTGAGGCTGGCTGAGCGGTTGCGGCGAGCACAGGGTCTCCGCCAGCTGGTAGTGCCGGCCGTCGTAGCGGCCGTTGTTCGTCGGGTCCCACATCTGCAGGCAGATCTGCAGCGCCTCCTCGAGGCGCTCGAACCGCTCGGCGACCGGCGGGAACGGCACCCCCAGCCCCAGATGCTCCCGCTCGTACCAGGCGGCGCCGATGCCCAGGGCGGCGCGGCCGCCCGACAGCACGTCGAGGGTCGACACCGCCTTGGCCAGCAGGCCCGGGTGCCGGTAGGTCACGCCGCTGACCAGGAGGCCGAGGCGGATCGACATGGTATGGCCGGCCCAGAAGCCCAGCGTCGTGTAGCCCTCGAGCATGGGATCCTCCGCCGGGGCCATCCGGTCCATCTGGAAGTAGTGGTCCATGACCGACAGCCACGTCGCCCCTGCGGCCTCGGCGCCCTCGGCGATCCGGACCAGTTCGGGGGCGATGGCGGGGGTCCCGCCCACGATCTTGAAGTTGGGGACGTGGATTCCGAGCTGCACGGCGATCTCCTCGGGGCGACGGCGCTGCGGGCCTCGCAGCGGCCTGCACCCGACCGTACGGGTTCGAGCGCGCTCCAAGTCAAGGGGTAGATCGGTCGCTCAGCCGTCCGCCGGGACGTAGATGCCGATGCCGTCGGGGAAGTCGAGCCCCTGGTCCAGGGTCTCGGCCGGCCTGGGCGCCCCGTCGTCGTCGAACGTGATGCGGCGGACTGTGCCGGCACCGTCGATCGGCCCGATGCTGTCGGTGACGCCGATGGCCAGGTCCGCCCAGTAGAGGGTGCCCGTCTCCGGATCGACACCCATGCCGAACGGCGCGCCGGTCGGGTACGGCTCGGCGCCGAGCTCCTCGCCCGCCGGCGGCGCGACCAGGGTGCGGACGAAGCCACCGGAGTCGTCGTACTCGGCCAGCACCCCGGTGAAGGCGCTCGAGACGTAGAACCCACCCCCGGGCGCGGCCACCACCGCGTTCGGCGTGGCGACGTGCTCGTCCGCGGGGATGACGACGCTCCTGTGCGCCGAGTCCGCCAGCGGGGCGCCGGTGGCGTCCCGGCGACCGCATCCGCCGGCGGCGTCGGCGGACGTCGGGAACGGGCCGTCGTAGCGCACGATGCCGTTGTCGGGAGCGCGCGCCGTCGCCAGGTACACGACATCGTCGGCGATGTGGATCCCACCCGGCGTGGGCAGCGCCACGTCGATCTTGCAGTAGGGGACCTCCTCGCCGTCGAACGGGGGGAACCACACGATGAGCTGCCCCGTCGGCGCCCCGGTCACCTGGTTCCCGATGTCGGTCGTGACGATGCGGCCGTCCGACAGCACGCCGCAGCCGTAGTTCTCGGGGCCCTCGGTCTGGTAGGTCGGCACGAGCCGCGCGACCTCGCGGGCCTCCAGGCCCCCGACCGCCGCGCCCTCCAACTCGAAGATGCCCCAGCCGGGCGTCCGCTCCGGCTGGCCCGTGTCCTCGCCGGCGACGAAGCGTTGCTTCCCGCTCTCGGCGCCTTCGGCGCCGGGCAGCATGCACACCTGGCCGTTGATGTCGAGGCCCTCGGGATCGTCGGCGGCGGTGTGGATCACCGTCTGCTTCCGGAACGGCGGGTCGGGCTCGTAGGCGTTGAGGTTGTTGCCCTCGGTGCTGAGCACGATCGCTTCCGGGGCCTCGTAGCCGGCCGTGGTGGCGGGGCCTCCCCCGCCGGCGTCGTCGCCACCATCGCCGCCATCGTCGTCGCCGCTGCACGCGGCCAGCGTGGCCACCGCCGCCAGCGCCAGCACCGCACTCGTCAGCCGCTTCGTCTGCGTCGTCGTCACGTTCACGCTCCCGGGGTGACGGGGATCTCCAGGCCGTTGGTGGTCACGATGCGGTCGATGCCCTCGGTTATCGAGGGCAGCATCCCGGGATCGTCCACCGCCAGGATGCTGATCCGGTCGTAGGTGGCGCCGGGCGCCGGGTTCTCGGTGCCGGTGCAGTCGTCGGCGGCGTCCAGGACGCACACCAGGCCGCCGACCGGGTTGTCGGTGCCCTGGGACAGGTACACCCCGAACGCGGTGGCGCCGTCCGACGCCGCCGGGCTGCCGGGCCGGAGCCAGCGGCCGGGCGTGCCGAGCCCCTCGGCCCGGACCTCGACCCGGAACGGCTCGAGCTGGATCCTCACCGTCCCGCGAGCGGTGTCGCCCCCGGCCCGCTCGGCGCTGATGGTGAAGTCGAGCGGGCACGCCGCCGCGACGCACTGCTGCGCGAGCGCCTGCCGCGAGTTGGTGGCCGGGGGCCCGGCGGGTGCGGCCGTTGTCGTGGGCGAGCGGGATGCCTCGGACGTCGCCGGACCGCCGCCGGCTCCCAGCGAGAACCGGTACACGCCGCTGTTGTCGCTGGTCGTGTCGACGCCCGGGGCGCGGATGCCGGCGACGGCGACGACGTCGTCGCCCACGACCACCGCGCCCCCGGAGACCGCGCCGCTCAGCTCGCGCTCCCAGAGGACGTCGCCGCCCCGCAGGTCGAGGGCGCGGAAGGTGAAGTCGGTGCCGCCGATGAACACCACGCCGTTGGCCTCGGCGGCCGCAGCGTAGGTGGGGCCGGCCACGTCCTGCTGCCATAGGACGTCGCCCGATTCGGCGTCGATGGCGTGGAGGTAGGGGGCGCCGCCGACGGCGGTGCCGCCGACGATCACCCCGTCGGCGACGGCGCTCGGGCCGATGAAGCCGCCGGTCGAGTAGTCGCTCCCCGGCTCCGGGATGCCGGGCTCGGCCACCCGGGTGGACCACAGCGACTCGCCGGTCTCGCGGTCGACCACGTAGTACGCCCCGTCCTTGTTGCCGAGCCCGACCGCCGCCCGGCCGTCGGCGGCGAAGAGGTTGGGTGCGCCGGCGAAGTCGAGGTCGTCGCGGTTGGGCTCGTGCGGCTGGTACGACCAGCGCACCTCCCCGGTGTCGAGGTCCAGCGCAAGGACCGCCTCGGAATGGCTGCCCCACCGTTCGGCCGCCGTGCAGTTGCCGGTGCCGACGAACACGAGCCGGCGCTCGGGGTCGACGCTCGGCGACCCCCACACGTCGGCGCAGCCGGAACCGGTCGGCCGGCCATCGGCCGGGTCGCCCGTGCGGGCGCCGGGCTCGGTCGGGGCGGTCACCGTCGTCCACCGCTCGTCGCCGGTGGCGGCGTCCAACGCGATCACGGCGGCCGGCGTGCCGTCGTCGGCATTGTGCACGTCGGATCCGAAGATGACCGTGCCGTCGACGACGACCGGGGACGATTCGATCTCCCGGGGATCGTCGTCGTCGCCGGGCGGGGCGAGCCGGTGCCGCCAGCGGAGCGCGCCGTCGCCGGCACCGAGGGCGTAGAGCGCGTTGCCGGCGCCGAAGAAGACGACCCGCTCCCCCTCGACGTCGGCGACGGCCGCCGAGGAGACGATCTGGCCGGCGTACACGCGCGGATGGACCTCGGCCTCGAAGGTCCAGCGGGGCTTGCCCGTGTCGAGGTCGAGCGCGTAGAAGTTCCCCGACCAGTCCCCCACGTACACCGTGTCGTCGACGACCGCGGGCGTGGCCGTGACCGCGTCCTCGGCACTGAAGAACCACGCCTCCTCGAGGTCGTTGGCAGTACCGGGCGAGATGGCGGTGTCGCAGGGGTACGAGAAGGTGCGGTCCGGCCCATGGCCCCACATCGGCCAGTCGCACTCGTCGATGGGGCCGGGCGCCGCGGGATCGTCGTCCGCCCCACACCCGGGTAGCCACGCCACCGACAGCGCCACCGCCCCCAGCAGCGGCGTGACGGCGCCCCGGTGCCGCGCCGGCCCCCTCCGGCCCTGGCCTGACACGGGCGTCAGGCTACCGGCGCCGCGTGTCCCAGTGGCCGACGGAAGAAACCGCGGTGCACCACCAGCGCCAGGTTGTCGAGCAGGGCGTCCTCCCCGAACCCGACATTGCGGCTGGTGGTGACGTAGGCGAACCGCTCGATCATGGCCAGCAGCGCCGCGGCGCGCAGCTCGAGCCGGCGCTGCGCATCGTCGGGGCCGGCGCCGCCGTCGCCGGATCCGGCGGCCATCGACGCCCGCAACGTGGCGGTGATGCGCTCGAACGCGGCGGCACCGAGCAGGGCGAGCGTCCGGTCGGTCACCTGGTTCTCGGCCCAGGCCCGGATCACCACGCCGTAGCGGCGATAGAAGGCGAGGAAGTCGGTCAGCCATGCCCGGAGCGTCGCCACCCCGGCGGGACCCGGATCGACCACGCCGAGCGAGGACGCCAGGGCGGCGGCGTCGTCGGCGCAGCGCTCGGCAAGCGTTCGGAACAGGCCCTCCTTGTTGGCGAAGTAGAGGTAGAAGGTGCCATGGGACACGCCCGCCAGGCGCACGATGTCGTCGACCCGGGTGGCGTGGTACCCCTTCTCGGCCAGCGCCGGGACGGCGGCGTCGAGCAGCTTGGCGCGGGTCTCGGCGCCCTGGCGCCGCGGCGGGCCCTTCGTCGGCGCGCCCACTAGCCGGCCCCCGCCCCCACTACGTCCCCACCGCGCCCGGGGCTTCCGCCCAGCGACGCAACAGCCCCCGGGCGATGACCATCCGCTGGATCTCGTTGGTGCCCTCGCCGATGATCATCAGGGGCGCGTCCCGGTAGTAGCGCTCGACGGGGAACTCGGTGGTGTAGCCGTACCCGCCGTGGATGCGCATGGCCTCGGTCGACACCTCCAGCGCCGTCTCGGAGGCGAACAGCTTGGCCATGCCCGCCTCGACGTCGGCGCGTTGGCCGGCGTCGAGCTTCTCGGCGGCGCTGCGCGTCAGCAACCGGGACGCCTCGACGCGCGTGGCCATGTCGGCGAGCTTGAACTGGATCGCCTGGTGGTTGTGGATGGGCACGCCGAACGTCTCGCGCTCATGGGCATAGCGCATGGCAGCGTCGAGCGCGGCCCGGGCCACGCCCACCGCCCGGGCGGCGATGTTCACCCGCCCGACCTCGAGCGACCCGAGGACGTAGCGCAGGCCCCGCCCGCGCCCCTCGTCGCCACCGAGCACCGCCGACGCCGGCACCCGGTGGCCCGTGTACGTCATCTCCACGGTCTCGATGCCCTTGTAGCCGAGCTTGCCGATGGTCTTGCTGGTGGCGATGCCGCCGAAGCGCGGCCCGGGGTCCTTCTCGACCACGAAGCAGGTGATGCCCTCGGGGGTGCGGGCGGCGAGGGCGACGAGCCCCGCCCGCTCGCCGTTCGTGACCCACATCTTGGTGCCGTCGAGGATGTACTCGTCGCCGTCGGGGGTCGCCTTGCAGCGGATGGCGGCGGCGTCGCTGCCGGCGTCCGGTTCCGAGAGCGAGAACGCGCCCCGCACCTCGCCGCTGGCCATCACCGGGAGCAGGCGCGCCTTCTGCTCGGCCGTCCCGTGGCGCACGAGCAGCGTCACGAGGATCGTGTGGGTGTTGAGCACGCCCGCCAGCGACATCCAGCCGTAGGCCAGCTCCTCCATCAGGCGCGCGTACGTGACCGTATCGAGCCCGAGGCCGCCGTGGTCCTCGGGCACCTTCGACCCGAACAGCCCGAAGGCCCGCATCTGGGCCACGAGGGGCTCGGGGAACCGGTCCTCGTGCTCGTAGTCCGACGCCACGGGCACGACGTCCTTGCGCACCCAGTCCCGGACGGCGGCGACCAGCTCGTCGGCCAGCTCGGGGTCTGTCCGCTCGCCGGTGGTGGTCGCGTCCTTCGTGCCTGTGTCGCTCACGGACACACGCTGCCCTCAATCCCAGACGACGTCCAACCTGGGCGGCGCCCGGAACACGCGGCCCGAGATGTAGGGGGCGGGAGCGGCGGGGTCCAGCCGCAGGCCCGGCAGGCGATCGAAAAGCGCCCCCAACGCCACCTGGGTCTCCATCCGCGCCAGGTGCATCCCGAGGCACATGTGGGGGCCGTGAGCGAAGCCGATGTGGGGCCGGCGCTCACGGAAGATGTCGAACCGCTCTGCCTCCGGCCAGCGGGACTCGTCGTGGTTGGCGGACCCGAGGCTGCACACGACGCTGGCGCCCGCCCGGATCGGCACCCCGCAGACCTCGGTGTCGCGGCTCGCGGTCCGCGTGATGATCAGCAGGGGCGGCTCCCAGCGCACGCCCTCCTCGATCGCCAGGGGCACGAGGCTGCGGTCGGCCACCACGGCGCCGAGCTGGTCCGGGTTGGTGAGGAGGCCCACCATGAGGTTGGACGACGACCGGTAGGTGGTCTCGGCTCCGGCCGGGAGCAGCAGGCGGCAGAACGCGAAGATCTCCTCGTCGGTGAGGCGCTGCCCGTCGTTCTCGGCCTGCACCAGCACCGAGATCATGTCGTCGGCGGGTCGCCGGCGGCGCTCCTCCACGATCCCGGCGAAGTAGTCACGGAGGGCGGCCGACGCCAGCAGGGCGCGGTCCCAGTCCACCGTCGTGGCGCCGATCAGCTGGACCGCCAGGCGGTGGAACTGCGGTAGGTCGTCCTCTGGCAGGCCTAGCAGAGCGGCGATGACGCGCACCGGGAACACGAACAGCAACTGGCGGACGAGGTCGGCTCGATGGTCGTCGACGAACTCGTCGATCATGCCGTTGACCAGGGGGCCCACAAGCTCGACCTCCCAGCGCTGCATCTCCGCCCGGGTGAACGCCTGCTGCAGGAGCGAGCGGTAGGCGTGGTGCTCGGGCTCGTCCATCTGCAGGATCGAGCGCCCCATGAGCACGCCCATGACCTCGCCGTAGCCTGCCGAGCTGAAGGTCTCGCCGTCGCCGAGGACGGTGTTGACGGCGTCGTACGCGTAGGCGGTGAACGTCGATCCTTCCTCGTAGTCCAGGGCCCCGAGGTCGGGAACCCCCGGGTGGACCGGCGCCTCCGCCCGCAGGCGGGCGAGCGTGGGGTAGGGCGTCGCATCCCCCTCGGCGCCCATGGCGCGGTTGAACTCCTCGAACGGATCGTCCTCGGCGAGCCCTATGGATTCGTGCGATTCGTCCACGGTCGCTCCCCTTGACTGACGCCGGCGTCAGGTTCGACCTTAGCCCCGCAGGCCGCCGACGCGCTCCTCTACTGTGACGCCCATGTCAGATTCGCGGGAGGTCACCACGGGCGCCGGCGGCGCAGCGGCGGACGGGCGTCCGGTGGCGCTCGTGACCGCGGCCTGTCGCGGACCGGGGCTCGACGCGCTGGCCCGGCTGTGCGACATCACGTACGACCCGTGGATCGACCAGCGGCCGCTGCGGATCTGGGACGGTGCGGCCCTGGCCGAGCGGGTGGACGCCCTGGGGGCGACGGTGCTGGTCTGCGAGGCCGACTTCGTCAGCGGTCCGGTTCTGGACCGGCCCCTACGGGTCATCGGCTCCACCCGCGGTGATCCGACCAACGTCGACGTCGCCGGCGCCACCGCACGCGGCATCCCGGTGCTGCACACGCCCGGCCGCAACGCCGACGCCGTCGCCGAGCTGACGCTGGGGCTGCTGCTGGCGGTCACCCGCCGGGTGGTGCCCGCCGACCGCGACGTCCGGGCGGGCGAGGTGTTCCGCGACGGCACGATCCCCTACCAGCGGTTCCGGGCCTGGCAGATCGCCGGGAGGACCGCCGGGCTGGTGGGCCTCGGCGCGGTGGGCCGGGCGGTGCGCTGGCGGCTCGAGGCGCTGGGGATGCGGGTCATCGCCTTCGACCCGTACTCCGCCGACGCCACCCACGACTCGCTGGACAAGCTCGTGGCCGACGCCGACGTGGTTTCCATGCACGCAACCGTCACGCCCGAGACCGTGGGGATGATGGGCGCCGAACAGTTCGCAGCGATGGCGCCGGGGTCCGTGTACCTCAACACGGCGCGGGCGGCGCTCCACGACCTCGATGCGCTCACCGACGCACTCCGGTCGGGCCACCTCGGGGGTGCCGGGCTCGATCACTTCGAGGGCGAGCAGCTTGCGGTCGGCCACCCGATCGCAGCGCTGGACCGCGTGGTCCTGACGCCCCACGTCGGCGGTGCCACGTACGACACCGAGATCAACCACACGGCGATGATCGCCGACGACATCGGCCGGGTGCTGCGGGGCGAGCGCCCCGAGCACTGCGCCAACCCGGAGGTGCTCACATGAACGGATCCCGACCATGAGCGACGGCAACGACAAGCCGAACGGCCGGCCGCTGGCCGAGGTCAAGGACGCGGTGCTGGCGGCGGCCAAGTACATGTACCGCCGCGGCATCGTCGAGGGCACCGCCGGCAACGTCTCCGGGCGCGTCGACGACGGGACCGTCGTGCTCACCCCGTCGTCCCTCGACTACGAGGCCATGGTGCTCGACGACCTGGTGGTGGTCGACCTCGACGGGGCCGTGATCGCCGGCGAGCGGTCACCCACGTCCGAGAAGGGCGTCCACCTGGCGGCGCTGGCCGCCCATCCCGAGGCCGGGGCGGTCGTGCACTGCCACGGCAAGCACGCGTCGATGTTCGCCGTCGCCCACCAGCCGATCCCGGCGGCGATCGACGAGTTCGTCGTGTACATCGGCGGCGACGTCCCGGTCTGCGACTACCACCCGTCGGGCAGCGACGAGCTCGGCGAGGTCGTGGCGGCGGCCCTCGGCGACCGCTCGGCGGCGCTCATGGCCAACCACGGGCTGGTCACGATCGGCAAGTCGGTGGAGGACGCGCTGCACTCGGCGCTGGTCGTCGAGCACAACGCCGAGATCATGTGGGGCGCGCGCCTGCTGGGCGCCGTGGTCGACCTGCCCGACAAGGCGCGGCGGGACTTCACCGGCGTCTACGACTTCATCCGCCACCAGACCTGGCGGGGCTGAAACTCCGGCCCGGGCGCGCGGGCCCAAATCTGTAACGTGTTCTACCAACCGGCACATGGGCGCGTCGGAGGGGAACGTTTGGAATTCAACCTGGCCGATCTGTTCGAGCACGCCGTCGACCACTTCGGCGACCGCGAGTACCTGGTGTCCGGCGGCCAGCGCCGCACCTACGCCGAAATGGACGCCCGGGCCAACCGGCTCGCACACCACCTGGCCGCCAAGGGCATCGGGCCCAGCGACCACGTCGGGATCTACGGGGTCAACTCGGTGGAGTGGATCGAGACGCTGTGGGCCGTCTTCAAGCTGCGCGCCGTCTGGATCAACATCAACTACCGCTACGTCGAGGACGAGCTCGCGTACCTGTTCGGCAACGCGCACCTGAAGTCGCTGATCCACGACGCCGCGTTCACGGACCGGGTCGACGGCGTTCTCGGCAGCCTGCCCGAGCTGTCGCACCGGCTGGTCATCGGCGGCGACTTCGAGGACGCGCTGTCCGGGCAGTCGCCCGATCGCGACTTCGCCCCCCGGTCGGGCGACGACCGCTACATCCTCTACACGGGCGGGACCACCGGCATGCCCAAGGGTGTCGTCTGGCGGCACGCGGACGTGCTCTTCGCGCTCGGGGGCGGCATCGACCTGCTGACCGGGAACATCGCCCAGGCTCCCCAGGAGCTCGTGGAGCGGGGCAAGGCGCTCGGCCTCCAGCTCACGTTCCTGCCGATCGCGCCGTTGATGCACGGTGCCACCCAGTGGGCGGTGATGGGCCAGAGCTTCGTCGGCCACAAGGTGGTGCTGGTGCCGACCTTCGACCCCCACCGGGTGTGGGAGCTGGTCGAGGAGGAGAAGGTGAACGCGATCATGATCACCGGCGACGCCATGGGGCGGCCGTTGATCGAGGCCCTGGACGAGGAGCCCAGCAAGAGCCGGGACCTGTCGTCGATCATCTCGCTGTCGTCGACGGCGGCGGTGTTCTCGCCGTCGGTGAAGGACCAGTACCTGGAGCGGTTCCCCAACCTGGTGATGACGGACGCCGTCGGCTCGTCGGAGGGTGGCGCCAACGGCATCGTGGTGGTCGAGGCCGGCAGGACGGCCATGCAGGGCGGGCCCACCGTGACCCCCGTGACCGGCACGACGGTGCTCGACGACGACCTGCGGCCCGTCGAGCCGGGGTCGGGCACGATCGGCCGGGTGGCACGCAGCGGCTACATCCCGCTCGAGTACCTCGGCGACGCCGCCAAGACGGCCGCGACGTTCGTGGAGGTCGACGGCACCCGCTACGTCATCCCCGGTGACCTCGCGAAGGTCGAGGCCGACGGCGCCGTGACCCTGCTCGGGCGCGGGTCCCAGTCGATCAACTCGGGTGGCGAGAAGATCTTCCCCGAGGAGGTCGAGGCGGCCATCAAGTCGCACCCGGCGGTGTACGACACCCTGGTGGTGGGCGTGCCCGACGAGCGATGGGGCCAGCGGGTGGCGGCGGTCGTGCAACCGCGACCGGGCACGACGCCGACGCTGGGGTCGGTGCAGGAACACTGCCGGGCGAGGATCGCCGGCTACAAGGTCCCCCGCGAGCTGCACCTGGTGCCGGAGGTCCAGCGCTCGCCCAGCGGCAAGCCCGACTACCCGTGGGCGCAGAGGGTGGCCGCGGGCGTGCCGGGCTGCGACTGACCCCCCGCGCCGGCGGGAGCGGCCGCCGGCTCATGCCGCCCCCAGCGACGGCGGCGGGCGCCCGCGGGAACGGGCCCCGAGCCCGCTCTCGGTGCCCAGATCCGCGCGATCGGCCGCCCGCCGACCGGCCGCCCAGCCCTCGGGGTCGCGGCCCGAGGTCGAGAACGTCCTGAGTTTCGGGAAGGCGGCCGCGGCGGCCGCCTCGGCCGCATCGGCGCGCCGAGCGAGGACGGGCAGGAGCGAGGCGGCGCGGTCGGCCGCATGCTCCGCGGCGGTGGCCTCGGCCACCTCCCGTAGCCGATCACCTATGCGCTGGCCGTAGGCCAGCAGAAACGACTGCCGGAACGAGCGGGTCGCGGAACCCGAGGGCGCCAGGCCGCGTGTGCCGGACCCCGGAGGGCGGGCGACCAACATCGCCCGCGTCGCCTGGACGAGCAGCGACGTGTACAGGAGCTCGACGGCGTCGAGGTCGCCCTCGTGGCCGAACACGGTTGCGAAGCCCAGGCCGCGTGACCACACGGCCCGGCAGCGATTCGCCCGGGCCACCTCGCTGAGCAACGTGACCCGTGCCCGGGCGTAGGGGTCGTCGATGCCGATGCGGCGGCCCGACGCCGCGGCCCCCTGGGCCCGCTCGGAGTCGAGACCGGCGATGTCGATGGCGTCGATGGCGTGGCGGGTCATCAGCTCCTGCGCCTTTGCGGTCAGCGCCTCGGCCTCGTCGGGATACGTGGTCGACTCGGCCTTGGCCAGCAGCCCGGTCACCCGGTGGAGGATGCGGCGGTCCACGCCGGCGGAGCTCGCCCGCCCGGCCGCCCCGGCCCACCCGGCCGACCCGGTCGACCCCGCGGGGCCGCCCGCCCCCGGCGAGTGCGGTGGCCGACCCCGACCGCGGCCGACCGTGGCCTCCCCGGGAGCCGGCCCGAGCTTGGGCAGTGCGGGCAGGCCCCGGATCAGCGCCAGCGTCTCGACCGCCACCTGCACCGCGTCGGCCCGATCGTCGATGCTCGGGACGCCGCTCCACAGCGCTCCCGCTCGGGCCGCGGCCACCGGCACCGCCCAGCGGTGGTCGCCCTCGGGAGGCGGCTCGGCCCCGACGGCGTCGAGTTGCTGCCGCCAGCGGACGGGGACCGACTCGTCGGCGTAGCCCCGGGCCTCGCATCCCAGGGCGACCGCGCTCAGCCGGGCGTGGGCCCGCCCGTGGGTGCGCTCGACCATGCGGTGCAGGTCGGCCGGCTGCCAGCCCCGGCCCCAGGCGGCCGTGACCGCGTCAACCAGCGAGCGACCGAGGGCGCGGTCGACCAGCGCCAGGCCCTCGGGGTGGGATGGACCCCGGGCCAGCGCCACGACGAGTGCGCCGGCCGGCCCTGCCCGGGCATGCGGAAAGCACGCCGCGACCGCCGCGTCGATGACCTCGCCCACGGCACGGGCGTCGAAGCTCGCGCCGCCGCCGGCTGCAGGCGCCCCGCGGCCTCGGGGCCGGCCGCCACCCTGTTCCGGACGGCGTGCCTGACGCCGCTGAGCACGCCGCTTGCCCCTGCGCTTTCCCATGGCCCGATCCTCCCTCGACGATGCCCGGAACCGGTGGACCCGGGCGGGCCCCACTGATGCGAACAAACGTACGGGCGGGGTGTGACAAAGTAGCTCAGTGAACGCCCGCAGGCAGATGACCGACGGCGAGCGACGGGCCCGGATCGGCGTGCGCCACCGCCTGGCCCGGGCGGCGCTGGCCCCCGGGGTCGGTGACGTCGCCGACTCGCTGGTGGCGCTCCACTCCACCGACCCCGCCTCGGTGTTCATGTCCGCCAACGCCCGCATGGTCGACGCCACGGTGGCGCGCATCGAGAAGGCCCTCTACGACGACCGCAGCGTGGTCCGCATCCTGGGCATGCGGCGCACGCTGTTCGTGGTCCCGGTGGGGCTGGTGCCGGTCGTCCACGCTGCCTGCACGCGGGCGATCGCGGCCACCCAGCGCCGGCGTTTCGCCAGGCTCATCGAGGACGGCGGCGTCGCGGACGACGGCGTCGCCTGGCTCGACCGTGTCGGCGAGGCCACGATGGCGGCTCTGGAGCGACGGCGCGAGGCGTTCGGTGCCGAGCTGTCCGCCGACGTTCCCGAGCTCCGGTCCCGGGTCAGCATCGGCGAGGGCAAGAAGTGGGCGGGAACCCCGTCGATGACCACCTGGGTCCTCACGCTCCTGTCGCTCGACGAGCGCATCGCCCGCGGGCGTCCCCGGGGCTCGTGGCTCTCGAGCCAGTACAGCTGGTCGCCGGCACCGTCGTGGCAGCCCGACGGCGAGGCCCCGCTCGACACCGCGACCGCGCAGGCCGAGCTGGCCCGGCGCTGGCTGGCGGCCTTCGGGCCGGGAACTCTGGCCGACCTGGCCTGGTGGACGGGCTGGACGAAGGCGGCCACCCGCGCCGCTCTCGCCGCGGTGAGCGCCGTGGAGGTGGACCTGCCGGGGGGCACGGGCTACGCGCTCCCGGACGACCTGGAGCCGCAGTCGCCGCCCGAGCCGTGGGTGGCCCTGCTCCCGGCCCTCGATCCCACGGCGATGGGCTGGACCGACCGGGCGTTCTACGGCGGCGACGACAAGGCGCTCTACGACCGGTCGGGCAACGTCGCGCCCACCATCTGGGCCGACGGCCGGATCGTCGGCTGCTGGGTGCAGCGCGAGGACGGCGAGATCGCGATCCGCCTGCTCGTCGATCCCGGCCGCGAGGCGGCCGCCGCCGTCGACGATGCCGCCGGCCGCCTCGGGAAGTGGCTGGGCCCGGCACGCGTCAAGTCCCGCTTCCGCACGCCGATCGAGCGCGAGCTGCTCGGCTGACGGCGGCGCCGTCCCGCCAAGCCTCAGGGGGCAGCCAACTGTGTCGGATCGACGTCGGCGGCCGCCGCCGCCAATCCCTCGGGGTCGCTGGTCGCCACGCCGGCCGTGAACGGCAGCACCGCCCGGAACGCTCGGCGCAGCCACGACACGACGAGGGGCCCGCTCCTCGGCTCCTGCTCGGGATCCACCGGTCGGCGCGAGGCGATCTGCACGGCGACCCGGCGCAGCCGCTCGGGATCGGGTTCGATGCCCTTGGCCCGCGCCCTCAGGACGAGGTTGGACGCCACCAGGCCGAGCTCGTCGGCACCCCGCGACACGGACGCGAGCAGGGCGGGGACGGCCGTCGCCACCAACCACATCGGCGTGCGGCGGGCGAGGAACCCCAGGCGCCGGAACCGTCGGGCGAGGCGCAGCCCGAGGGCGGCAACCGTGGCGCCCGCCAGCGCCGGCGACACCGGTCGTGCGGCCAGCGCACGCGCCAGCGCCTCCCGGTCGTCCACCCGGCGGGGGTTCGAGACGGCATCGACGACCATCCTGCGGGTGAGCGACCGGGCCGCGCCCTCGACCGCGTCGGACATTGCGCCGGCCGACGCGCTCCCGGCACGCCCGAGGGCGTCGACCGCCGCCTGGACGACGCCCTGCACCTCCTGGTTCACCGACCGGTCCTCGCTCGTATCCGTCGCCATGACTCAGCTTGGTAGCAGATCCAGGGTGCCGAGCTCGCTGATGGCGGCTGCGCAACGCCGCCACATGGCGAGGAACATGGCATCGCCCCGTTCGGTGGTCGTGGCCGTGAGCCGTCCCAGCAGGATGATCAGCGGGCCGTGCAGCATGCCGGCGCGGTAGTCGTCGACGCACCGGTCGAGCGGGTAGTCGTCGACGCCGTGGGCGGTCAGGTGCTCGTGGTACCGGGCCACCAGGTCGTGCTCGTGGCGGCGGCGATCCCCGACGGACAGGCACGTGCCGAGGAAGTACGCGAGGTCGCGGCACGGTTGGGCGACTGCGACCGTCTGCCAGTCCACGGCGGCGACCTGCCCGGGATCGTCGAGGGCGAACAGGAGATTGTCGAGGCGGTAGTCGCCGTGGGCGACGGCGAAGGTCGGCGAGGGCGCGATCATCCACTGCGCGAGGACGCGGCGCGATGCGTCGAGCACGGCCCGTTCCGCCGCCGTCAGATCGCCGGCGAACCGGTCGCCGAACTGGTCGGCCGCCAGCTCCAGCACCGGCGCCAGGGCCTCGGCGGTCAGGGAGGGATCGCCCGACAGCCACGGTCGGGAGGCGACCTCCTCGTCGCACCAGGTGGGCCCGTGCAGCGCCGCGAGGTTGGCCACGGCGGCCTCGGCGGCGGGGAGCGGGCAGCCCTCGATCTGATCACCGGGCCGGCTCGCGGCGAGGTCGTCGAGCACCAGCGTGAACGACGATCCGTCGTCGGCGATGGCGGCGTGGTGGCACTGCGGCGTGCGGACGGGCAGCCGCGGGGCCAGCTCCGTGTAGAACGCGATCTCCTTCGCGTAGGCCGCCCGCGCCAGCGGCCCGGACGCGATCTCGGGCCGCGCCAGCTTGGCGATGACCGTGCGACTGCGCCCGTCGACGCCTTCGAGCCGGACCCGGAGCGTCACCGACATCTGGCCGGTGCCGACCTCCTCGGCCGTCACCGCACGGACCTCGGTCGGGGCTCCGGTGGTGCCGAGGACGTCCGCAAACCACTCGGGGGTGAGTTGGTCGGGTCGCTCGGCGACCGGGCGTGCCGGGTGGGACTCGCTGGTCTCGGTCATCCGGCCGCCCAACCTAGGCGCGGCGACGGGAGGCCCGAAGGCCTCCCGTCGCTCTCGTTCGTCGGAAGGATCGACGCAGCCCTATGTGGCCGGGAGGGACTAGTCCCCGGCAGCTGCCTCGACGGTGGACTGGTTGGTTTCCACCGAGTGGTCCGACGGCCGCTCAGCGGCCAGCCACCTCCAGGGTCCCGTGACTAGCGTCATTCATGCGTTGGACCACCTCCTTTCTCTGGTGCCCGCAGGCTACCAACGACGCCGGCCGCCGCACGGCACTTTCGAGACCGGGCACGTGGGCTCCGGTCAGCCGGCGGGGTCCGCCTCGGGGTCGAACGGCCGCAGCGACGCCAGGAGGGACGCGACGTCGTCGGCGGGCAGGTCCGTCTCGAACATGATGGCCGTGGTGCCGTCGAACAGGGCGCCGGCCGTCTCCGTGGGCGACTCGACGAAGGAGCCTTCGAACGACCCGACCACGAGCCGTTGGGGCTCGCCGGTGGCGTCCGTCATGACCCCGCACGCCTGGGGCGCTTGCTGGAGGAACAGGTAGTTCCCCGACGCCGCAGCGGGATCGCGGTAGGCGAGCGTCAGTGCCTGACAGTCGGCCCTCGGGGTCACGTTGCGCCTGACCCACGCGCCGGTGAGGCGCCATCCGCGGGGCACGCGACCCAGCTCGCGCGGCGGGACGCCCTCGGCCACGAGGGCCTGAATCGGCACGGTGCGCCGCAGCGCCGCCGGGCCTCGGTCCGGCGGCGCGATGTCCTGTGTCTGGTTGTGACCGGAGATCTCGACGTCGAGGACCAGCTGCGCCTCATGCGGTGGCCAGGTCACGACGACGTGGGCGACGTTTCCCGCGTTGTCGAGCGAGAGCAGCACGTCGGCGCCGCCGAGCGGCAGCAGGTGGCCGGCGCCGTCGTCGCGGGTCGGCAACGTCGCCCGGATGACCCGCCGCCCCGCGGCGTCGGGCGCCTCGCCCCGGGGACCGCCGGCCGTGGCGAGCAGGCGCGCCAACACCTGCATGTCCAGCGTGCCGACGGCCTCGGTCGCCCCCGGATGGGCCGCCCATGGCGCCGCGTCGAGGCGGCCCGCGCTCGCGGCGCTCCGGGTCCACACGGTGGTGCCCGAGGTCAGCGTCTCTGCGGCCCGGCCGCGGGCGTCGGCGGTGACCTCGCGGGACAGCGCCACATCGAGCTGCACAGCACCCGTGACGGTCAGGTCCCCGACCGCGGAGGGGCCGACGCCGAACGGGCGGCCGCCCTCGGCGTGCACCGACCCTCGATAGGAGAACGACCGGACCTGCCCGAACTGCAGCATGGCCTCGGCGAACTCCCGCCGCGTCTCGGCCTGTGGATCAGGCCGGGCCGGCGGCTCGGCCGGCTCCTCCTCATCGCCGGCGGGCAGGGGATCGTCGTCCAGCAGCGCCCACGCCAGTCCCCCGAGGACGAGGCCGACGACCGCCACCACCGTCGCCAGCCGGGGCCAGCCTCCGGGCTCGTGGACGACGCGACCCGAGGACGCTGCCGTCCCCCGGGTGCCCCCGTCCGGCCCGCCCGACTCGGACTCCTTCGCCAGCCGGGACTCGATGGGGATGGGGGCCTGGTCGCCCACGGCGTCAGTCTCCCACTCCGGGTGCCGGCGGGTCGCCGCCTCGTCGGGCTCGGTGACCCGGGAGTCGACGTGACGTGGGCGCATCGGCCCCCCTACACCGCCGTCCGCCCGACGGTTCCGGCTCAGGCGAACAGATCCTCGCCCAGGAACCGGCGGTCGCCCGTGACCCCCGGGAGCGCGAAGTAGAAGCCACCGCCCTCGGGGACGATGTACTCCTCGAGCGGCTCGCCGGCCAGGCGCGCCTGCGTGTTGAGGAACTGGGACATGCGCCGCTGGAACGACACGAAGGCCAGCCCCTGGTCGAGCTGGCCGTCGCCGTCGAAGCCGCGCGAGAAGCTCAGCCCGGCGCGGAAGATGAGGTCGCCCTCGGTGTCGGGGCGCCGGGGGTTGGCCAGCCGGATGTGGGCGTCGAGCGGCGTCAGCACGCCGTCGGGGTCGTCCGTGTAGTCGGGGACGTCGGCCTCGACCTCTCCGCCGAGCGGCGCCCCGGACTCCTTCCGCCGGCCGATGATCGACTCCTGCTCGGAGAGGCGGGTGCGGTCCCAGAACTCCACGAACATCCGGATGACCCGCACCACGTGGTACGTGCCGCCGGCGCTCCACCGGGGCTCGTCGTCGTGGGGCTGGACCCAGACGTAGCGGTCCATGAGCCGATCGTCCGAGGGGTCGAGGTTCGCGGTGCCGTCGACGAACCCCATCAGGTTGCGCTTGCCGGCCTCACCGCGGCCCGCCCGGCTGCGTCGGTTGTAGCCGCCGAGCATCCAGTGCAGGGCCATGGTCCCGCGCGTGGCCCGGGTCAGCTGGCGCAGGGCGAACAGGTTCACGTCCTCGTGGGCGCTGGTGATGGTCAGGAGCAGGTCGCCGTGCGACCGCTCCGGGTCGAGGCGGTCGTTGGCGAGGAACGGCATCCTGTCCAGGGCCCGGGGCTTCCGATCGGCCAGGCCGTAGCGGTCGTCGAACAGCGACGCACCCACGGAGACGACGACCGACAGGTCCGCGGGAGGCGGCGGGTTGCCGACCGTCCCGGTGTGGAGCGGCGGGTAGGCGGGGTCCCGGTCCTCGTACGGCTCGCCGGACATGAGGCGTTCCGACTCGGTCGACAGCGCCCGCAGCGTGTCCCGCAGCTCGTCCCGGTCGCCGGCCGTGACCGTGAACGCCGCCAGCAGCCCCTGGTCGTTGGCCGGATGCCTGATGCCGGTCTGGTGCGGTCCCCGGAACGGCAGGTACCGGGCGGTGGCCGGCACCGACCCTGCGCCGGCGGATGCGGGCCCGGCGTCGCCGCCCGGGCCGCCCGGCGTGCCCGACGTGGAGTCGCTGCAGCCGGCGGCCGCCGCTCCACCCAGGCCGGCGACCGCCGTCCCGGCGAGCCCGCCCGCCAGGAACCGACGCCGCGAAACGCGTCCCATCACCCGTGCGGGCGTGCGCCGACCACCGTCACCCCTCGAGCCCCAGGACGCCGGCGACGGTCGCCAGGTGCTCGGACAGCTCCGCGAGCGTCGTCTGCATCTGCGTCTTGTGCTGGTCGGTGAGCGCGCCGTACGGCCGGTACCCGTTGCCGATGCGGTAGGCGCCGAGCTGGCCGTCGAGCTCGTCGAACAGGCCCTCCACGTCGGTGACCAGCGTGGGGTCCTCCGCCCCGATGGCGGGGGCCAGCAGCGCAAAGCCGCGTTCGGCCCCCTCGACGTTGGCGGCGAAGTCCCACAGGTCGGTGCCCGAGTAGCGGTCCTCCTCGCCGGTGATCTTGCCGGTGGACACCTCCTCGATCAGCTCGGCCGACCCGACCGCGAGCGCCGCGGGCGGGATCTCCGTCGACGCCAGCTCGGTGCGGAGGGTCCGCAGGTCGGCGTCGAGCCGGTCGGCGAACGGCGCACCGCCGCCGGTGCTACCCCGCTCCCACAGCAGGTACTCGAGCCGGTGCCAGCCGGTGAACGCCGGGTCGTCGACGCCCTCGAAGTCGTCGACCCGGGCGTCGACGGCGCCGTCGATCGCCTCGACGAGGCCGGCGATGGGCTCGATGCGCTCCCAGCCCTGGCGGGACGGGGCGTATGCGGCCTTGGCCCCCTCGAGGTCGCCGGCGCGGACCGCGTCCGTGAACGTCTTCGTGGCGGCGATGGTCAGGTCGACCTGCTCGGCCACCCAGGTCTCGTACTCGGCCACCGCGTCGGCGACGAGCGGATCCGCGGTCGACGAGCCTGCGACCTCGCCGGCGATGCCACTCCCCGACCCGGCACCGGACTCGGAGCCGCTGCCGGAGCCGCTCCCCGATCCCGAGGGGCAGCTGCCGCTACCCGACCCCGCCGAGGCCGACCCCGACTGGGTCGCAGCCCCGCTCGCCGACGCGGACCCGGACGTGCTGCCGGACCCGCGGCAGTTGCCGAAGCTGCGCACGTTCGACCCGTCGTCGCCGCCGCACGCGGCCCCGACGGTGGCGACCGCCAGCGACAGCGCCGCGGCGGTGATGATGCGATGGCGGCCCACGGTTCCCTCCAGCGTCTCCGATGCCCCGGTGACCGCATGGTAGGCATGCCTATCATCAAGAGCAAGGTTGACCCGCCGCCTCAAGGACGCCAGCTGCGCGCCGGGCGTGAGCGCTCGCGCGCAGCGCCTCGCGATCGGTGGGAAATGGGCCCGGATCCGCCCCAACCTGTGGGTGAACTGTGGGTCTTATTGTGGAGAACGTCACCGAATCTGGGGATGACGAAGAAAGTCTGGGGATTGCCTGGGGATTGCGAAAATGCCCCTTGACGTGGGGTTTCGTACCCCGCAAGATGCTCCACGTCCACCACAACGGCACGGGCAAAGGATGCGGTCGAGAGTTTCGGCTCTCAGCGAGTCCGGCGCACAGGTCAGCGTGGAGGACCGGTAGGAATGCCGACGGAGACGGTCAAGGTGGGGCGCCCACCAAGGTCGGATCTGGGCCACTGCGGGGCGCGCTCCAATGTGGTCGGCGCTTCTGGTGGCACCTCTCGTGTCGCCGGGATCGGCCAGAGCGTCCAACCGTTGGTTGGCCCCGAGCAGTGGACCGGCTAGCTCCGGTCTGACGCTCGGGGCCTTCCTTTTCCCGGCGTCGAGGGTACTCTGCCGGGTCCACAGGAACGCGGACCCCGCCGGATGTTCAGTCTCCGTTCACGGCGTCACGCGCCGCCGCACTAGATACGTAGGGGCCGTGGCGGCCGCGTCTACGTAGGGTGCCCCGCCGCGAAATGCGCAGCCCTTCCGATGTGGGCGGGTACCTCAGGGGCGCAGCCTGGTCCCATGCTTCTCGGATACGAATTCACCAGGACAATGGTCACCGACCACCAGCACGACCTCCGTCACGA
>DATFVX010000009.1:0-6891 GCA_035259985.1 Acidimicrobiales bacterium | reverse complement strand
TCGTCTTCCAGGCTCAGGTAGAAGCGGCTCTCCCCCGGGTCGCCCTGGCGGCCCGACCGGCCCCGGAGCTGGTTGTCGATCCGGCGGGAGTCGTGGCGCTCGGTGCCGAGCACGTAGAGCCCGCCGAGCTCGCGCACCTTGTCGCCCTCGGGCTTGGTGTCGGACTCGTGGCGCGTGGTGAGCTCCTCGAGCCGGGACCGGTTCTCCTCGGCGTCCGGATCGAGCTCCTCGACCCGCATGTCGCGCTTGGCGAGCCCCTCGGGGTTCCCCCCGAGGATGATGTCGACGCCGCGACCGGCCATGTTGGTGGCCACCGTGATGGCGTGCAGCCGGCCGGCCTGGGCCACGATCTCGGCCTCGCGGAAGGCCCGGTCGGGCTTGGCGTTGAGCACCTGGTGCGTGATGCCCTGCTTCTCGAGCAGTCGCGAGAGCCGCTCGGACTTCTCCACCGAGATGGTGCCCACCAGCACGGGCTGGCCGGTCTCGTAGCGCTCCGCGATGTCGGCGGCGACCGCCTCGAACTTCGCTTCCTCGGACTTGTAGATGAGGTCGCCCTGGTCAGCCCGGACCACCGGCTCGTTGGTGGGGATCGGGACGACCTGCAGCTCGTACGTGGCCGCGAGCTCGGCGGCATCGCTCTGCGCGGTGCCGGTCATGCCTGCGAGCTTCTCGTACATGCGGAAGTAGTTCTGCAGAGTGACCGTGGCGAGCGTCTGGTTCTCCTCCTTGATCCGGACGCCCTCCTTCGCCTCCACCGCCTGGTGCAGGCCCTCCGACCAGCGCCGGCCCTCGAGGATGCGGCCGGTGAACTCGTCGACGATCTTCACCTCGCCGCTGACGACCACGTAGTCCTTGTCGCGCTTGAACAGCTCCTTGGCCCGGAGGGCGGCCTGGAGCTGGTGGACCAGGTTCTGGGCGACGCCGTCGTACAGGTTCTCGATGCCGAGCTCGCGCTCTACCCGCTCGATGCCCTCCTCGGTCGGGGAGACGGTGCGCTTCTCCTCGTCGACCTCGTAGTGGTCCTCGGCCCTCAGGCCCCGCACGATCGACGCGAACTTGTAGTAGAGCTGCGCGGCGTCGGCGACCCGGCCGGAGATGATCAGCGGCGTGCGGGCCTCGTCGACGAGGATCGAGTCGACCTCGTCGACGATGGCGTAGACGTGGCCCCGCTGCACCTGCCGTGCCCGGGAGGGCGCCATGTTGTCGCGCAGGTAGTCGAAGCCGAACTCGTTGTTGGTGCCGTAGGTGATGTCGGCGGCGTACTGCGACCGCTTGTAGTCGGGGTCGCTCTCGCCGGGGACGATGAGTCCGACGGAGAGGCCCAACGAGTGGTGCAGGCGCCCCATCCACTGGGCGTCGCGCGTGGCCAGGTAGTCGTTGACGGTGACCAGGTGCATGCCCCGGCCCGACAACCCGTTCAGGTAGGCGGGCAGGGTCGACACGAGGGTCTTGCCCTCGCCGGTCTTCATCTCGGCGATCCAACCGAAGTGGAGGGCGGCGCCACCCATGAGCTGCACGTCGAAGTGCCGCTGGCCCAGTACCCGCTTGCCGGCCTCACGGACGACGGCGAACGCGTCGATCAGCAGGTCGTCCAGGCTCGCGCCCTGGTCGAGCCGCTGGCGGAACTCGCCGGTCTTGGCCTGCAGCTGGTCGTCGGAGAGCCGCTCCAGCTCGGGCTCGAGCGCGGAGATGTCGGGCACCAGCGACTGCAGCGCCTTGACCTTCTTGCCCTCACCGACGCGGAGGAAACGATCGAGAACACTCATCGGCGTGCCTCCGGCACGCTGATGAGTGAGTCGCCGCTCCGCGGCGAAGACACTGTGTTCATGGTTCGCTCGCTGCGCTCGCTCATTCGGGATCCGAGTCTACCGGTGGGCCGGGACTGGCCCGCGGTCAGGCGGTGGCCTGAACCTTCGGCGCGACGAGGTGCGTGACGGGGATGTCGAACTCGCGCTTGATGCGGCTGACCACGTCGAGGCCCAGCCAGTGGGAGACGCCCGGCGGCAGCGTGGACACGATGATCCCGTCCCACTCGTCGTCGCCGAACGGCCGGTTGCGGAGCGCGGTCGAGACCGCGTACACGGGGTTGGCGTCACCCACCTCGCCCGTGGCCTCGACCCCCAGCTTGCGGAACGCCTCGAGCCCCTCGTCGAGGCGGGCCCGGGCCACGCCCTCGACCTCGCCCTCGGTCCAGGAGTGGTCGCGGGGGTGCGTGACGGGCACGACCAGGTAGAACCTGCACGACCCTCCGCCGGGCGCCCCGCAGAGTGACCGGACGTGCTCGAGCAGGTGCTCGCCGACCAGCGTGCGATGGGCGACAACCAGGTAGGTCTGCATGACCCCTCCTTGGTTCGTGCTGGTTGTGCTGGCTCGAGCTCAGCTCGAGCGATCGCAGATGGCCCGGCGCACCATCATCTCGGCCACGACGTCGGCCGATGGCTCTTCACCCGCCTGCACCCGGGCCTGGGCCGCCTCGACCCGCTCGATGCTGATCCAGTTGCGATCGTCGAGCAGGAGCCGGTGGAGGGACTCGATCGTGCTGCGGTCGACCGTCGTGCGGCAGCTGATCGAACGGTCGACGGTGCCAGCGGCGCCGCCCCGGTGCGGCCTCAAGCGCCGGCGCCGGCGCGCCAGCGTGCGCCGCTGGGTGCGGCGCAGGATCATGAGCGCCCGGGCAGCCTCTCGGCGCGACACCTGCATCACTGCTGGACATCGGCCGGTTGGCCGCGGAACTTGAGCAGAGATTCCACGTCGGGTGGTGCGGCCGGTACGGATAGGCGTAGCGCGGGGGTCGCGCTGGCCACCGTGGCCACAGTTCGGGGGGTGCGGGCGGCGGTCAGCCCCCCGACCCAGGGCGCGCCGGCGGCCCGGAGCGCCCATGCGGCGGCCGTGAGCGTGGAACCGGTGGTCACCACGTCGTCGACGACGACCACCGGCAGCGACAGGCGGCCCGGCGTCGACCCGGATGTCGACCCCGGTGTCGACCCCGCCAGCGGAACCGCCACGAACGGGGGTCCCCGCCGCCGAGCGGCCGACGTCAGGCCCGTCTGGGGCGGGCCCGGTGCCCGGTCGAGCAGCCCGCGGCACGGGACGCCCCAACGCCGGGCCACGGCGGCGGCAAGGAGCTGTGCCTGGTCGAAGCCCCGCTGCCGGCGCCGCCGCCTGCTCGTCGGCGCCCAGGTGACCACGACGTCGGCAGGCGGCACCAGGAGGGCCGCCATGCCGGCGGCCAGCCACGCCAGGGCGGCGCGGTCGTTGCGGTACTTGAGGCGTGCGACCAGCTCACGCGCCCCTCCCTCGTAGGCGAGGAGCGACCGGCACAGGTCGAGGGCGGCCGGGACCGGGCCTTGCGCCGCCGGCCGCATGCGAACGATGCAGCGGGCACAGGGTGCGCAGCCGGTGGCGCCACATACGGGGCAACGGACGGGCAACAGGGCCGCAAGGATCATGCCCGGCAACGTACGCAGGGCCACTGACAATCAGGCCTTCGGAGCGCGGAGGCCGGCGGCGGACGGGTCAGGCCAGCCGGCGGATCGTCGTGGCGGCGGACCCGGCGGCGGCGATCCCTTGCCGCACCAACGCCCGGGTGGCGCCGTGGCAGACCCAGATCACCACGAACGTGACCAGCACGGCGAAAGGAGCGCCGCGCCACGACAGGGTGAGCACGATGCGCTCCGCAGTGCCGTGCGGCTCGGTCATCGGCTCCCAGCTGTTGAGCCGCGCCACGCGTCCGAGCACCACCCCCACCGCGCACAGGGCGTGGGTCGCCACCTCGGCGGGGCCGCGCCAGTGCGCGAGCCCGATCCGGGTGAGGTAGCGGCCCATCTCGCCCACCGCCAACGCGTAGGCGAGGAATCCTGCGGCGATGAACGCCGCGTACGCGGGGAGCACGGCGGCGATCACGCCCAGGTCGTTGCCGGCCTGGAGCACATCCCCGCGCAGGTGCACGAGGTCCGTGACCACGTAGGGGGCGTTCGGCAGGAACAGCGCGCACAGCCCTGCGCCGGTCCACCACAGAGCGGTCCGCGGACCGCGATGCCGGAACACGGCAACGGCCAATGCCGCCGGGATGACGGCGAGGATCAGGTTCCAGGTCATCCAGCGGCCGTTGTCGGCGGCGACGTCCACGAGGTCGCGTGCCACCACGGTGAGCGATCCCATGCCCACCATGGTGGCCCAGCGACGACCGCCGATGAAGCGCGGCGGATCAGTAGCGGTAGTGGTCGGCCTTGTAGGGCCCCTCGACCGGAACCCCGATGTAGTCGGCCTGGTCCTGCGTGAGCCGGGTGAGCTTCACCCCGAGGGCATCCAGGTGGAGCCGGGCGACCTTCTCGTCGAGCTGCTTGGGCAGGACGTAGACGCCCAGCGGATAGTTGTCGGTCTTGCCGAACAGCTCGATTTGGGCCAGCACCTGGTTGGTGAAGCTCATCGACATCACGAAGCTCGGGTGACCGGTGGCGCAGCCCAGGTTCAGCAGCCGCCCCTCCGCCAGGACGATGATCGAGTGCCCGTCGGGGAACACGAACTCGTGCACCTGGGGCTTGATCTCGACCTTGCGCACGTCGCTCATGCGCGCCAGGCCGGCCATGTCGATCTCGTTGTCGAAGTGGCCGATGTTGCCGACGATGGCGTTGTGCTTCATCCGGGCCATGTGCTCGGCGGAGATGATCCCCTTGTTGCCGCTGGCGGTGATGAAGATGTCGGCGCTGTCGATCACCCGCTCCAGCGTGGTGACCTCGAAGCCCTCCATGGCCGCCTGCAGGGCGCAGATGGGGTCGACCTCGGTGATGACCACCCGGCAGCCCTGGCCACGCAGCGACTGAGCGCAGCCCTTGCCGACCTCGCCGTAGCCGCAGACGATGGCGACCTTGCCGCCGAGCATCACGTCGGTGGCGCGGTTGATCCCGTCGACGAGGCTGTGGCGGCAGCCATAGAGGTTGTCGAACTTCGACTTGGTGACCGAGTCGTTGACGTTGATCGCGGGGAAGAGCAGCTGGCCGGCGTCGTGCATCTGGTACAGCCGGTGGACGCCGGTCGTGGTCTCCTCGGTGACGCCCTTGATGCCGCCGGCGATGGCGGTCCAGTGCCCGGGGTCGCTGGCCAGCGACCGCTTCAGCAGGTCGACGATGACGTGCCACTCCTCGGGGTCGTCGTCGGTGGCGTCGGGCACGGCGCCGGCCTTCTCGTACTCGACGCCCTTGTGAACCAGCAGGGTGGCGTCCCCGCCGTCGTCGAGGATCATGTTGGGCCCGGCACCGTCAGGCCAGCGCAGGGCCTGCTCGGTGCACCACCAGTACTCCTCGAGGCTCTCGCCCTTCCAGGCGTACACGGGCACCCCGCGGGGCGCCTCGGCGGTGCCGTCGGGACCCACCACCGCGGCGGCCGCGGCATGGTCCTGCGTGGAGAAGATGTTGCACGAGACCCAGCGCACGTCGGCACCCAGCGTGGTCAGGGTCTCGATCAGCACCGCCGTCTGGATGGTCATGTGCAGCGAGCCCATGATGCGGGCGCCCGCCAGGGGCTGGCTATCGGCGAACTCGGCGCGCAGGGCCATGAGGCCGGGCATCTCGACCTCGGCGAGCTGGACCTCCTTGCGGCCCCAGCCCGCGAGGGACAGGTCGGCGACCTTGAAGTCGCCCTCGGAAAGGGTGGACATGGGTTCTCTCCCTGATGACGTCGTGTCGGTGCCGGCAGGCCTGCCGGCTGTGCGTCACCGGGCTGGGTGCAGCAGCACCACCCATCTCAGCCCGAGGTGCTATCGAGGCTAGCGCCGATCCCCGGGCCCCAGCGAGCACGTGCCCGAAACCCGAACCGGCGTCCACAACCGCCGGATTCCGGCACATCCGAACGCCGGAACACGATCCCGGACTCGAGCCGGCAGCCGCCGAGCCCCCCGGGCCGGGCTGGGCGAAATTCGCTCGGGGCCGGGTCAACGCGGACCGTAGCGTCGGATCCCCATGCCGCAGTCCTCCCGAGGTGCGGCGCGCCTGCTCGCCGCCACGTTGCGTACCGAGGCGAAGCCGCTCGCCGGCGTGCTCGCCGTCCTCGGCGCGTCCATGGTCCTGCGGCTCAGCCTGCCCCTGCTGCTGGGGCGCTTCGCCGACGACGCGCTGGCCGGCGAGCCGGTCGACGCGCTGACGCGCCTGGCGATGGTGTACGTGGTCGTCGCTCTCGTCAGCGAGGCCCTCGGGCTGGGGGTCGTGTGGGGCTCGGTGCGGCTGTCGTGGCGCGCCGGCAACCGGCTGCGGGAACGGCTGTCGGCCCACGCCCTGCGGCTGGAGCAGTCCTGGCACGGGCGGCACAGCCCCGGACAGCTGATCGAGCGGATCGACGGGGACGTCGAGGCGATGGTCGTGTTCTTCTCCGGCATCGCGATCGAGATCGTCGGGAACGTGGGGTTGATCGCCGGCATGCTCGTGGTCGCCACCGCGATCGACCCGTGGTCGGGCCTGATCCTGGCCGTGACGGCCTTCGCCGGCGCCGCCGTCATGATCCGCCTGCGGGTGGCGGCCGTGAGCGCCCGCGAGGCCGAGCGCCAGGTCAATGCCGAGCTCTACGGCGATCTCGAGGAGCGGCTCGGCGGGCTGGAGGACCTGCGGGCCAACGGGGCGGGTGCGTACGCCGTGTACCGCCTGCACCACCACAGCGCCCGGTCGTGGCGGGCGGCGCGCCGGGCGTCGCTGCACGGCGACAGTGCCCATGCCGCCGCGGCCATGGTGTTCGCCGCGGGCACCGCCGGCACGCTGCTCGCGGGGATCCTGCTCCAACAGCGCGGCGCGATCACCGTCGGCGCCGTGCTCAGCCTCTACCGCTACGCCGACATGCTGCGACAGCCGCTGCAGCGGATCGCCGAGCAGCTCAAGGAGTTCCAGAAGGCCATGGCGGGGGCGC
>DATFVX010000008.1:0-17177 GCA_035259985.1 Acidimicrobiales bacterium | reverse complement strand
CCCGCCTGCGCCAGCAGGAACGCGCCGCTGCACACCGAGGCAACCCGCCGGGCGCTCGCCGCCGCCGTCCGCAGCCAGGCGACGAGGCGATCGTCGGCCATGGCGGCGGCGGTGCCCTCCCCGCCGGCCACCATCAGCGTGTCGATGGGTCCCCGCGGGGAGATCCGCTCGGTCGCAAGCCGCAGGCCCGACGAGGTTGCGATCGGCCGCCCGCCGGCGGACACGAGGGCGGTGGCGTACGCGGGGTCCGCGCCGTGCCGGTTCGCCATCGCGAACACCTCGAGCGGGCCGACGACGTCGAGCGCCTGGACGTCGGGGAACCCGACGACGATCACGGGGTGGGGGCGGCCTCCCATGCCGCCATCCTGAGCTGCGCGCTCACGTGGCAGCAAGGACGAATCACTGACGAATTCGGCCACGGTGCCGGAACGGGTCCGCCCACCCACGGATAGGGTTCCGTGGTCCACCAGTGCACCTGAAGCAGCGATGACCGCACCGCGATCCCGGCCCCCGATCGTGTCGCGGCACTACCGCGACTTTCCCCTCCGCGAGCTCGTCGCGGCCAAGGGTGACCAGCTCGTGTCGGTGTGCATCCCCGCCCACGACGAGGCCGCCACCATCGGTGACGTGGTGGCGAAGGTGCGGCGGTTCCTCGGGGGTCGCCTGTGCCTGGTCGACGAGGTCCTGGTGGTCGACGACCACTCCCGGGACGACACCGCCAAGGCCGCGGCCCATGCCGGGGCCCGGGTCGTCGACGCCGCCGAGCTGCTGGCCGACCTCGCCGGCGGTCCCGGCAAGGGCGAGGCGCTCTGGCGCTCGCTCTACGCCTCGATCGGCGACATCGTCATCTGGTGCGATGCCGACATCACCGACTTCGGCACCCGCTTCGTCAGCGGGCTCCTCGGCCCGCTGATCACCGATCCCGGCGTCGCGTTCGTCAAGGGCTACTACGAACGGCCACGCACCGGCGCACTGGGCGGCGGCAGGACCACCGAGCTCACGGCGCGGCCGGCGCTGGCGACCCTGTTCCCGCACCTCTCGACCATCGTGCAGCCGCTGTCGGGCGAGTTCGGCGGCCGCCGGTCCCTCCTCGAGCGGCTCCCGTTCGTGCGGGGCTATGGCGTCGACATCGGGCTGCTCATCGACGTCGCCGAGGCCGTCGGCACCGGCGCGATCGTTCAGGTCGACCTCGGCACCCGGCGGCACCGCCACCACGACCTCGACCAGCTCGGCCCCCAGGCGCTCAGCGTGCTGCAGACCGTGCTCGACAGGGCCGGCGTGCCCGCGGCCAATCCGGCCACGCTCGTCCGTCCGGGCTTGCCGCCGCTCGTTCGGACCTTCGGCGAGCTCCCCCCCATCGCCGCCCTCCGGGCGCCGGTCCCGGCCCCCGAGCCCGGAGCCGACCGTCGGTAGCCTGGCGGGATGAGCACGCCGCCGCCGTTGGTCGTGCGGGGGCGTGCCGTCGACCTGGCCGAGCCGGCGTTGATGGGGATCGTCAACGCCACCCCCGACTCGTTCTCGGACGGCGGGCTCCATCCCACGACCGAGGCCAGGGTCGAGCTCGCCGTCGGGCTGGTCGAGCAAGGAGCGACCATGATCGACGTCGGCGGCCAGTCGGGCATCACCGGTGTGCCCGAGGTCGGGGTCGACGAGGAGATCGCCCGCGTCGTGCCGGTCGTCGAGGGGATCCGGGCTGCGATGCCCGAGCTGGTCGTTTCCGTGGACACCTACCGGCCGGCGGTGGTCGAGGCGGTGCTCGGTGCGGGTGCGGCGCTGGTGAACGACGTGAGTGGGCTGCTCCATCCCGAAGTCGCCGACCTGTGCGGGGCGGCAGGAGCGGGGCTGGTGGTCATGCACACCCGGGCCCGGCCCAAGCACAAGGTCCTCGACCCGGGCCTGTACGACGACGTGACCGGCGACGTGATCGGCTTCCTGCGCGGGCGCATCGACACCGCCGTGGCTCGCGGGGTGGCGCCCCAGGCGATCGTCGTCGATCCCGGGCCCGACTTCGCCAAGACCCCGGCCCAGACCGTCGAGGTGCTGCGCGGGATCGACCGGGTTCGGGCGCTGGGCCGGCCGCTGCTGCTGGCGCTGTCCCGCAAGGACTTCGTCGGTGCGATCACGGGACGTCCGCCCCGGGCCCGCCTGGGCGGCACGCTGGCGGCCGTGGGCGCCCTCGCCGGTCCCGGGACGATCCTGCGGGTCCACGACGTCGACGCCGTGCGCGACTACCTGGCCGTGGCGGGCGTGCTCGCCGGCCGGGCCGAGCTGCCGCCCGACGCGCGCCTGGCGGAGAGCCTGCGCCGCGAGCCCTGAAACCACGCGAACTGGTTGTAGCTGTGCGGCGTATGACCGCACAGCTACAACCAGTTGGGGTTTGGGGCCGCCTACTCGGTGGCGATGGCGCCGAGCACGTCGAGGCGGGCCGCGCGCCGGGCGGGACGGAGCCCGGCCAGCACGCCGGCGATGGCGCCGACGACCACCACGATCGCCAGCCGCGCGACCGGCAGGACGAACTCGCTGATGACCGAGCCCGGGGTGTTGCCAGCGGCCTCGACCAGCGCCCAGCCGAGGAACACGCCGAGGCCGATGCCACCGACCACGCCGAACGTCGCCACGATCACCGACTCCCACCGGACCATCGACCGCAGCTGGGCCCGCGTCTGACCGACCGCCCGGAGCAGGCCCAGCTCGCGGGTCCGCTCGTGGATCGACAGCGAGAGGGTGTTGGCGATGCCCATCAGGGCGATGATGATCGCCAGCGCCAGCAGGGCGTAGATGATCGTGAGGAACATGTCGGCGCCGGCCGACATCGTGGCGGCGAACTCGTCGCGGTCCTCGACGTCGGGGCCGCCGTAGTTGGCGGCGACCCGGTCGACGGCCGCCTTGCCGTCCGCCAGCGAGGTGCCCTCGGACAGGTCGACGACCACCGTCGAGTCCACGGGCTGGCGGGTGTGGGGTGCGTACGTGTCGGACGGGAGCACGTAGCCGCCCACGATGTCGGACACGTCGTACGTCGCCGCCACCGTCAGGTCGGCGCGGGCGCCGTCGGCGAACGTCACCGGCAGCGTGTCCCCGAGCCCCCAGCCGTTGGCGTCGGCCGTCGCGTCCGAGATGGCGATGTCGTCGTCCGTCATGTCGGCCACCGAGCCCGAGGTCACGCCCACGTCGACCGCACCGGCGAGGTCGGCGGGATCCGCCACGGTCATCTGCTTCGTGTCGCCGTCGATCGAGGCGAAGCCCCGGCCGATGCCGACGGCGCTGTCGACCTCCGGTAGGTCCCCCACGTCGACCGCCAGGTCGGGGCTGAGGCTGCCGCCGAACGGTCCACTGGAGATCACGAGGTCCCCGGCGAACGATCGGTCGATCGTCTCGGCCGTCGACTCCTTCAGCGAGGCGGCGAACACCGTGAACAGCGTGACGATGCCGACGCCGACCATGAGCGCCGACGCCGTGGCCGCCGTGCGGCGCGGGTTGCGGATGGCGTTCTGCCGCGCCAGCGACCCGGACAGGCCGCGCACCCGGGCCAACGGTGCGCCCAGCAGCCCCGCGACCGGCCGGGCCACGACGGGGCCGAGCACGATCGCGCCGAGCAGCGTGATCACCGCCCCCAGCCCGACCGTGGCCAGAGAGGGGTCGTCGGACAGCGCCGCCGCCGCCGTGGTGGCGGCGCCGAGCCCGGTGAGGATCGCCCCGGCCACGATCCGCGGGGCGGACGGGGACGTGCGCTCCACGGCGACGTCGCGCAGCGCCGCCAGCGGCGGGACCCGCGACGCCTTGACGGCCGGCACGATCCCGGCGAGCAGGGTCACGACCAGACCGACGATCACCGACACGATGACCGCACCGCCGGTCACGACGATGCCCCCGGCGGGCAGGGCGAACCCGGCCGCGTCGAACAGCCCCTTGAGCAGCCCGGCCACGGCGATGCCGCCGGCCACGCCGGCCAACGACGCCACGACGCCGACGGCTGCGGCCTCGATGACGACCGAGGCCAGCACCTGCCGGCGCGACGCACCGATGGCCCGCAGCAGGGCCGCCGTGCGGGTGCGCTGGGCAACGATGATCGAGAAGGTGTTGTAGATGCTGAACGTCGCGACCAGCAGGGCGATCCCGGCGAACACGGTCAGGAACCTCGTCAGCATGTCGAGGAACAGCTCGTTGATGTCGTCGGCGTTCTCCGTGGACACGCTCGATCCCGACACCGCCTCCACGCCGTTGGGCAGCACCTCGTCGACGCGCGAGACCAGCTCGGACTGCGACGTGCCGTCGTCCGCTCGCACGGCGATGGTGGACACGCCGTTCGGGTCCTTGGTGACGTGCTCCATCGCGCCCTCGAGGCTGAAGGCCGTGAACGTGACGCCGCCGAGGCCGTCCTGGTCCCCGAAGGTCGAGATGCCGACGATGGTCACCTCGACGGGCTCGGGGGTCAGCACGGTGGTGCGGTCGCCGATGTGCAGGTCGCCCTTGTCGGCGGCGCCGCGGTTGATCACCACCTCGTCGTCGGCCTCGGGTGCCCGCCCCTCGGCGAGGCGGTACGGGTTGAGCTGCTCGTCGGCGGTCCAGCTGCCGGCGAGCTGGGGCGGGCCGCCCCCGCCCACGGCGTCGCCGTCGGCGCCCAGCAGCTGGCCCAGGCCCTGGACCTGCGGCTCGGCCGCCGCGACGCCGTCGACTGCGGCGACGCGGTCGACCAGCGAGCGATCGATGAGCCCCCGGGGCTCGTCGGCCTCGATCCCGAGGTCGGTGGTGTTCCGCACCACGACGTCGGTGCCGGCGTTGACCTCGGCGAACAGGTTGTCGAAGTTGTTGCGCAGGGTGTCGCCGAGCACCAGGGTGCCGGCGAGGAACGCCACGCCCAGGAACACGGCCACGGCCGTGCCCACCAGGCGCCGGCCGTGTCCCCGCATCTCCTTGACGGTGAGGGACAGCATGTCAGTCCCCCAGGTCCTTGATCCGGTCGAGGACCGCCGTCGGCGTCGGCTCGTCGAGTTGATCGACGATCCGGCCGTCGGCGAGGAACAGCGCCCGGTCCGCGTACGAGGCCGCGCCCGGGTCGTGGGTGACCATGACGATGGTCTGGCCCATCTCGTCGACCGCACGGCGCAGGAAGCCGAGGATCTCGCCGCCGGCGCGCGAGTCGACGTTGCCGGTGGGCTCGTCGGCGAACACGATCCGGGGCCGGCTGGCCAGGGCCCGGGCCACGGCGACCCGCTGCTGCTGGCCGCCCGACAGCTCGGCCGGGCGGTGCTTCAGCCGGTCGCCGAGACCGACGGTGTCGATGACCTCGTCGATCCAGCGGCCGTCTGGCTTGACCCCGGCCAGCGTGAGCGGGAGGACGACGTTCTCGCGGGCGGTCAGCGTCGGCACCAGGTTGAACGCCTGGAACACGAAGCCAACCTGGGTCCGCCGGAGCAGCGTGAGCTCCTTGTCGGACAGCCGGCCCAGCTCCACGTCGCCGATGAACACCTGGCCCTCGGTGAGCGTGTCGAGACCGGCGACGACGTGCATGAGCGTCGACTTGCCGGAGCCCGAGGGCCCCATGATGGCGGTGAAGCGCCCGGTCGGGAACTCGACCGACACCTCGTCGAGGGCGACGACGGCGGTGTCGCCCCCGCCGTAGACCTTGGTGGCCTCGACGGCCCGGGCGGCCGCGTCGGTGCGGGCATCCCTGGCGAGGGCGGGGTTGGCGGTGACGGGGCTCATCGCTTGTCCTCCTTCAGGACCTCGAGCCGCTCCCGGTACTCGTCGGCCGAGATCTCGCCGCGGGCGTAGCGCTCGTCGAGCACCGACCGGCCGGTGGACGGCTGTCGCCAGTACGGGCCGCGCCGGCGGAACCAGATGGCGGCGAGCACCAGGACGGTGAGCCAGAACAGGGGGAAGACAAGGAACCACGGCCCGGGCCCATCGCCCCAGCCGTGGTGGGTGGCAATGATGGATGTCAACATGCGGCCATCGTCGGGCCGGAGGCCGCCGAAGGCGTCGGCCCGGGGGAGGCTTGTGGGCTACTCCCTACGTGGTACGCGCAGCGGCATCCAGGGAGCGGCGCGGCTAGGCACCGCTGGGGCGGACCAGCCCGGACTCGTAGGCGAAGACCACGAGCTGCGCACGATCGCGGGCGCCGAGCTTCACCATCGCCCTGCTGACGTGGGTCTTGGCGGTCATCGGGCTGACGTAGAGCCGCTCTGCGATCTCGTCGTTGGTCAGGCCCTCGGCGACCAGCGCCATCACCTCGCGCTCCCGGTCCGTGAGCACGTCCAGCGCGGGGGAGGGCCGGGCCTCGCGGGTCCGCGTGGCGAACTCGCCGATGAGCCGGCGGGTGACGCTGGGCGACAGGAGCGCGTCGCCGTTCGCCACCGCGCGCACGGCCCGCAGCAGCTCCACCGGCTCGGTGTCCTTGACCAGGAACCCGCTGGCGCCGGAGCGGATGGCCTCGAACACGTACTCGTCGAGCTCGAACGTGGTGAGGATGACGATGCGGGAGTCGGACAGCCGCTGGTCGGCCGCGATCGTCCTGGTGGCGGCGAGGCCGTCGGTGCCGGGCATGCGGATGTCCATGAGGACCACGTCCGGTGCGAGGCGCCGGACGAGGCGCACGGCCTCGTCGCCGTCGGCCGCCTCACCCACGACCTCGATGTCGTCCTGGGCGTCGAGCAATGCCCGGAAGCCGGCGCGGACCAGCGCCTGGTCGTCGGCGAGGGCGACGCGGATCACGGAGTCCCGCCGGCACCGATCGGGAAGCGGGCGCGCACCCGGAAGCCGCGGCCGGGTCGGGGCCCGGCCGCGAAGGTGCCGTTCAGCGCCTGCACCCGCTCGCGCATGCCGGCGATGCCCCGGCCGGGATCGTCCCGCGGCGGCACGGGCGCGCCGGTCCCATCGTCGTCGACCTGCACCGTCAGCTGGTGGTCGCCGTAGTCGAGTCGCACCTGTGCGCTGGCGCCCCCGGAGTGGCGGACGACGTTCGTCAGGGCCTCCTGCACGATGCGGAAGGCCGCCAGGTCCACACCCGCGGGCACCGGCCGCTCGTCGCCGACGACGTCGAGCGCCACGTCCAGGCCGGCGGCGCGTGTGCGCTCCACCAGCCCGGGCAGGTCGCGGAGCCCGGCGGTCGGAGCCAGCGGCGCGTTCGCCCCGTCGTCGCCCCGTCGCAGCACGTCCAGGACCGACCGCAGCTCGCCGAGCGCCTCCTTGCTGGCGTCCTTGATGGCCGCCAGCGCAGGGCGGGCCTGGTCGGGTCGCTCGTCGAGCAGGTGAAGCGCGACCCCGGCCTGCACGTTGATGAGCGAGATGTTGTGGGCCAGGACGTCGTGGAGCTCGCGGGCGATCAGCAGGCGCTCATCGCTGGCGCGGCGGCGCGCCTCCTCGGCCTGGACGTGGGCCAGTTCGGCCTGCCGCTCGCGGCGGTTGCGAAGGATCTCGGCCCCGGTGCCCAGCACGAGCAGCCATGCCGCAAGGCCGAGCGCCCGGCCCACGCTCCACGATTCCTGGTCGAGCAGCGGCGGGAGGACCGTGAACGCCACGTACCCGACGGCGAGGGTGCCCCAGGCGAACACCCGGCGCCCGGCCAGCACGGCGTACACGAAGGCGAAGATCAGCGACGGAAAGCCGGCGGGGCCCCGGGGATAGTCGGTCAGCCAGTATGCGAGGTCGGCCGCGAGGGCGACGGCCAGCGCCGCCTCGGGCCAGCGGCGACGCACCAGCAGCGCCGCCGGCCCGGCGAGCAGCAGGGCGACGCCGGCCGCGCCGAGCGTCGTGCGCTCGGGTTGGTTGTGTCCGGCGGCCGCGGTTGCGCCCACCTGCAGGATCGCAAGCGCCACCGAGATGAGGATGTCGACCCATCGCACGCCAAGACGGGCAGGCCCGCGCGCGAGCGGCTGTGGCGGGGCGGCTCGGGCGCGCAGTACAGGGGCGGGGTCGGTGGACGCCACGGACAGCACGGTACGGCGGCGGCCGGCGCTCGGCATCGCCCGCCCGGAGCATCGGCCCCTACCGCGTCCGCAGTACGAGCGGCCGCGCCTCACCAACACGGGTGGGGACAACCCCACCTGCGGGTTTCACGCCTGCTCCATGTCGCCCCGTGCCAGAGTTCCTTACGGTGTTCCCGTGGTTCGAGACCTGCTCCGCCCCTGGCGCGAGGCGCTGACATGGTGGCGGCTCACGCACATCGTCCTCGGCGTGTTCGTGGGCACGGTGACGTTCACCCTGATGGTCACCCTGCTGGCGTTGTCGGTGAGCCTGCTCATCACGTTCCCGCTGGCCCTGCCGTTCGTCTGGCTGCTGTTCGTGGTGGCCCGCGGCATCGGCCACGTCGAGCGCAGCCGCTACGCCGCGCTGTTGGGCATCGAGCTGGTCGATCCGGTGCCGCCGCTGCGGGAGACCTCGCTGTGGCGCCGGCTGGTCGAGCGGGTGAAGACGCGCCCGCGCTGGCGCGAGATCGTCTACGGCGTGGTGCGCCTGCCTGTGAGCCTGCTGACGGCGATTCCGACGATCGCCGCCTGGTCCGGCTCGGCGGCGCTGCTGGGGCTGCCGTTCTACGTGAGCCACATGCCCGGGGGCACCGCGAAGTTCTGGCTGTTCGAGGTCTCACAGGGGTTCGGCGCGGCGGCCGCGGCGCTGGTGGGGGCCGTCGGCCTGGTGCTGGTGGCGCCCTGGGTGACCCAGGCGATGGCGGCGGTCGACGTCGCCACCGGTCGCCGGCTGTTGAGCCTCCGTCCGCAGGAGGAGGTCGACCAACGCGTGGCGGAGCTCGAGGAGAGCCGGGCTGCGGCCGTGGACAGCGCGGAGGCCGAGCGGCGGCGCATCGAGCGTGACCTCCACGACGGTGCCCAGCAGCGCCTCGTTGCCCTGGCCATGGACCTGGGCGACGCCCGCGAACGGCTGGAGTCCGACCCCGAGGGCGGGCGCGCGCTGGTGGCCGAGGCGCACGAGGAGGCCAAGGCCGCGCTGAAGGAGATCCGCGACCTGGTCCGCGGCATCCATCCCGTGATCCTCGAGGACCGCGGCCTCGACGCCGCCCTGTCGGCGATCGTGGCCCGTTCGCCGGTGCCGGTCCGCCTCGACATCGACGTGGCCGAGCGCCCGCCGCCGGCCGTGGAGAGCACTGCCTACTTCGTCGTGGCGGAGGCGCTCACGAACGTCGCCCGCCACGCGGAGGCCACCGGCGCCGTGGTCACGATCGCGCGGGCCGGCGACCGCCTGGTCATCGAGGTGCGCGACGACGGTCGCGGCGGCGCCCGGCCCGGGCGGGGCACCGGCCTGACCGGCCTCCACGACCGCGTCACGGCCCACGGCGGCACCATGCACGTGGTCAGCCCGCCGGGCGGACCGACGACGCTTCTGGTGGAGCTCCCGTGCGGATCGTGATCGCCGAGGACTCCGTCCTGCTGCGGGCCGGGCTCACCCGGCTCCTCGCCGACGCCGGGGAGGAGGTGGTCGCCGCCGTCGACAACGCCGACGACCTGCTCACCGTCGTCGAGCGCCACCAGCCCGACCTCGCTGTCGTCGACGTGCGGATGCCCCCCACCCACACCGACGACGGGCTGCGCGCCGCGCTCCAGATCCGGGACCGGTGGCCCGCCATCGCCATCCTCGTGCTGTCGCAGTACGTGGAGGAGACCTACGCCACCGACCTGTTGGCCGACGACACCAGCGGCCTCGGCTACCTGCTCAAGGACCGCATCGCCGACGTCGCCGAGTTCCTCGACGGCGTCCGGCGGGTCGGTGCCGGGGGCACGGTGCTCGACCCCGAGGTCGTGGCCCAGCTGCTCGCCCGGTCGCGTCGACGGGACCCGCTGGACCGCCTGTCGCCACGCGAGCGCGAGGTGCTCGGGCTCATGGCCGAGGGCCGCTCCAACGGCGCCATCGCCCGTGAGCTGGTCGTGAGCGACGGCGCCGTGGAAAAGCACGTCAGCAACATCTTCACCAAGTTGGACCTGCCGCCCACCGAGCACGACCACCGGCGCGTGCTCGCCGTGCTGCGGTGGCTGGAGACCTGAGGGACCTGCGATGCCCGACACCGTCACCCCCTCGCGGCGAGTCCGCCGCACCTGGCTCGTCGTCGGCAGCCTCGTCACCCTGCCCGTGTTGCTCTACGGCGCGAGCAGCGTGGCCAGCGGCTTGGCGCACGAGGAACGCACCGAGGTGTCGACGTTCGACGCCGCCGGGCTGCGGAGCGTCGACATCGACAACGACTCCGGGTCGGTCCGCGTCGTCGGCGTGGGCGATGCGGACGACGTCACCGTGAACGCGCACATCAGCGACGGGTTGCGCCCGACCGGCCACGACGTGCGGCGCGAGGGGGACCGGCTCGTCATCCACGCCAGCTGCCCGGCATTCCTGGCCGACTGGTGCAGCGTGCGCTACACGGTCGAGGTCCCGTCCGACCTCGCGGTCGTCGTCCACGCCTCCGACGGACGGGTCACCGTGACCGACGTCGGCGCCGACGTCGAGGCGTCCTCCGACAACGGCCGGGTCGAGCTGGCGCGGATCGAGGGGAACATCGAGGTCCGCAGCGACAACGGCTCGGTGACCGCCACTGCGATCCGGCAGGCGTCGCGGGCGCAGGCGTCGTCGGACAACGGCGACGTGAGGCTCGAGTTCCTGGACCCGCCCGACGACGTCGTCGCCAGGTCGGACAACGGCTCCGTCGACGTCGTGATCCCCGACGTCGGCGCCATCGCGTACAACGTCGAGGCCGACAGCGACAACGGCACCGTGTCGTTCCCCATCCGGACGGACCCCGACGGCGAGCGCACGATCAGGGCGACGTCCGACAACGGCGACGTGACGATCACCTACGCCCTCGACTGACCGAACGTGCGGTGGCTGCAGCCCCCGGAGGGGCGCGATCCGCCGCAGGTTCGGGGTGGGTCAGGGGCCGGACGTCGGTGTGGAGGAAGACGGCGCCGACGACGGGGCGGTGGAGGTGGACGGCGCTGTGGTGGTGGTCGTCGTCGGGCACGACGTGGGCGTCGTGGTCGTCGTCGTTGTCGTGCCGCTGGTCGTCGTGTTCGGATCGCACGGCACGGTGGTGGTCGTCGTGGTGCTCGGCGCCGGTGGCGTCGTCGTCGTGGTGGTGGGCGGCGGCGCGGTCGTGGGCGGCGTGGTGCTGGGCGGCGCGGTCGTGGGTGGCCCGGAGGTGGGCGGCGCAGTCGTCGTGGTGGTGCCGCCCGGCCCCGCCGGTCGGGTCGTGGGTGCCGTGGTGGCGGGCGGCAACGCCGGCCCGGCGGTGGACCCGGTCGCCGCCGGGGGCCTTCCGGGCTGCCCCGTCGTCAGGGTGCCGGCGGATCCGGGCACCGGAGCGGCGACGGCGATGGCGCCGCGGTCGGGGGCCTCGATCGAGACCTGCGTCCCGCTCGACGATTCCCCGGCCCCGGAGCCGAGGATGCTGGACCACGCCAACAGCTGGGACGTCACCGAGCGCTCGCAGTTCACGTCTCGGGAGAGCTTGCCGCCGCTGAACCACTTGAGTGCCCGGACGAAGTCGCCGCAGCGTTCGGTGTCCTCGCGGACGCTCGGTTGGTACCCGACCGCGATGTTGACCGCCGCCATGTCGAAGCGGTCGGCGGCGTAGTTGATGTCGCGGGCCACGGTCCAGTACCAGGCGGCGACCTGGGCACTGGTCGTCGGGGTGGCCGCGAGGTCGGGCTTCGCCTCCAGGTCGACCCCGAGATCGGCGCCGGCGGCGCGGTAGTTGAAGTCGCCGGTGAGCTGGATGAAGCCGCGCCCCCGGTAGGTGGACGGATTGCTCACCTCGACGGCGTCGGCCCGGAAGCCACTCTCGTTGTGGACGGTCGCCAGGAACGCAGCCTTGCGGGCGGGGGTGGTGGCCCCGGACCGGAGCATGGCCTCGTTCAGCGCCGGCAGCTGGGCCTTCACCGCAGCCGCGTCGGCGAAGGGGCCGAAGATCGCGTTCAAGTCGTCGAGCGTGACGAGGTCGAGCCCGTTCCAGTCGCCGACCAGGGGCAACAGGTCGGCAGCGGGCCGGTCCTCGGTCTCGAGGGCCGTGGCGCCGCGGGTGGGCCGGGCCGGGTCGGGTCCGCTGAGCTCGAACGTGCCGGTTGCCCGCTCGTACGTGCCCACGGTGTCGCGGCCGTCGCCGTCCCAGTCGCCGGCCACCGGAACTGCCGCTACCCGGGGCGTGCCGAAGGTGACCGGGGGAAGGTCGCGGCCGGCCTCGTCGCGCAGTAGGAAGACCTCGTCGGCGGACCGGTACAGGCCCAGGCTGTCGCGGCCGTCGCCGTCCCAGTCGCCCACGACCGGCAACACGTCGTTCGCGCCCGGCCACCCGAAGCGGACGCCGGGCAACGTCCCGCCGGCGTCGTCGCGCAGCACGAAGGTGGCGTCGGCCCGCCGGTAGAGCCCGACGGTGTCGCGGCCGTCGCCGTTCCAGTCGCCGGCCACGGGCACGACGTCGCCATCGCCGGGCGTGCCGAACGGCACCGACGCCGATGCCCTGCCGGCCTCGTCCCGCAACCAGAAGGTGGCGTCGAGGCGCCGGTAGATGCCGACGGTGTCGGTCCCGTCGGCGTTCCAGTCGCCGGCCACGGGCAGGGTGCCGGCCTCGGGAGCCTGGCCGTAGCGGAACGCCGGCAGCGCCGAGCCACCCTCGATCCGCAGCTCGGCGGTGGCGCGGGACCGCCGGTACAGGCCCAGCGCGTCGGCGCCGCCGCCGACCTGGCCCGGGGTCCAGCGGCCGATGAAGCCGAACGGGTCGACCGTGCACGGCTCGCTGCTCGACAACTCGCCGCACCGGTTGATCTGGAAGTGGATGTGCGAGGGCGTCGTCCGGGCGTTGCCGGTGTGCCCCACCCGACCGATCAGCTGGCCCCGACCGACCCGCTGCCCCGCGGTCACGTAGTTAGCGGAGTTGTGGGCGTACCAGTAGGCCACACCCGAATCGCCCCGCAGCCAGATGCTCAGGCCCCCGTTGCTGTCGTCGGTGCCGTCCACCTTGGCGATGACGCCGGCCTCGACCGCGACGATCGGGGAGCCCTCCGGGGCGAAGATGTCGTTGCCCTTGTGCCTGCGCCGGCAGCCGTCCCGGCATGCATGCCAGTCGTCGGAGAACGTCGCCTGGTGCGGCGCCGGCACCGGGAACGAGTTGGTCGCCGGAACCGCCACCGGTTTCGCCGCCGGTTCCGCCTCGCGCGGAGCCGCGCCCGCCGGCAGGGACACCAGAGACGCGCCCAGGCCCCCCAGGACCAGGGCAGTGGCGAACGCCCGCGCGGTCACCCTCGACGCCGACTGCACGGCACGCAGGCTAGGACAGGCGGGCGCCCGGATGAAGGGCATCAGTGTCAACGATTGGTCAAAGGCTCGTCGACGCCCTCGTGAACGCCGGGCGTACGGGCGGCGACCGAGGCGCCGATTCCCCTGGTGGGGTGGGGCTACCCCCACCCGCAAGACGCCGGGGCGCTCCATTCACGCTCGGGAGGCACATCCGTACCGTCGGGAACATGAGCGAGCGTCCCGAAGGGCGAGAGAGCGAGCGTGGCCCGAGCGGCCCGCTGCGGAGCAGCAAGAGCGGAGAACAATGACTTCCAGCGACGTGATGACCACGACGACGGCCGGGTTGGGCGCGTCCCCCGCTCCCATCGCGGTCCGTGCCGAAGCGGCGGTGAAGGTGTACGGCAAGGGCGTCACCGCGGTGCGCGCCCTCGACGGCGTGAGCCTGGCGCTGCCGGCCGGGCGCTTCACCGCCATCATGGGGCCCTCGGGGTCGGGCAAGTCGACCCTCATGCACTGCCTGGCCGGGCTCGACACGCTCACCTCGGGGCGGGCCTTCATCGGCGATGTCGACCTCGGCGGGCTCTCGGAGAAGCAGCTCACGCGGCTGCGGCGCGACCACGTCGGCTTCGTGTTCCAGGCCTTCAACCTCCTGCCGATGCTGAGTGCCGGGGAGAACATCACCCTGCCGCTCGACCTGGCCGGACGCCGAGTCGACAGGCGGTGGGTGCGCAGCATCGTCGAGACGGTCGGCCTGGGTGACCGGCTGAAGCACCGGCCCGCCGAGCTGTCCGGCGGCCAGCAGCAGCGGGTGGCCGTGGCCCGGGCGCTCGCCAGCCGGCCGTCGGTGGTCTTCGCCGACGAGCCCACCGGCAACCTCGACTCCCGCAGCAGTGGCGAGATCCTGGCGTTCATGCGCCGGGCGGTCGACGAGCTCGGCCAGACCATCGTCATGGTCACCCACGACCCGGTGGCCGCGGCCCACGCCGACGCCGTCGTGTTCCTGGCCGACGGCCGGGTCGTCGACCAGATGGTCGGTCCCACCGCCGAGCGGGTGCTCGAGCGCTTGCGAGGTCTGGCCCTTGGGCCAGACCGTGGCCCGAGCGGCCCGTCGCCCATGGCGACAAGAGCGGGAAACACCGCGAAGGTCGGGAGCTGATCCAATGTGGCGGACGACGATGAAGAGCATCGGGGCCCACAAGCGGCGCCTGCTGGCCACCAGCTCGGCCGTGGTGCTGGGCGTTGCGTTCCTGTCGGGGACCCTCGTGCTCGGCGACACGATGGAGACCGGCTTCGGCGACATGTTCAGCGAGGCCAACGCCGGCACCGACGCGGTCGTGCGCAGCGCCACCGAGGTCGGCGACGAAGACGTCAGTGAGCGGGGCCTCCTCGACGCCTCGGTCGTCGACGACGTCGCCGCCGTCAACGGCGTCGCCACGGCCGTTCCCGAGATCTACGGGGTCGGCCAGATCGTCGGGTCCGACGGCGATCCGATCGGCGGCAACGGTCCACCCACACAGTCCGGGAACTGGATCGCGGACCCCGGCATCAACCCGTGGCAGATCGCCGACGGCCGCGCCCCCGAGGGGCCGGGCGAGGTCGTCATCGACAGGGCGTCGGCAGACAAGGGCGACCTGGAGGTCGGCGACACCGCCACGATCCGCACCCCCGAGGCCGTCGAGGCGACGGTGGTCGGGATCGCCACGTTCGGCGAGGCGGGGGCCGACAGCGCCGGCCCGATGACCTACGCCGCGTTCACCACCGAGTTCGCCCAGCAGGTCCTGTTGCCGGAGCCGCACCAGATCTCCGACGTCCTCGTCGTCGCCGACGACGGCGTGAGCCAGCAGCAGCTGGTGGATCGGCTCGAGCCGGCCCTGCCCGACGGGTCCGAGGCGCTCACCGGTGCGGCGCTCACCGACGAACAGCAGGCCAACCTCGAGAGCGACTTTCTCGGGTTCTTCAAGGCGTTCCTGCTGGTGTTCGCGGGCATCGCCCTCGTGGTGGCCACGTTCAGCATCTACAACACGTTCTCGATCCTGGTGGCCCAGCGCACCCGCGAGTCGGCCCTGCTGCGGGCCCTGGGTGCGTCGCGCCGGCAGGTGCTGGCGTCCACGGTCGTCGAGGCATTGGTGGTGGGCGTGTTGGCCTCGGCCATCGGCGTTGCGGCCGGCGTGGGCCTCGCCGCGGGCCTGAGTGCGCTCAGCGAGTCGGCCGGGTTCGCGGTCGCGGGCACCGCCCTGGTGGTCGAGACCACCGCCCTCGTCGCCGCCGCCGTTGTCGGCGCCGTGGCCACGCTGTTCGCCAGCGTCGGCCCGGCCCTCAAGGCGTCGAGGGTCGCGCCGCTGGCCGCCCTCCGTGACGTGGCGGTCGACCGGTCGGGTGCCTCGTGGGTGCGTGGCCTCGTGGGCGCGCTCGTCGCCGCGATCGGCATCGCCGCCACGGTCGGCGGCACGGCGGGCGACGGCTCGCTGGCCATGACCGGGCTCGGTGCGCTGCTGGTGGTGGTCGGCTTCGTGCTCCTCGGGCCCGTTGCGGCCCGCCCGGTCGCCGGCCTGCTGGGTGGGCCGCTGACGCTGCGGCGCGGCCTGAGCGGCACGCTGGCCCGGCGCAACGCGATGCGCAACCCCCGTCGCACCGCCGGTACCGCATCGGCGCTGATGGTCGGCGTCGCCGTGGTCACGCTGTTCACGGTGGTGGCGGCGTCGGTCAAGCAGTCGATCGACGACGTGGTGGGCCAGCAGTTCGCCGGTGACCTCGTGATCGCCCAGACCGACTTCAGCGGCGCCGGCCTGACCCCCGAGCTGGAGCCCGCCGTGCGCGAGCTCCCCGAGGTGGAGGTGGCCACCGGCCTGGGGATCGCCCCGATGGTGGTCGACGGCGGCGACACGGTGGCCTCGGTCATCGATCCGGCGTCGTTCGGCCGGGTCCTCGACCTGGACGTGTCGCAGGGCTCCATCGACGGGCTCGGCACGGGGGACGTGGCGCTGTTCGCCGACTACGCCGCGGACCACGGCGTCGCCCTGGGCGGCACGCTGCCGGTGTCGTATGCGGACGGCGCCACCGAACGGCTCAGGGTGGGCGCGATCTTCGAGAACGACGAGCTGGTGGACAGCGTGGTCCTGCCCAAGGCGGCGTACCAGCCCCACGCGGCCACCCGGGCGAGCGACGTGGTGCTGCTCGTCGACCTGGCCGACGGCGTGTCGACCGCCCAGGGCGAGGCCGCCATCCAGCCGGTGGCCGACCGGTTCGGGGCGCCGGACGTCCAGGACCGCCAGGAGTACGTCGACTCGGTCGCCGGCCAGATCGACCAGATGCTCACCATCATCTACGTGCTTCTGGTCATGGCCATCGTGATCGCCCTCATGGGCATCGCCAACACCCTGTCGCTGTCGATCCACGAGCGCACCCGCGAGCTGGGCTTGCTCCGGGCCGTGGGGCAGAGCCGGCGGCAGCTGCGCCGGATGGTGCGCGGCGAGGCGCTGGTGGTGGCGCTGTTCGGCACCGTCGGCGGGCTCGGCCTGGGCACATTCCTTGGCTGGGCGATGGTCAAGACGATCGAGGCCGCCGAAGGGCTCGGAGCGTTCTCAGTCCCGGCGGGTCAGCTCGGCGTGGTGGTGGCGCTCGGCGCCATCGTCGGGGTGGTCGCGGCGGTCCGCCCCGCACGCCGGGCGGCCAAGCTCGACGTCCTCGAGGCGATCGCAACGGACTAGCGAGCGGTCGCCTGGCGCCCGAGTCCCTACCCGGGCCGTCCGTCGATGCGTTCCGGCGTTCGGATGTGTCGGAATCCGGCGCTTTTGGACGCCGGAACGGTGTGGGCGGGCTCGGGCGGGGCGGCTACCAGCTGCCGCCGCCGCCCCCACCGGCGCCGCCGCCGACGCCCCCGCCGCCGAAGCCGCCGCCGAAGCCCCCGCCCCCGCTCGACGACGGCGCGGTGGCCGCGGACGTCGTCGACG
>DATFVX010000007.1:0-3104 GCA_035259985.1 Acidimicrobiales bacterium | reverse complement strand
GGCGGCGGCCAACGAGCCCATGCTCGAGCTGGCCGAGCTGTTGATCGATCGGGTCGCGTCGGTGGAGCGGGTGCGGTTCTGCAACTCCGGCACCGAGGCGACCATGCACGCGGCGATGGTCGCCCGTGAGGTGACCGGCCGGCGCACGGTGCTGATGGCCCGGTACGGGTACCACGGCAGCTACGACGACTACGAGGTAGGCAACCTGGGGAAGGACGGCCCCGACACCGTCATCGCCCCGTTCGGTGACGCCGCCGCCTTCGAGGCCGTGCTCGCCGACCGTGGCGACGAGATCGCCTGCGTGATCCTGGAGCCGGTCATGGGATCGTCCGGCGTGGTCCCCGCCCCGCCGGGCTTCCTCGCGCGGGTGGGCGACGCGGCCCGAGCCGCCGGCGCCCTGTTCGTCCTGGACGAGGTCATCACGTTCCGCCTCGCTCCCGGCGGTGCCCAGGCCCTGGCCGGGGTCGAGCCGGATCTCACCACGTTCGGCAAGCTCATCGGCGGCGGGTTCCCGGTCGGTGCGCTGGGCGGCCGCGCCGACGTGTTGCAGGTCACCGATCCCGCTCGGGGAGGGCTCCCGTTGTCGGGCACCTTCAACGCCAACCCGGTGACGATGGCCGCCGGCGCGGCCTCGGTCCGTGAGCTGACCGCAGAGCGGATCGTGGCCATCGACCAGTGGTGCGGCCGGCTGGCCGGCGGGCTGACCCGGGCGGCGGCCGAGCACGGTGTGCCGTTCAGCGTGCGCCGGGCGGGCTCGCTGCTCAACGTGTTCCTGAGCCCCGACGTGCCCCCGACCAACCCTGAGCGGGTCGACGGGCCGCGCATGGCCGCCTTCCACCTCGCCTGCCTCGACCACGGGTTGTTCTTCGCCCCCCGCGGGCTCCTCGCCACGTCGACCGTGCTGTCCGACGATCTCGTCGACGCCGCGGTCGATAGGGCCGCCAGCGCCTTCGCCGACCTGGCGGAAGTCGACGCGGGATCAGCTGTCTAGGAGGCCGCGCCCCGAGACGGGCTGGTCAGACGGAGCAGAAAGTCGCACACTGGGGCCAGGAAGCCGCCGACGAGTGGGGGGCGTCTCATGTACGGTCGCAGCGCTCACGTACCCGACCTGGTCCCGACGCTCACCCGGGGCAAGCACCGGAACCCGCGCAAGGGCGCCTGCTTCATGGAGCTGGCGTCCTACCTCGCCGGCGAGCGGTGGAGCGATCACCCGCGGTGCACCCACCCTCTGCTCGGGTACCTGGCGCGGCTCGTGAACGACACCACCTCTGACGCGGGTCGAGGACATCTGGTCGAGCTGGTTCCCGCGGTGATCGGGCTGACCAGCGACAATCCGCACGTGGACGTGCAGATCATGCTGCGGTCCGCAACCGCCGCGCTGCCGGTCGCCGCGGCCGAACGGCAACGCATGTTGGCGGTCGCAGTCCTGGCCGCCGAGCGGGCGCGGAACGAGCTCGACGGAAGGCCAGCGGGGACGCTCGACCCGCGCAGCCGGCAGGTGCTGGCCGAGGTCCCCGACGCGGCACGCTGGGCGCGTGACTTCGCCGGGAGCCTGGGACCCGCCACGGTCAGAAGCATCCAGCGGCACGGCGCGCCCAACACCGTCCGCCACGCGGTGATCGGCATCGCCCACGCCTGCGTCTCGGACCCTGACGCGCGGCTGCGCGACCTGCTCCGCGGCGCGATCGGCGACTGCGCGCAATGGGCTGCACCCAGCCCGCAGCGGACACCGGCGGGCCCCTGGCCCGGGACAGAGCGGTCGGCGCCGAGACTGGTGGAATCCTGCCCGGCCCCGACCTCCGACCACGACCCGGGGTGAACGAGCTAGCCGGCAGGTGTTTTCCAGGCTTCCCTAGTTCGGGCAGCTGACCTGCACCAGGGCGACCGATTGGGACGCCATGGGCACGGTGACGGACTGGTGCGTGCCGAACCGCACTGTGTGCGGCTCGGCGAGGGTCGTGGATGAGCCGTCGAGCGCCCCCACGGTCGTGATCCGCCGGCCGCGGCACAGGGGCAGGTCCCCCTGTAGGTCGACCTCGACCGTGCGGGCCGGGCTGCCGGTGGCGACGAAGTTCGCCAGCAGCACGGACACACAGCCGGCGTCGAGGGTCGCGCGGGCCCACAAGCCGGAAGTCGCGTCGTCGCCGCTCGTGCGCAACCGATCGCCGGTCATCGCCCACCAGGCCCGGAAGACCCACCAGGAGGGCTTGGGCGTGCCGTCGGCGTGGACGATGCCCCAGTCGCCCGGCCGGTCCTCGCCGCCGGAGACCGCTCGGTAGATGGCGGCGGCATCGAGGCCGGCCCGCTCCATCTCGACCAGCGTGCCGGCGACGAGTGACGCCCCCTCGGCGGTGTCGTGCCGGAGGTCGTAGCCGCCGGCGCAGACGTTCCACTCGTCGATGACGAGCTCGGGCGACAGGCCACTGCCGGCCAGCGCGGCGTCGACCCGGCCCCGGATGTCCCTGATCTCCGCCGAGTAGCGCAGGGGCGTGGCGTCGGGATTGCGCCGGGCCAGGAGCCGGTAGAGGTCCTCGGGCAGGTTGCCCTCCGCGCCGTCGGGACCGAGGAAGGGGAAGTTGGCGTAGTTGTGCCAGCTGATGAAGTCGAGCGGCAGGCCGGCCTCGGCCACGGCGCGGACGTAGCGGAGCATGGCGTCGTTCAGCCCGAGCGCCGACCCGGGACCGCCCACCTCGAGCGGGAGGCCGGTCTCGCGGGCGACGTCGGCCACCGCGCGGTGCGTGCGCAGGGCCATCTCGACGAACCGCTCCGGTGTGTCCAGCCAGAACACGAAGATGTCGGGCTCGTTCCAGACCTCGAAGCGGTACGCGGGCTCCGGCGCGGTGGCGAGGCTCCGCACGACTTCGGTGACGACGTCCTGCCAGGCGTCGAGGTCGTCGGGGCCCATGCGGGTGGGGTCCTGCCCGGCGGTCGCTCGGGGCTGGCCGAGCCAGCGCGGCATGTAGGACAGGATCACGAGGGGCTCGGCGCCGACCGCCCGGACCTGAGCGACCCGGTTCAGCAGCGGCTGCAGGTCGAGTTGGCCTGGGCCCTGGCTGCGGCTCTGCAGGCTCGCGTCGATGCGGACGATCGCCGGGTGGACGGGC
>DATFVX010000006.1:0-4256 GCA_035259985.1 Acidimicrobiales bacterium | reverse complement strand
TTCTCGATCATCTCGGCGATGCCGATCTTGATGCCGAGGTTGTGCACCTCGTAGCCGTTGTTGGTGAGGATGATGTCGACCAGGTTCTTGCCGATGTCGTGGACGTCGCCCTTGACGGTGGCGAGCACGATCCGACCCTTGCCGGAGCCGCCGTCGACCTTGTCCATGTGGGGCTCGAGATGGGCCACCGAGGCCTTCATCGTCTCGGCCGACTGGAGCACGAACGGGAGCTGCATCTGGCCGGAGCCGAACAGCTCGCCGACGACCTTCATGCCGGCGAGGAGGACGTCGTTGATGATGTCCAGCGCCGGCATCCCGGCGGCCATCGCCTCGTCGAGGTCGTCGGTGAGGCCGTCGCGATCACCGTCGATGATGCGGGACTTCAGGCGCTCCTCGACGGGCCAGCCTGAGCGGTCCTCCTTCTCCTGCTTGGCCACGCTCACGTCGGCGAACACGTCGAGCAGTTCCGCCAGCGGGTCGTAGCCGGTCGCCGGGTCGCGGCGGTCGTAGATGAGGTCGAGGCAGACCTTGACCTGGTCCTCCGGGATCCTGTTGAGCGGCATGATGCGGGCGGCGTGCACGATTGCGGAGTCGAGCCCGGCCTCCACGCACTCGTGGAGGAACACCGAGTTGAGGACGTGGCGGGCGGCGGGCGACAGGCCGAAGCTCACGTTGGACACGCCGAGCGTGGTGAAGACCCCGGGCAGCTCGGCCTTGATGCGGCGAATGGCCTCGATGGTGTGCATCGCGTCCCGGCGAAGGTCCTCGTCGCCCGTCGACAGCGGGAACGTCAGCGCGTCGAAGATGAGGTCGCCGGGGTCGAGCCCGTAGCGCTCGGTCGCCAGGTCGTGGATCCTGTGGGCGACCCGCAGCTTCCACTCGACGTCGCGCGCCTGGCCCACCTCGTCGATCAGCATGCACACCGCGGCCGCGCCGTACTCCCGCGCCAGCCGGCAGACCCGGTCGAACCGATTGCCCTCGGCGTCACCGTCCTCGAGGTTGGCGGAGTTGAGGATCGCCCTGCCGCCGAGCCGTTGCAGCCCGGCCTCGATGACCGGCGGCTCCGTGGAGTCGAGGACCAGCGGCACGGTCACCTGGGTGGAGAACCGGCTCGCCACCTCGTCCATGTCGGCGGTGCCGTCGCGCCCGACGTAGTCGACGCAGACGTCGAGCACGTGGGCGCCCTCACGCTCCTGGTCGCGGGCGATGCGGACGCACGAGTCCCAGTCACCCGCAAGCATCGTCTCGCGGAACTTCTTGGAGCCGTTGGCGTTGGTCCGCTCGCCGATGATCAGGAAGCTGGCGTCCTGGTGGAACGGCACCATGCTGAACATTGACGTCGCCGCGGGCTCGGGCCTCGGGTCGCGTCGGGCCGGCGTGAGGTCCTTGACCGCCGCGGCCAGCTGGCGGGTGTGCTCCGGCGTCGACCCGCAGCAGCCCCCCACCACCTGCACGCCCAGCTCCGTGATGAACCGCGTCTGGTACTCGACGAGCTGCTCGGGGGTGAGGTCGTAGTGCATCTTGCCGTCGACGACCGACGGCAGGCCCATGTTGGGGAGGCACGAGATGGGCATGGGCGCGTTGGCCGACAGGTGCCGCAGGTGCTCGTGCATCTCCGCGGGACCGGTGGCGCAGTTGAGCCCGAAGACGTCGGGCCGGAGCGCCCCCAGGCTGGCGAGCGCGGCCGCGATCTCGGTGCCGAGCAACATGGTGCCCGTCTGCTCCATCGTCACCTGCAGCTGGATGGGCACCAGGCGGCCCTCGGCGGCCATGGCCCGTCGGGCGCCGATGACGGCGGCCTTGGCGGCCAGCAGGTCGAAGTGGGTCTCGCAGATGAGCAGGTCGACCCCGCCCTCGATGAGGCCGCGGGCCATGACCTCGTAGGCGTCCCGCAGCTCGGTGAAGGGGATCTGCCCGAGCGACGGCGACTTGGTGCCGGGCCCCATCGACCCGGCGACGAGCCCACCGTGCCCGTCGGCGACCTCGCGGGCGATGCGGGCCGAGGCGAGGCTGATCTCGTGCGCCCGCTCCGGGATCCCATACTCGCCGAGCGGGACGGCGAAGCCGCCGAAGCTGGCGGTCTCCACCACGTCGGCACCGGCGCGGAAGTGCGCCTCGTGCATCGCCGCGATGACGTCGGGCCGGGTCGCCACGAGGATCTCGTTGCACCCCTCGAAGTGGGGCCCGCCGAACTCGTCGGCGCCTAGCCCGAGCTCCTGGATGTAGGTGCCGAAGGCGCCGTCGAAGACGACGACGCGCTCGTTGACGAGGTCGAGGAAGCCGCGCATACGTGAGGCACAAGGCTACCGGCCGGCCGTGCCCGGAACGGAAGCCGGAATCGGACAGGCTGACGGTAACGTCGCCCTGCATGGCCGCCCTGCGGCCGGGGGGGAGGAGGCCCGATGGCGCTGCGCCACGTCGTGATGTTCAGGTTCGCGGACGGCACCACCGACGAGCAGGTGCGGGCGCTGGCCGCCGGGCTCGACGGGATGCCGGCGGCCGTGGGCACGATGGCCGACTACCGCCACGGGCGGGACGCCGGCATCAACGAGGACACGTACGACTACGTGGTCGTGGGTGACTTCGCGAGTGTTGACGACTACCTCGTGTACCGGGATCATCCGGACCATCAGGCGCTCATCCGCGACCTGGTGCGGCCGATCCTGGCCGAGCGCGCCACGGTCCAGTACGAGCTCCGGGACTGAGAGGCCGAGCGGATCGGCGGGCGACGTCCTGGGCATGCCGCTGATCGTCGGCACGTCGGGCTGGCAGTACCGGGACTGGCGGGGGGTGTTCTATCCCGTCGGCCTGCCGCAGCGGGCGTGGCTGCGGCACTTCGCCGGGGAGTTCCCCGCGGTCGAGGTCAACAACGCCTTCTACCGGTTGCCGGACCGGGAGGTGTTCGAGCGCTGGCGCGACGAGACGCCCGCAGGGTTCGTCGTCGCCGTCAAGGTGAGCCGCTACCTCACGCACATCCGGCGGCTCCGCGATCCCGCCGAGCCGGTTGCCCGGCTGACGTCGCGGGCCGAGGCCCTGGGCGACCGGTTGGGGCCCTACCTCATGCAGCTCCCGCCCACGCTCCGTGCCTCGCCGGACGCCCTCGACGCCTGCCTCGCCTGCTTTCCCCGAGGCAGCCGCGTCGCGGTGGAGCCCCGGCACGAGTCCTGGTGGACCGACGAGGTGCGCGACGTGCTGCAGCGGCGCAACGCGGCGCTGTGCTGGGCCGACCGCCTCGGACGCCCGGTGACGCCGCTGTGGCGCACCGCCGCCTGGGGCTACGTGCGCATGCACGAGGGCACCGCGTCGCCCAGGCCGTCGTACGGGCGCACCGCGCTCGCCACGTGGCTCGACCGCACGGGCGCCGCCTGGCCACTCACGTCCGCCTCCGCCGACGTCTTCGTGTTCTTCAACAACGACCGGGGCGGCGCGGCCGTCCGCAACGCCCGGACCCTGTGCGGGATGGCCAGGCGCCGCGGCATGGTGGTCGCGGCGCCCCAGCCGCCGGCGTAGCCTCGCCCGGATGCCGCAGGCCGACCGCCCCCGCGTCGCCGTCCTGCCGGGCGGCGTGCGGAGCTTCCTCGCCGATGCGGTTGTGGCGGGCGGGGGAGTGCTGTCCGACCCGAACGACGCGGTGGCCCTGGTGTGGACCGAGACCGCGGAGGCCGGCGGGCTGCGCGCGGTGCTCGACGACCATGCGGGACTCCGTTGGGTGCAGCTGCCGTGGGCCGGCGTGGAGCCGTACGTCGACGTGATCCGGGCCCACGCCGACCGCACCTGGACCTGCGGCAAGGGCGTGTACGCGGAGCCCGTCGCCGAGCACGCGCTGGCGTTGGCGCTGGCGGGATTGCGCGGGCTCGACCACTACGCCCGCGCCACGTCGTGGACCGGGCAGCGAGGCCGCAACCTTCTCGGCGCCCGCGTCACGATCGTCGGCGGCGGCGGCATCGCCGAGTCGCTGCTGCGCCTGCTCGGGCCGTTCCGGTGTGACGTGACCGTCGTCCGCCGCCAGCCGCGGCCGATGGCCGGGGCGAGCTCGGTCGTCGGCGACGGTCGGCTCGACGATGCGCTGACGGGTGCGGACGTGGCCGTCCTGGCCCTGCCGCTGTTGCCCGGCACGGCGGGGCTGATCGACCGCCGGCGGCTGGCGCTGCTGGCGGCCGGCGCGTGCCTCGTGAACGTCGCCCGCGGCCAGCACGTGGTCACGGCCGACCTGGTCGACGTCCTCCGGGACGGGACCCTGGGCTCGGCGGGCCTGG
>DATFVX010000005.1:0-9870 GCA_035259985.1 Acidimicrobiales bacterium | reverse complement strand
CTGACACGGCGATACATCCACGGAACTTCCGCGAGCGCCCACTAGTCGACCGTGGCCGTCGCCTCGCCGGCGAACACCTCGAGCCCGTCCTGGTTGGTCGTCGAGACCCGGAGCTCCACGACGGGGGTCCCCGCGTCGTCGTTTCGGATGCCGACGACCTCGGCGCGGGCCGTCAGGGTGTCGCCCGGCCACACCTGGGCTCGAAACCGGCCACCGAACGACCGCAGCCGGCCGTCGCCGACGTAGTTGGTGACCATCGTGCCGGTCAGGCCCATCGTCAGCATCCCGTGGGCGAAGACGCTCGGGAACCCTGCTACCTGGGTGGCGAAGATCTCGTCGGTGTGGAGTGGGTTGTAGTCGCCCGATGCGCCGGCGTACTGCACGATCTGGGTCCGGGTGAGGTCGTCGACGACCAGCTCGCTGTGCACGTCGCCGACGTTCAGCTCGCTCGCCCTGAGGCTCATTGCGTTTCCTCCCTCCCTGCGGCGCCCGTCGTCTCGGGCGCCCGCTCGGTGCGCACGCCGACGGTGCGGGCGGTCACGACGAGCTCGTCGTTCTGATCCCGGTACTCGGTGATCGTCTCGCGGAACACGAGCCTGCCGGCGCGCCGGCCCTCCTTCTCCCACGTCCCGCCGGGTCGGGTCTCCGCGTGCAGGACATCGCCCGGTCGCAGGTGCCGGTGGTACTCGAAGTGCTGCTCGGCGTGGAGTCCGCGTGCCATGCCGCCGCCTCCGCCGCCGCCGGCACCACCGCCGTCGCCGTCGCCGCCGTCATCCCGGGGCGGCGTGCCCGTGGCGTTCCGCCCCGAGCCGAACCAGGGCTCGCCGATCCTGGGCCGCAGCGGCCAGTCGGGATCGAACTGGGCGCCCGCCTGCACGAACGTCGGCGGCGCGATGACGTGGCCGACGTCGCTGGTGGCGGCGTACTCCTCATCGGAGTAGATCGGGTTCGCGTCGCCGACGCTGCGGGCGAACATCATGATGTGCCCGAGCTCGATCGGGAATCGTTCGACAGCCATGGCCCGCGATCATGTCAGGCCGCGCCGACCGGGGGGCGGCCGCTTTCCTGACAACCTAGTCTCGCCTCCGACGGAAGGGGACCAGTGATCGACTCGACGCCCCTGCTCGGCTTCACGATGCAGCTGCCGGTGCAGGCCCAATCCACACTCGTCGCCCGGCCGTGGGAGGCGGGGGCCGGGCCCCCCGAGCTGGCGGCGGTCGCCCGCGCGTGCGACGCCAACGGCTTCTATTCGGTGTCGGTGTGCGACCACGTCGCCATCCCCCGGGAGCGGGCGGCCACCATGACGACGACGTGGTACGACACCGTCGCCACACTGGCGTGGCTGGCCGGCTGCACGGGGCGGGTGCGGCTGCTGTCGCACGTCTACGTCGTCGCCTACCGCCACCCGCTGCAGACCGCCAAGGCGTTCGCCACCCTCGACGCGCTGTCCGGCGGCCGGGCGATCCTCGGCGTGGGGGCCGGGCACGTCGAGGGCGAGTTCGACGCGCTGGGGGTGCCGTTCGCCGAGCGCGGCCGCATCACCGACGAGGCGGTCGTGGCCATCCGGGCCGCCCTGTCCGACGAGTGGGGTGGCGGCGAGGTCGGCCAACGACCGCGTCCCGTGCAGCCCGGCGGCCCGCCGATCTGGGTGGGCGGGTCGTCCCGGGCGGCGCTGCGCCGGGCCGCCCGGCTGGGCGACGGCTGGCTGCCGCAGGGGCCGCCCGAGGGCGGGATGGCCACGGCCATCGCCACCCTGCGGCGGCTGCGCGCGGAGGCCGGGCGGGAAGGGCCGTTCGCCATCGGCGGCGGCGTCGACGTCTACGTCGGCCGGCCGTCGTTCGACGTGCCCCGCTGGGCCGTCACCGGCGACCCCGAGACGATCGCCGAGGCCGTGCGCAGGCTGGTCGCGCTCGGCGTCAACCACGTGGCCGTGCGGATCCCGTCACGGGGTTGCGAGGAGCACATCGACCAGATCGCCGCGTTCGGCCGCGACGTGGCCCCCCTGGTCGCGGGGTAGCCCGAACGCCCCGACGAAACACAGGTGTCAGGTGTGCCATGCTGCTCGTGCGGCCGGCTGACGGACGGAGGGGAACGGACCGGGTGGCACAGACGGAAGCCATCGAGGGGACCACCGCCGACGAGCGCTACTCCCTGTGGATCGGCGGTGACCGTGTCGAGGGCTCGAGGGGCACCTACGAGGTCCTCAATCCCGCGACCGAGGAGGTCGTGGGCCTGGCCCCCGAAGCGACCGCCGGCGACGCACGCCAGGCCGCCGCGGCGGCCGCCGATGCGTTCCCCGGCTGGTCGCGGGCTGCCCCGGAGGAGCGGGCGCGCCTCCTCGATCGGGCCGCCGACATCCTGCAGCAGCGCACCCCGGAGCTCATCCCGCTGGTGCAGGCCGAGACCGGCTCGACGGTCCAGATGGCGCGGACGGCCCAGGTGCCGGTGGCGGTGTCTCGCCTGCGCCGCTATGCCCGGGGCGCCCTCGAGGCCCGTGAGATCCCGCTCCCTCCGGCGCTGAATCCCGGTGGCGGCCCGTCGTCCGCCGGCGGCGGCCTCGTCAATGCGATGGCTGTGCGGCAGCCGGTCGGCGTCGTCGTCTGCATCACGTCGTACAACGTGCCGATCACCAACGTCATGGGGAAGCTGGGGCCCGCCCTGGCCATGGGCAACACGGTCGTGATCAGGCCGGCACCCCAGGACCCCCTCGGCGTCATCAGGATGGTGGACGCGTTCCACGAGGCCGGCTTCCCGCCGGGGGTCGTCAACCTGGCGGTCGGCTCCACGCCCGAATCTGCCGAGGCGCTCGTGGCCGCGCCGCAGACCGACATGATCAGCTTCACCGGCAGCACCGCCATCGGGCTGAAGATCGCCGAGGCGGCCGCCCGCGACATGAAGCGCGTGCTCTTCGAGCTCGGCGGCAAGGGCGCCAGCCTGGTGTTCGACGACGCCGACATCGACGCCGCCGCGCAGGGCACCGCCAGCACCTTCGCCTTCCACGCCGGCCAGATCTGCACCGCGCCCACCCGCCTGATCGCACAGCGCGGCGTCTATGACCAGGTGGTGGAGAAGCTGGCACGGATCGCCGCGGTGCTCAAGGTGGGCGACCCCCTCGATCCCGCCACCGTGGTCGGCCCGGTCATCAGCGCAGCCCAGCGCGACCGGATCGAGGGCTACGTCCGCTCGGGCGTCGACGAGGGGGGAACGCTCGTCGCCGGCGGCAGCCGCCCGGAGGCCGAGCGCGGGTTCTTCTGGCCCCCCACGCTCATCGCCGGATGCCACAACGGCATGGTGGTGGCCCGCGAGGAGATCTTCGGTCCCGTGGTCGTGGCCATTCCCTTCGACGAGGACGAGGAGGGGATCGCCGTCGCCAACGACAGCGACTACGGCCTCTACGACTACGTCTGGACGCGCGACACCGCCAGAGGCATGCGGGTCGCGCAGCGCCTGCGCGCCGGCAACGTCGGCCTCAACACGCTGGCCCGCAACCCGGAGACCCCGTTCGGGGGGTTCCGCAAGAGCGGCATCGGGCGGGACGGGGGCTCGTTCGCGCTGCACGCCTACAGCGAGCTGCAGAGCATCGTCTGGCCCGGCTGAAGGAGGCCCCCTATGAGAGCGATCGTCTGGACCGGCGAGCTCGAGGTGCGCGACGACGTCGAGGTGCGGCCGCCCGGCCTGCGCGAGGTCGCGGTGCGGATCCACCGCGCCGGGCTCTGCCACAGCGACGTCTCCGTCATCGACGGGACCATTCCCATGCCGCCGCCGATCGTGCTCGGCCACGAGGGGGCCGGGATAGTGGAGGAGGTCGGCGCCGCGGTCACCGGTGTGACGCCCGGCGACCACGTCGTGTTGGTCACGCTCGGCCACTGCGGCCAGTGCGACGCGTGCGATCGCGGGCTGCCCACGCACTGCCGCCGGCCATTCGGCTGGTCCGACACCCGCTTCACCACCGGCGGCCGGCAGGTGCCGGCGTTCGCCAACCTCGGCGTCTTCTCGGAGCGCACGGTCGTCCACGAGCACCAGGCGGTGGTGATCGATCCGGCGGTTCCGCTTGATGCCGCCTCCCTGATCGGCTGCGCAGTTGTCACCGGCGCCGGCGCGGTGCTCAACCGTGCCAAGGTCCGGCCCGGCGAGACCGTGGCGGTGATCGGCGCGGGCGGGATCGGTCAATCGGTCATCCAGGGCGCCCGGCTGGCGTCGGCGGGCCGGATCGTGGCGATCGACGCCAACCCGCTGAAGGAGGCCGTGGCCCGGCAGTTCGGCGCCACCGACTTCATCGACGCGTCGCAGCATCCGGAGGGCACCGTGGCGGCCGCCAAGGAGCTGGTGCCCGCGGGCTTCGACTACGCGTTCGAGTGCGTCGGGCACCCCGCACTCGTCCGCCAGGCGATCGACATGCTCGGGACCGGCGGCTCCTGCGTGCTGCTCGGCGTCCCCAAGCTCGGAACGGAGGCGAGCTTCGTGGTCGGCAACCTCTACAACGACAAGTCGATCCTGGGGTGCCGCTACGGCCAGACGCGGCCCCACCACGACGTGCCCCTCATAACGCGCTTCTACCTGGATGGCCGCTTCATGCTCGACGAGATGGTCAGCCAGACCTATGACCTCGGGGACATCGAGCGGGCCCTCGCCGACCTCGAGGCGGGCAAGCTCAATCGCGGCGTCCTGACCCTGACCTGACCCTCGAACAGAAGGCGAGAGCCATGGAGTTCGGCATCTTCATCCAGGGATTCGTCCCGGGCTATCGACGTGAGGCAGATCCGGATGCCGAGCACACCGCCCTGCTGCAGGACATCGAGTGCGTCATCGCCGCCGACAAGGCGGGGTTCAAGTACGTCTGGGCCACCGAACACCACTTCCTGGACGAGTACTCCCACATGTCGGCGAACGACGTGGCGCTGGCCTACCTGGCGCGGGCCACCGATCGGATCCACCTCGGCTCGGGCATCTTCAACCCGCTGCCACAGGTCAACCACCCCGCCAAGGTGGCGGAGAAGGTGGCCATGCTCGATCACCTGTCGGGCGGGCGATTCGAGTTCGGCACGGGACGGGGCGCCGGCAGCCACGAGATCCTGGCGTTCCTGCCGGGGATGAGCGACCTGAGCCGGACCCGGGAGATCTGGGAGGACGTCATCGCCGAGTTCCCCAAGATGTGGCTCCAGGACGAGTACGAGGGCTACGAGGGCAAGTACTGGTCGCTGCCGCCGCGCAAGGTCCTGCCGAAGCCCTGGTGCAAGCCTCACCCGGCCATGTGGTACGCCGCCGGCAACGTCAGCAGCTACGAGATGGCCGGGCGGCGGGGGCTCGGCGTGCTCGGGTTCTCCGTGGGCTCGATCCAGGAGCTCGAGCCGGTGATGAAGGCGTACAAGAAGGCCGTCAGGGAGCCGGAGCCGGTCGGCGCGTTCGTCAACGACAACATCATGGTCACGACCGGCGCGTTCGTCGCCGACGACGACCGGCGAGCGATCGAGGCGGCTACCCGGCCGCACAACAGCTACCTGGCCAGCAACGTGTACCGCTACCACGACACGTTCCCGCACCCGGCGGAGATCCCCGTGTGGCCCGCGCTGATGCCCGATGCCACCGCCGAGGACATCCCCGTGGCCCGCGAGCGCGGTGGCATCTGCGGCGACCCCGACCACGCGCTGGAGCAGTGCCGGCGATGGGAGGAGGCGGGCTGTGACCAGCTGGTCTTCGGGACCGGCTCCGCCCGCCACGAGGACACGCTCGAGATGATCCGGCTCATGGGCGAGCACGTGATCCCCAAGATCGACACGGATCCCGTGCACCGCACGACGCGCTTCCGCGAGGCTGCGGCGCGGTAGTGGGCGAGCGCCCATTACCGACCGGCGGTGCCCTCGACGGCCAGGTGGCGGTGATCACCGGCGCCGGCCGGGGCCTCGGCCGCGCCTACGCGCTCGCCTATGCGCGCGCGGGCGCCCGCGTCGTCGTCAACGACCTCGATGCGGACTCCGCGGCCTCGGTCGTCGACGAGATCGGGGCGCTCGGCGGTGCGGCCGTCGCCAACCACGACACCGTCGCCGAACCATCGGGCGCGGGTCGGATCGTCGCCGCCGGGGTCGATCGGTTCGGTCGCATCGACGTGATGATCACGAACGCCGGCGCCGACCGCCGGGGCCCGGCCCTGGACCTGGCGCCCGACGACTGGGAGCTCACGCTGCGGACCCACCTGTTCGGGTCGATCCACTGCTCGGCGGAGGCGGGCCGAGCCATGCGGAGCCAGGGCGGCGGCGTGATCGTGAACGTGTGCTCGGCGGCCTTCTACGTCGGCACCCCGACCCTGGCGCCCTACGGCGTGGCCAAGGGCGGGATCTACGGGCTGATGCGCGCGCTGGCGGGCGAGCTGGCGCCGTTCGGCATCAGCGTGAACGCGGTGGCGCCGCCGCTGACCGCCACGGCTCCGGCGCTGGCGTTCGTCGACAGCCTGGCCGACATGGGCCTGACCGCCGAACAGGTCGAGGCCATGCGGTCGTCGATGCCGCAGCCCGAGGACGTCGCCCTCATCACCGTGTTCCTGGCGACGCCCGAGGGCCGGCGGCTGTCCGGGCGCCTCCTGACGATGACCAAGGACGAGTTGTCGGTGATCGGTCCCCCGGACGGTGGCCTGCCGGTGCGGGCTGCCGGGGAGCGATGGTCGTTGGAGGAACTGGGCGCTGCCATCGGATCGTTGCGGGCTGGCCCCACGACAGCCTGACGCAGCCGGAAACCCAGTGGGAGGCCGGTGCCGGGTTCCCGTACGGTCCGGTCGCTTGGCTTCAACGACCTGGACCATGCCCATCGGAAGCGGCGACCGGTGGCCCGAGCATTACGAACGGGGACGCCCGGGGTGGCCCCCTGATGCCCTCGAAGGCTTGGGCCTGGCGCCCGCGGCGACCGTGCTCGATCTCGGAGCGGGCACCGGCAAGCTCACGCGGCTGCTCGTGTCTGCGTTCGGCCGCGTCGTCGCGGTCGAGCCCGCCGATGCGATGCGTCGCGTGCTTGCGACCCTCTGCCCGCAGGCCGAGGCGCGTCCCGGCACCGCACAGGCGATCCCGCTTCCGGACGGATCGGTCGACGCCGTCTTCGCCGCCGAGGCGTTCCACTGGTTCGACGACGATCAGTCCCTCGTGGAGATCGCCCGAGTCCTACATGCGGGCGGCGCTCTTGCGCTGCTGTGGAACCTCCCGGGAGAGCCATGGGAACCGCCGATCACCGCCGTCGAAGCACTGCTGCACGAGCGGCTCCCGAACGGCGGCTTCGACTATGACCCCCTCGACCTCGACGGGCCCCGTCGCGCCGACGGCGACTGGCGGGGCTCGTTCGCCGCAGCAGGATTCGAGCCGGTTCGGCACGCGCGCGTGCCGAACCCGCAGACGCTCGATCGAGACGGTCTGGTTGCCTTCTTCGCGTCCATGGGATGGATCGCGGACCTGGCCGACGAGGAACGAATGCCGCTGCTCGACGAGGTGAGATCGCTGCTCTCCGACGGCGAGTACCGGCGCGTGTGGACCACCCAGGTCTACTGGACGCGCCTACCCGGCGACCGCGACGACCCGCCCCGCTAGCGCCTGGCCGGCGGCGCCTCCGCGCTGGCGATGACGGCGCGCAGCGCGGCGACGTGGCCTTCGAATGCCGTTGCGCCCGCATCGGTGAGCCGCACGCGGACCCGCCGCCTCCGGCCGGTCACCGGCCGCTCGATGGCGATGTAGCCCGCTTCCTCGAGCGTGCCGAACTGCTTGGACAGGGCCGAATCGGACAGGCCCAGCCGATCGCGGACGAAGGCGAAGTCGGTCCAGTCGGCGGAGGCCAGCAGCGCCACGATCGAGAGGCGGGTGCTGGGATGGATGAGCTCGTCGAAGCGAGCAGGCGTCGTCATGCGACGACGCGGCGCTCGAGGCGCCGGCGGACGGCGGCCATCAGCGCTGGACCACACAGGAGAACGACGATGGCCACCACGACGCTGGCCATGATCGAGGGATGCCGCGCACCATCGGCGTCGGCCGCCAGGGCAAGCGCCACGGTGGCGGCGACCATGACGAGCAGGAAGCCGATCACGAGGGCGGGGATGTGCGGATCGACCACGTCCGCCCGCACGCTCAGCTGCCGCGAGCGGCGGCGGCCAGAGAGCACGCGGCTCGCGATGGAGGCGTGGGCCGCGCCGAAGCCGAGCGTCACCGCCAGGGTGAGCCACGGGTGATCCAGGTCGGCGAGGATCCCCAACCCGACCCATCCCGCCGCCAAACCCCACCAGTACCAGCGCGGCATGTCGATCTCGGCGATCACTTGGCGGCGCCGCTGCTCGATCGAGTCGAGCGCCAGCTGGGCTTCGGTGTCGCCGATGTCCTGGGGCATGAAGCCACCTTCCGTTACTTTCCTAGTAGGAAAGTAACTCTAAACTTTCCTACTAGGAAAGTCAACGGCTGGCTGCGCTTGGCGACGCCTCGCTCGCCCTCGGTGGCGGTTGCGGTCAGAATGTCCTGGTTGGCGGCGGCGTAGCCAGGGGCGGGCGTGGCGGAGATCGTGGATGGGACGGGTGGTCGGGTAGCGGTCCCGCGGATCGGGCTGCAGCAGACCGTCAGGGTCCTGTCGGCGACGATCGTCATCGGCGCCGCCACCGGCGCGGTCATCGGCGGGCTGGGTGGTCGGCTCGCGATGCGCATCCTGTTCCTGACCTCCGACGGCGCGGTCAAGGGGCTGACGAGCGACGACGGCTTCGAGATCGGGAGGTTCACCCTCGGCGACACCGCCGGACTCGTGCTGGTCACGTCCGTCATCGGAGTGATCGCCGCGTTGTTCTTCCTCGCCGCCTGGCCCTTCGTCTCCCGGTTCGGGCGGACCACGGTGCCGATGATGGCCGTGCTCTACGGGGTGGTCGGAGGGGCATTGATGGTGCACACCGACGGCGTCGACTTCACGGTCCTGGAGCCGGCCGCCCTGGCCATCGCCCTGTTCGTCGCCATCTGCGCCGGATTCGGGGCGGTGGTGGCTCACCTCGTCGGGCGTGCGGCGGCCGTCGACGGATGGCCCCAGGCACGTCGGTGGTGGCTGCTCGGTCCGCCGTTGCTCCTCTTGCTCTTCCCGCCGGTGCTGGTCGTCGCGATCCTGGCCGCGGCGACCAATCAGGCAGACGCCGTGGCCAGTCCGGACGATGGGCGTTGGCGCACTGTGCGGGCCGGCGCCTTGCTGGTGATGCTCGCCCTGTTCGTCGCCGGTGCCGTGGATCTGGCGCGGGACACCGCCACGCTGACCTGAGATCCAACGCGCAGGTGCCCGGCCGACTCGCCTGCAGCGCCCACTAGTCCTTGCCGGCGCCGTTGGCTCCCGGCCCACGGTTGTCCCCACCGTCGCCTTGGTCACCGTGCCCCCGGTTGCCGTGGCCGCCTGCCCGCACGTCGACGTTGCGTGCCTCGTCGACGGTCGGCCTGGTCGGTGTGCTCGAAGCCGTGGTCGAGGACGGGCTCGGCGCGGCCGGTGCCGGGTCCCCACCAGCCGGGGCGTCGGCCGACTGCGGCTTGCTGCCGGCGAACAGCCACGCCGGCACCGCGAGCGCAACGCTCGCGGCCACCAGGGCGGCCAGGCGACTGCGGCCGGTGGCGACCGGCCGGTGGCCGCCGGCCGGATGGGCCGGAACCGGCATCGTCCACGTGCTGACCGGCGCGATCCGAGCGGTCGGCGCGAGGACCGCGGTGTGCGTCAGCGCGGGGACGATGCGGGCGGTGGCCCCCAGCACGGGGTGTGTGGATCGGGCATCGAAGGCCTCCGCCGCGGCGCGGGCGGTCGGCCGCCGCGCCGGGTCCCGGTCCGTCATGGCGGCGAGGACATCGCGCAGCCAGCCCGGGAGGCCGGGTGGGATCGCCGCCGGCCGACTGA
>DATFVX010000004.1:0-8626 GCA_035259985.1 Acidimicrobiales bacterium | reverse complement strand
GGCCTTGGCGACGAACTCGTAGGGGTCGTCCGAGAACGGGACGATGTCGATCTTCTCGCCCCGGAGCTCGTTGACCACCTGTCGCACGCGAGCGCCGCGCGCGCCGACGCAGGCACCGACGGGATCGACGTTGGGGTCGTTGGACCAGACCGCGATCTTGGTGCGGTGCCCCGGCTCGCGGGCACACGCCTTGATCTCGACGATGCCGTCGGCGATCTCGGGCACCTCGAGCTTGAACAGCTCCAGGATCAGGCCCGGATGGGTGCGCGACACGACGATCTGGGGCCCCTTGGACGTGCGCCGGACCTCGACGATGTAGGCCTTGAGCCTGCTGTTGGCCTCGGGCCGTTCGTGCGGCACCTGCTCGGCCTGCGGGAGCAGGGCCTCCACCGGGCCGAGGCTCAGCAGCGTGTAGCGGCTGTCGCCCTGTTGCACAGTGCCGGTGACGATGTCGCCCTCCCGGCCCGCGTATTCCTCGTAGCGCAGCTCGCGCTCCGCCTCGCGGATCCGCTGGGTCATGACCTGCCGGGCCGTCTGGGCCGCGATGCGGCCGAAGTCCTTGGGGGTGACGTCGAGCTCGGGGCCGTAGGGCTCGCCGTCCTCGTCGATCTCCTGCGCGTACACGCGGATGTCGAAGTTGGTCGGGTCGATGGTCACCCACGCGTACTCGTGCGCACCGGGCATGCGCTTGTAGGCCGACTCCAGCGCGTCGGCCAGCGCGGCCATCAGCGTGTCGACCGAGATGCCCTTCTCGGCGGCAAGAGCCTGCAGCGCCTCCATCATTTCGCTCATCGTCGGACCTCCGGTCCGCCAATGAGCGATCGCCGCTGCGCGGCGAGAAACGCACTGTGCCCATGATTCGCTCGCTGACGCTCGCTCATTACCTGCGTTCCCTCTTCTCGTCGCTCTTGCGCTTCGCGGAGGGGGGCGTAGCGGGGCCCCACTCGAACACGGTGCGGGCCCGCTCGATGTCGTCGTAGTCGAGCCGTCGCTCCACGGCGCTCCGGTCGCCGGCGGCCCCCGCCCGAACGACGATGCCGGCACCGTCGGCGGACACGAGCTGACCCTCGACCCGGCGCTCGTCGCCGATGCCCGCCGCAGTGCGGATCTTCACCGTCTCACCCACTGCCCGCTCGAAGTGCTCGGGACGACGAAGCGTGCGCTCGAGCCCGGGACTGGTGACCTCGAGGGTGTAGCGACCGTTGATCGGGTCTGCCTCGTCGAGGGCCCGCGAGACCGCCCGGCTGGCGTCGGCGAGCGCGTCGAGGTCGAGCCCGGCACCGCTGCCCGGCGGGCTGTCGATCACCACCCGCAGGACCGGTCCCTGCATCTCGACGTCGTACAGGTCGAGGTGCCGATCGTCGAGGAGCGGCAGCACGATGTCACGCACACGATCGGTGACACTCACCTGCTGCTACACCTCCTCTTGTCATACGAAAGGCGTGGGCCCAAGCCCACGCCTTCGCTCGATGGGATCGAACGGAACGGACCACCGAGTATAACCGCCTGGGACTCGCAAGCGGAGAGTAGGGACCGAGCACAGGCCGCGCGCGGACGCCCCGAACGTGCGGCGGCTAGCGCCCCCATGGGGTCGGTTACTGCCGCAAGTTCGGGTGGGGGCTAGTACGCGCGCGCCACGAAGGCGACGAGGTCGTCCTCGTCGTCGGAGCGGGGCAGCGACCCGTCCGGGCGCTGCAGGCACCGCACCGTCACACCGTCCGCCGCCAGCCGCGTCTCCCCCTCGCCCCGCACCACCCGCCACGGAAGCCGGGCGAACCCGTTCTTGCTGGCGACGGCCGCCTCGCTCACGTCGGAGGCCTCGGCGATGTTGGCGTCTCGCCGGCTGAGGGCCGCCGCGAGCATGTCCCGCTGGACGTCGGCGACGAGCTGCTCGACCCGCCGGGGCATCGACGCCAGCGGAACCTGCTCCTTGGCGCCGGTGTCGCGCCGCACCAGCGTGGCGGCGTCGGCCGCCAGGTCCCGGGGGCCGATCTCGATGCGCACCGGGACGCCCTTGAGCTCCCAGTCGGTCACGCGCCGCCCGAACGTCTGGGCGACACGGTCGTCGAGCCGGGTTCGGATGCCGGCGGCCGACAGCTCGCCGGCCAGCGCCGCCGCCCGCTCCCCGACGCCGCCCTCGTCCTTCACCACCAGGACCAGCGCCTGGATGGGCGCCAGCGCCGGCGGCACCACCAGGCCGTCGTCGTCGCCGTGGGTCATGATCACGCCGCCGATCATCCGGGTCGTCGACCCCCAGGAGGTCGTCCAGCAGTGCTGCGTCTCGCCCCGGGCGTCGAGGTAGGTGATGTCGAAGGCCCGCGCGAAGTTCGTTCCCAGCTCGTGGCTGGTGCCCATCTGCAGCGCCTTGCCGTCGCGCATCATCGCCTCGCACGTCAAGGTGTTGGCGGCGCCGGCGAACCGCTCGCTGGCGGTCTTGCGGCCCACGAGCACGGGCATCGCCAGCACGTTGACCATGAAGTCCTCGTAGACCTCCCGCAGGATGCGGATGGCGTACGCCTCGGCGTCGTCGCGGGTGGCGTGGGCGGTGTGACCCTCCTGCCACAGGAACTCGGTGGTGCGCAGGAACAGGCGCGGCCGCAGCTCCCAGCGGACCACGTTGTTCCAGGTGTTCAGCAGTAGCGGCAGCTCGCGGTAGCTCTGGATCCAGCGGGCCATGAACTCGCCGATGACGGTCTCGCTGGTGGGCCGCACCACGATCGGCTCGTCGAGTGCCTTGCCGCCGGCGTGGGTGACCACCGCCAGCTCGGGGCTGAAGCCCTCGACGTGCTCGGCCTCCCGCCGCAGGTAGCTCTCGGGGATGAACAGCGGGAAGTACGCATTCTCGGCGCCCGCGACCTTGATGCGGGCGTCCATCTCGGCCTGCATGCGCTCCCAGATCGAGTAGCCGTACGGCCGGATGACCATCGTCCCCCGCACCGGGCCGTTGTCCGCCAGCTCGGCCTTCGCCACCACGTCCTGGTACCAGCGGGGAAAATCGTCGGCCTGTGCCGTGAGCACCTTCGCCATAGGCGACGGATCGTACACACGCCTTCCGCTCCCACGGCCGCTCGGGCCGCGGGCCGATCGGCCCCGGCCGGCGTCAGGCGGCGCTGCGGGTGACGGGGCTGCCGACCCGGTCGAGGGTGCGGCCGTCGAGCTCGTAGGTCACGGTCGTCAGCTGGCTGGGGCAGCAGTTGGGATCGCCGCCGGCGTACCGCGTCCACGTGACCTCGATCCGCCCGCCCTGGACGGCAACGTCGTCGACCGCCGGGAGCAGCGGGCCGGTAACCGAGCGGGGCGGCTCGGCCAGGCTCGCCACATGGACCGCGCGCCCGCCGCGCTCCGCCCATACGTGCACGGTGTCCTCGGCGCCGTTGGCGCCGTAGCCGCAGACCACGTGCACCACGGCCTCGTCGTCACCGTCGCCGTCGAGGTCGCCGTAGGCGACGTCGGCGTCGACCTCGAGGCGGGTGTAGCGGCCGATGTCGAGGACCGTGCTGCGGCCGTTGGCGACCGGGATGGCGGCCGGCGGCGTGAAGCGGAGGCCCTCGGCGCAGGCGGACCCGGGCGGCGCCACCTCTCCGAAGTCGACGGCGCGGATGTCGGCCGGCGCGTCGGCGGCCCCAGGCGCCGTCGGGGACGCGTCGGCGGGCTGCGACGACCGCCCACCGCTGGAGCCGGCGAACACGGCCGCGGCGAAGCCCAGCCCAGCCAACCCCAGCCACGGGGCACGGAATCCAGACGTACCGCGCATGACCGGCGAAATCTACCCAAATCAATTGTGTCGATGTGGTTTCAGATTTGGGATTATTCGTTGCGATCCGGGGGACCGATCAGCACGAACCAGGCGACGATCGCGAACAGGCCGACGAACAGGAGCATGCGGATCAGCGAGAAGACGAAGCCCAGGACCGACGAGACGAGGAACCAGACGATCAGGACCGCGAGCAGCACGAGGCCGACGCGGCCCAGCCAACCCTCGCTGCGCCGGACCTGTCGTGCCATGACCCCGCCTCCGCCTCAGTCCAACCTGCGGATGAGCTCGACCCGCTGCTCGCTCTGGTTGACGTCGTCGCCGTGGGCCCCCAGCAGCGCCGCCCGGTCGCGCTCGGCCTCGCGGCGCGCCTGCTCCCGGGTGGACCGCGCCCGCTCGAAGGCGGCGTCGAGGCCGTGGTCGTTGATGAACGTGGCCCACTCCACGAGCGCGCCGACCATCTGATCCTCGGGAACGACCGCCACGTTCTGGCCCCGCACGAAGAGGTGGCCCTTCTTGTTGCCGGCGGCGATGCCGAGGTCAGCGTCGCGCGCCTCGCCCGGGCCGTTCACGACGCAGCCCATCACGGCCACCTGCAGCGGGATCTCCCGCTCGCCGAACGCCTCCTGCGCCTGGCGGGCCACCTCGATCACGTCGATCTCGGCCCGGCCGCACGAGGGGCAGGCGATGAGGTCGATGTTCTTGCGCTCGCGCAGCCCCATGGCCTCCAGGAGCGCCCGGCCGGCCCGCGCCTCCTCGACGGGATCGGCCGTCAGGCTGTAGCGGATCGTGTCGCCGATCCCCTCGGCCAGCAAGGTGGCGATGCCGGCGGTGGCCTTGATCAGGCCGCCCGGCATCGGCCCCGCCTCGGTGACCCCGAGGTGCAGCGGATGGTCGACGGCGTCGGATAGCTGCCGGTACGCCTCGATCATGAGCGGCACCGACGACGCCTTCACCGAGATCTTGACGTCCTCGAACCCGACCTCGTCGAAGTAGGCCAGCTCCATCAGCGCGGACTCCACCATCGCCTCCGGCGTGACCTTGCCGCCGTGGCGCTTGTAGAGGTCAGGGTGCAGCGAGCCGCCGTTCACGCCGATGCGGATGGGGACGCCGCGGTCCCTGGCCTCCTGCGCCACCAGCTTGATGTGCTCGGGCCTGCGGATGTTGCCGGGGTTCAGGCGCAGGCAGTGGACGCCGGCCTCGAGCGCCGCCAGCGCCATGCGGTGGTTGTGGTGGACGTCGGCCACGATCGGGACTGGCGAGCGAGGCACGAGGCGGGCGAGGCCCTCGGCCGCCTCGATCTCGTTGCAGGTGCAGCGGACGATGTCGCAGCCGGCCATCGCCAGGTCGTAGACCTGCTGGAGGGTGCCCTCGACGTCGGCGGTCTTGGTGATCGTCATCGACTGCACCGTGATGGGTGCGTCGCCCCCGACCGGCACGTCGCCCACCATGATCTGGCGGGTCTTGCGGCGGGGATGCGAGGACTGTCCGAGCTCCATGGCCGTGGTCTACCGCACGCGCGCGGGTGCCCCGGTCACCCGCTGATCGGATTGACGATGTCGAGGTACATCGCGGTCACCCCCAGGAGGACCAGGCCCATGACCACCGCATACGTCAGCGGCAACAGCTTGGCGAAGTCGGCGTGATACGCCCGCCCCGCCCGGGACCGGACCCGCTCGTAGACGGCGATGGCGGCGTGGCCGCCGTCCAGCGGGAGCAGCGGGAGCATGTTGAAGATGCCGATGAACATGTTGAGGCTGAAGAAGAGGGCCAGCAGGAACGCGGCCCGATTCTCGACGTCCTGCGAGCCGAGCTGGATCACGCCGATGATCGAGATGAGCCGGTCGTTGTCGTCGGCGGACGAGCCCGAGCCACCACCGCTGCCGGAGCCCGAGTTGTCGGGGTTGTTGGCCTCCCCCACGTTGTTGGCGAAGTCGCTGATGCCCCGCGGGCTGAAGAACCCCGCCAGGGCGCCGAAGCTCTGGCCCGTGAACCGGGCCATCTCGCCGGGCGCCCGCACGATCGCCGTCCCCAGCCCGATGGGCTGGTCGGAGAAGTGCTTCGACGTGCCGACGCCGAGGAACGGCGACCCGGTCTCGCCGCCCTGATCCGCGGGCCGCGGCCGGAGCCGGGCGTCGATGGTCCGCTCGACGCCGTCGCGCTCGATCGTGAGCTGGACGTCCTCGCCCACCCCGGCGCGGGAGAGGGCGACGGACAGGTCGTCGTAGCGCGAGACCGGCTGGCCGTCGACGCCAACGATGAGGTCGTTCTCGCGCAGGCCGGCCTCCTGCGCTGCGCTGTCGGCGACCACGCTGTCTATCTCCCACGCGGGTGCCCGGTCGGGCGGGTTGGCGATGCTCCGTCCGGGGAACCCCACGACGCCGAGCAGGACGACCAGCAGCACGAACGCCTGGGCGAAGTGCATCAGCGACCCGGCGCTCACGACCAGCAGCCGCTTGGGGAACGACTTCTCGCGGTACGTCCGGGGCTCGTCGGCGGGGTCGACCTCGTCGAGGTTGTTCATCCCGATGATCCGGACGTAGGCGCCGGCCGGCACGACCTTCAGGCCGTATTCGGTCTCGCCCCGGCGGAACGACCAGATCCTGGGCCCGAAGCCGATGAAGAACTCGGTCACCTTCATGCCCGCCCACTTGGCGGTCAGGTAGTGGCCCAGCTCGTGGAGGAAGATCATCACGACGATGCCGAGGATCACCACCAGCGCCGGCCACCCGAGGGCCAGGCCCGCGGCGGCGACGGCGGCGATCAGCAGGACGAGGCGAAGTCCACCCGTCTCGTAGGCGGGAGGAGGTTCCGGCGCGGACGGCGGAGCGCTCGGGGCGGGGCGTCGCTCCGTGTCAGTCATCCACTGATCCTCTCGATCTCCTGGTGGGCGGCGTCCCGACCGCGCCGGTCGGCGGCGATCACGGCGTCGACCCCATCGGCACGCCCCCCATCATGCCGGGCGAGGACGGCATTAAGTACGTCGGGGATGGCGATCCAGCGGATCCGCCGGGCCAGGAACGCGGCCACCGCCTCCTCGTTGGCCGCGTTCAGCACGGCCGGCGCGGTCTCGCCCTGGCGCCCCGCCTCGTACGCCAGGCCCAGGCACGGGAAGGCGTCGCGGTCCGGCGCCTGGAAGTCGAGGCGGTCGCACGCCGACCAGTCGATGCGCCCGAAGGGCGTGGCGATGCGATCGGGCCACGCCAGCGCGTAGCCGATGGGCAGGCGCATGTCGGGGTTGGACAGCTGGGCGATCGTCGAGCCGTCGGTCATCTCGACCATGGAGTGGACGATCGACTGGGGGTGGACCACGACGTCGATGGCGTCGTAGTCGACGCCGAACAGCTCGTGGGCCTCGATCACCTCCAGGCCCTTGTTCATGAGCGTCGACGAATCCACGGTGATCTTGGGTCCCATCGACCAGGTGGGGTGGGCCAGGGCGTCGTCGACCGTCACGTCCGTCAGCTCGGCCCTGCTGCGGCCGCGGAACGGGCCCCCGCTGGCGGTGAGGACGATCCGCGCCACCCGGGACGGGTCACCGCTGGCGTTGGCGGCGAGACACTGGTGAACGGCGCAGTGCTCGGAGTCGACCGGGACGATGTGGCCCGCCCCGGGACCACTCAGCGCCGATCGCACCACCGGCCCGCCCGCGATCAGCGACTCCTTGTTGGCGAGGGCCAGGCGCCGCCCCGCAGTCAGCGCGGCGAGCGTCACGCGCAGGCCCGCGAAGCCGACCACGCCGTTGACGCAGACGTCGGCCACGGCGCCGAGGTCGGCCAGCGCCGCCTCCCCCGACCGCACCTCCGTGCCGGCCGGCACGCCGTCGTGGACGTTGGCGGCGCAGTGCTCGTCGCCGACCACCACCAGCTTGGGATGCAGCTCGCGTGCCTGGCGCACCAGCGCGTCGGCCGACGACCAGGCGCCCAGGGCGACGATCTCGAACCGGTCGGGCTCCGCCCGCACCACGTCGATGGTCTGGGTCCCGATCGACCCGGTCGATCCTGCGACGGCGACCGTGGTCAGAGGCACCTACCCAGAGTAGGCGGTCACTTGATGAAGAAGTCGGAGACCCTCGCCAGGTACCAGACGGCCGGCAGCACGAACAGCAGTGCGTCGAACCGGTCGAGCAGCCCCCCGTGTCCCGGCAGGATGCTGCCCATGTCCTTGACGCCCAGGTCGCGCTTGACCAGCGACTCGGACAGATCGCCGAGCGGAGCCACCAGGGCCACCAGCACGCCGAGCTTGATCCCCTCGCTGGTCTCGTCGAACGGGAACACCCCTCCGGCGATGGTGGCGAACACCACGCCGGCTGCGACGGCCAGGACCATTCCTCCCAGCAGGCCCTCGATGGTCTTGTTGGGGCTGGCTTCGGACAGCGGGCGCGATCCCGCGCTGCGCCCGACGAAGAGGGCACCCACGTCGTAGGCGATGGTCGGGACGACCGCCGCCAGCAGGAGCCCGACGCCGTTGGGGGCGGCCAGCAGCAACCCCGCGAACGAGCCGAACAGGCCAATCCAACCGATCCCGAGCAACGTCACCCCGATGTTCGGCACCGGCCGATCGGCGCTCGCCCTCACCAGGTACCACAGGAAGCAGACGGCCACCGAGAGGACCATGACCACCGGTAGCGCCTGCTCGCCGTAGTTGTAGGCGGCGATCACGAACCCGACGGAGGACACCACCCCGACCGGCAACAGCGCCTCGTGCCCGGCCTTGTTGGCCGCGACGAAGTACTCGTACGCGGCGTACGCCAGCACGGGGACGGCGACGACCATCCCGCCGAGCTCCTCCCCGAACTTGAACAGCAGCAACGCCACCGCCGCGAAGGCCACCCCCACGCCAATCGCCACGCGCAGGTCGCGATCGGCGGTG
>DATFVX010000003.1:0-8142 GCA_035259985.1 Acidimicrobiales bacterium | reverse complement strand
ACCGCGAGGTTGAGCGACATGTTGGAGATGTACGGGAACGGGTGGCCCGGGTCGACGGCGAGCGGGGTGAGGACGGGGAAGATGCGTTCCTCGAACGTCTCGACCAGGAACTTCTCGTCCTCCTCGTCGAGGTCGGCCCAGGACGACAGCCGGATGCCGGCCGCCGCCAGCGCGGGCGACACCTGGTCGAGGAACACCGCCTGCATCCGTGGCAGCAGCTTGTCCAGCCGGTCGCGGATGTCCAGGAGCTGCTGCGCCGCCGTCCGGCCGTCGGGGCTGGTCGTCGCCACACCCGCCGCCACCTGGTCCTTCAGGCCGGCAACCCGCACCTGGAAGAACTCGTCGAGGTTCTGGGAGAAGATCGCCAGGAACTTGGCCCGCTCCAGCAGGGGGACACGGCGGTCCTCGGCCATGGCCAGGACCCGCTCGTTGAAATCCAGCCAGGACAGCTCGCGGTTGCGGTACCGCTCGACGAGGGCCTCGCCCTCCGTCGTCAGCGTGTCTGGCGGGTCGGGCACGCCGCCAGGGTAAGCGATGGGGGTCGATCCTGTCCGGGGCCAGATCGCGAATGTTGCCGGTCCGCGACCGCCCTCAGGACTCCTCGTCCTCGGGATAGCCGAGGTCCCATTCGAGGAGGATGTGCTCGCGCTCGGCATCGCGGACGACCCGCTCGCGGTTGCGCCGGAACTGGGGGTCGTGGGGCGGCAACAGCACCAGGCGCGCCATCACGCGGGACCGGAAGTCGTCGATCATCTGCCGATCGCCGAAGTCGGACTGCACCTCCCAGTGCGGCGCCACCGGCCCCAGGTACACGACGCGGGCATGGGCGCGGGGTGGTTCGACCTCAGGAGCGACCTCGGACATGGCTGACCACGTTAGTGGGTGCTGGTGGTTTGCGTGCCTGGAGCGGTCCCCGGGAACGTTCAGGGAACTCCCAGGCGCGTTGGTTAACGCTACGCATCGAGTACGCACCAAAACGTCGGGAACCGAATGCCCGCCGGTTCCGTATTAAGAGGCAGCAGGTCGTATCTGGAGGAACGATGGAAACCGAGTGGATGGCGCGTGGCAACTGCGCCCACGAATCGCCGAGCACGTTCTTCCCCAGCGACGGCGTGGGCGTCGAGATTGCCCGGCGGATCTGCGCCACCTGCCCGGTCAAGGAGCAATGCCTGGAGCACGCCCTGGTCAACCGCATCGACCACGGGGTGTGGGGTGGCTGCTCCGAGCGGGAACGGCGACGCATCCTCAAGCGGCGGCGCCTTGCTGCCTTCGCCGCCGGCCCCCGTTCCTGACGCCGATCGGCGTCGCCTGACGCGCAATCGCCCGGTCCCGGGCGTCATTGCGGGCTGACTGCGGTTGCTCAACACTGTCACCGTGCCTGACCAGGGGCGAGCGGTGCCCGGCGTGCTGCCCGATGACACAGGCATCCGCACCCCCGACCAGCGCCTGAGGGTGTTCGTGAGCTCGACCCTGGCCGAGCTGGCCGATGAACGGCGGGCCGCCTCGCGCGCGATCTCGACGCTTCGGCTCACGCCCGTGATGTTCGAGCTCGGGGCGAGTCCCCACCCACCCGCGGAGCTGTACCGGGCATACCTGGCCCAGAGCGACATCTTCATCGGGCTGTATTGGCAGAGCTACGGCCAGCTCGCTCCCGGAATGGAGGTGTCGGGCCTCGAGCACGAGTTCGAGCTGTCAGGAGAGATCCCGCGCCTCCTGTACGTGAAGACGCCGGCGCCGGATCGCGATCCCCGCCTGGCGGTCCTGCTGTCGCGCATCCGGCAGGAGACGTCGTACCGGAGGTTCCGGACGGCGGCCGAGCTCGGGCGGCTGGTCCGTGACGACCTGGCGACGCTGCTGAGCGAGCGGTTCGCAGCCGCCCCGCGAGCGGCGATTGCGGTCGGGCCGACCCGGGACCGCCGCCACCCGCTGCCGGCGCCGGCGACGTCCCTGGTCGGTCGGGAGAAGGCCATCGACGAGGTGGCCGACCTGGTCCTGCGGCGCCACGTGCGCCTGGTCACGCTCACCGGGCCAGGCGGCATCGGCAAGACGCGGCTCGCGATCGCCATCGGCGAGCGACTGCGCCAGCACTTCGGCCCCCGCACCGTGTTCGTTCCGCTGGCGGCGCTCACGCGATCCGAGATGGTGATCGGCGACGTCGGCAGGGCCGCAGGTGCCGACCTGGCGAGCAGGGACGCTCCGCTCCAGGCCCTGGTCGACTACTTCGGCGACGGCGAGTGGCTACTCATCCTCGACAACATGGAGCACCTGGTCGACGCCGCGCGCGACCTCGACGAGCTCCTGGCCAGCTGCCCGGGACTGACCATCCTGGCGACGAGCCTGACCGTGCTCCGGCTTCGGGCGGAGTGGGTCTACCCGCTCGAGGCGCTGGGCCTTCCGGCGAACCCGGCCGATGTGCCACTCGACGAGTTGGCGGCGGCGCCGGCGGTAGCGCTGTTCGTGGAGCGGGCCCGCGCCGTGCGGCACGACTTCACGCTCACCGAGAGGAACGCCGCCGCCGTTGCGGAGATCTGCCGGCGCCTCGAGGGGCTGCCGTTGGCCATCGAGCTGGCGGCCGCCCGCACGCGCTTGTTGGACCCCGGCGCGCTGCTGAGTCGCCTGACGAGGTCGTTCGACGCCCTCGGGGCGGGGACCGTGGACATGCCCGAGCGCCAGCAGACGCTCCGGGCGACCGTCGAGTGGAGTGTCAGCCTGCTCGACCCCGCCGAGTTGTCGCTCCTCGAATCGATGGCGACGTTCGTCGACGGCTGGACCATCGAGGCCGCCGCGGTGGTCGCCGGCGTCGAGGAGGACCAGGTTCTCGACCTGACCGAGGCACTAGCCGGGCACAGCCTCATCTACCTCGACGTCGGCGACCCGGGTGGGCCCCGATCGCGGATGCTCGAGACGGTCCGCGAGTTCGTGGTCGAACGACTCGCGGCTCGGGACGACGTCGCCGAGATCCGGCGGCGTCACGCCGACTACTACCGGGCGCTCGCCGAAGCCGCCGATCGCCCGATGCGGCACGGCCACCAGGACGAGTGGGCGCGACGCCTACAGGTCGAACGGGGCAACCTGTCCGACGCGGTGCGCTGGTACATGGACCACGACCGCGGGCCGCTGCCGGACCTGTTCCGGGTCATCGCTCCGTGGGCCATGAGGCCGTTCCTGGGCATGCCGATCGACATCCTGCGCCAGGCCCGCTCGATGATCGACGAGCTGATGCCCGACGCCGGCGCCCTCGGTGCCCACGATCGCGCCGAGGTGCTGTCGGCCGCGGCGGTCGTCGCGTTCGAGGTCGGTGACGAGGACGCAGCCAGCGCCGCCGTCGCGCGCCTCGCGCCCCTGGTCGAGGAGGTGGACGACCCCTACGTGGAGGCCGTGTCCCGGCTCGTCACCTCATGGTCGTCGGCGCTCGCAGGCGACTTCGATCGCGGCGTCCGCGAGGCTTCGGCCAGCCTCGAGCTCTTCCGCGGGCTTGATGAGCCCCTGTGGATCCCGGTGGCGCTCATCACCCTCGGTCCGCAAGAGGCCGCGGTGGGCGATTTCGACGAAGCCGCCCTCCACCTGACCGAGGTGCGTGATCGCGCGGAACGGGTCCCCAACTCCTGGCTGACGATCGCCGCGTGGGTGCAGCTGGGCATGGTGGCGCTCGCGCGCGGGCGGTTCGACGATGCGTGGGCGTCGCTCACCGAGGCCCTCGATCTCAGCCTGGCCGAGCAGCAGGCACCGAGCCTCGCCCTGTGCCTTGGCGCGCTCGCCCAACTGGCATTTGCCGAGGGCGAGATCGAACAGGCGGCCCTGCTGGAAGGGGCTGCCGACGGCCTCAGACGACGGGCCGGGCTGCGTGTCTGGGGCTCGGCGCGCCTGGAGGCCGAGCGGTTGGCACTGGTCCGTGAGGCGCTGGGGCCCGAACGATTCGACGAGGTGTTCGCCGCCGGCTTCGGGCTCAGCCAGCAGGATGCGGTGACCGCGTCGCGTCGCCGCCACGGTGAGGGCGTCCGAGCGTCGTGAGCGGACCGCGCCTCAGCTGCGGCCGACGCCGGCCCGCATTGACCCGTCGGGTCAGTCGGTCTTCTCTTCTTCCTCGTCCTTGGCAGTGCCCGGGTCCTTGAGTCCCTTCTTGAACTCGGACTGGGCCTGGCCCATCGAACGGGCCAGCTTGGGCAGCTTGGCCCCACCGAAGAGTACGAGGATGACGAGCAGGACTATGAGAAGTTCCGGTGCTCCAAGGTTCACGGCCGCCACTGTACCTTTCGTCGATTCGCCAACCGCATCGGGGGTTGGCCGTTGCTTGAATGCGTCGTGAACATCAGTGAAGGATCTCGCCCCCACGTCGTCACGGCGATCGCTTCGTCTGCGGTTGGTTCGTTGCTGGACGTGCACTCGGATGTCCACCACAACCGCTCCGTGCTCACGTTGGTCGGCGAGGAGGCCCCGCGGGCCGTGGCGACAGCCGCGGTCGCCGCACTCGACCTGCGCAGCCACAGGGGGGTCCATCCCCGCCTCGGTGTGGTCGACGTCGTGCCCTTCGTGCCGCTGGCGGGCTCGACGCTGGCGGACGCGGTGGCGGCCCGCGACCGGTTCCTCGACTGGCTGGCGGCCGAGCTGGGGGTGCCCGGGTTCGCGTACGGACCGGAGCGAACGCTCCCCGAGGTCCGCCGCCTCGCCTTCAAGGGGCTGGCCCCCGACCGGGGGCCGTCCCGGCCGCACCCCAGCGCCGGTGCCACGGCCGTCGGGGCGCGCCCGCCGCTGGTGGCGTGGAACGTCTGGCTCGCCGAGCCCGACCTGGCGCTGGCGAAGCGGATCGCCCGGGAGGTCAGGGGGCAACGCCTGCGGGCGTTGGGGCTGCCGGTCGGGACTCGGGTGCAGGTCTCGATGAACCTCGTCGAGCCGGACGAGCTGGGCCCGGCGCAGGCGTGGGACCTGGTCGCGGATCGGGCGGCGGTCGCGGGCGCAGAGCTGGTCGGGCTGGTGCCGGATTCCGTCCTCGCACGGATCGATCCCGCGCGGTGGGCGGAGCTCGACCTGGCGGAGGACAGGACGATCGAATCGCGCCTCGCCCGCCTGCCCTGATCCCGGGTCCGGCGGCCGTCCCGCCGGCGTGCGCCCCGGTCAGGCGGACGCGGTGCTGGCCGCCTGACGAGCGAGGGCGCGCTGGCGTCGAATGCGCCGGCGCTCACGCTCGCTCATGCCGCCCCAGATGCCGAACTTCTCGCTGTGGACGAGGGCGTACTCGAGGCACTGGGCGCGCACGATGCAGCCTCGGCACACCTCCTTGGCCTCGCGCGTGGACGCCCCGCGCTCGGGAAAGAAGAGGTCGGGATCGACGCCCAAGCAGTTGGCGTAGTCCTGCCAGGTGTTGTCTTCGGGATCTGTGGCCACGGGGAGTTTCATCCGGCCCCCTTCCCGCCTGTCTCAGCTGGTCCGTGTGCGGCACGCTCGGGGAACACCCACCATCCCCGCTCTGATGCCACACGTGTAATTACATTGATGTGATCTTCCACCACAGACGGCGATTGCGCAAGGGGTAGGCGGATTTGACGCGCGCGCCGGCGGTCGAGGCGGTGCAGGCGGACATCACCACCCTGGCGGTCGACGCCATCGTCAACGCCGCCAAGGTGAGCCTGCTGGGAGGCGGCGGCGTCGACGGCGCCATCCATCGGGCCGCCGGGCCCGAGCTGCTCGAGGAGTGCCGGATGCTCGGCGGGTGTGCGACCGGCGATGCCAAGGCCACCAGCGGCTACGGGCTCCCGGCTCGCTGGGTCATCCACACCGTCGGACCGGTGTGGCGGGGCGGCCGCCAGGGGGAGCCCGAGCAGCTGGCCTCGTGCTACCGGCGGTGCCTCGAGGTCGCCGACGAGCTCGGCGCCCGGAGCCTGGCCTTCCCCGCCATCTCCACCGGAGCGTACGGCTTTCCCCGTCGGCAGGCCGCGGAGATCGCCGTCGGCACGCTGCTGGCGGCGCAGACCGGTGTGGAGCGCGTGCTCCTGGTGGCGTTCGACGAGGACACGCTGGCGCTGTACCGGCAGCGCCTCGAGCACCCGCGCGGGTGAGCCGGGCGCCTCCCCGGCTGATTCAGCGAGGCCCGGCCGTCAGGCCGAGCGGCGGCCGCCCGAGCGCCGCAGCTCGCGCTTCTGCTCGATGAAGTCGACCAGCACGTAGTCGCCGAGCGTCTCCGGCGTGGTGAAGAACGCCCGGCCCTTGTTGAGGCGGGTGAGCTTCTCGACGAACGAGCGCAGGTGGCCGGTGGGGTCGAGCATGAACGTGTTGATGCGGATGCCCTCGCGGGTGCAGCGCACGACTTCCCGCAGCGTGGCGTCGACGGTCTCGCGGACGGGCGGGTACGAGAAGAAGGGCTCGGCGATCCCGGGCTCGAAGTGGGCGGTGGGCTCGCCGTCGGTGATCATGATGATCTGCTTGGTGCCGGCCTGGCGGGCCAGCAGCCGCCGGCTGATCTGGAACGCATGCTGCATGTTGGTGCCGTACACGAAGTCCCACGAGACCTCCGGCAGGTCCTGCGGGCGGATCTCTCGGGCCACCTCGCTGAAACCGACCAGCCCCAGGTAGTCGCGGGGGAACTGCAGGGAGATCAGCGAGTGCAGCGCCATGGCAACCTTCTTGGCGGCCAGGAAGTTGTCCCGCATCGGCATCGACAGCGACAGGTCGAGCATGAGGACCGTCGACGAACGCACGACGTGCTCGGTGCGCTCGACCTCGAAGTCGTCGGGTGACAGCAGCACGGGGGTGCCGCCGCCGCGGCGTCCGATGGCGTTGCGGACCGTTCGCTCGATCTGCAGGTTGAACGGGTCGCCGAACTCGTAGGCCTTCGTCTCGTAGGTGCGCTCGTGGCCGGCGCCCGACCGCTCCAGCTCGTGGCGGCCGAGCTTGTCGCGGGCGAGGCGCTGGAACAGGTCGTGCAGGGCGTTGCGGCCGATGCGGCGGAGGCCCTTGGGCGTGAGCTCCAGCCGGCCCTCGCGCTGGTCGACCAGGCCGGCGTCCTGGAGCATGCGGGTCAGCCGCGCCAGCTCGTCGAGGCTGCGGGCCGAATCGTCGCCCAGCAGCTCCCGGGCCCGCTCGATGTCCACCTCGGCCAGCGCACCGGGGTTGGCCGCCCCGCGCAGGAGCTGCTCCAGCCGATCGAGGTCCCCCAGCTCCTCCATCGTGGCGGCCGCCTCGGCCATGCCCAACGGATCCTGGCCCTGGAAGTTGTAGCGCTGGTCCCAGCCCATGCCCGGGAACATGCCCCGGAGCTGCTGGCCCAGCTGGTCCACCTGCCAGCGCAGGTCCATGTCGTCGAGCAGCTGCTCCGCGAGCTGCTGGATCTGCGCCCGCTGCTCGGGCGTCATCGACGCGAGCATCGCCTGCATCGCGGCCATGCGGCGGGCCAACACCTCCAACAGCTCGTCGAGGTTCTGCGGGTTCTCGGGGAAGAAGTCGCCGTAGCGCTGCATGAACCCCTCGAAGTCCGGCTCCTCCCCACGCGAGCGCTGGTCGAGCATGTGGTTGAGCTCGGCCAGCATGTCCTTCATCCGCGCCATGTCCTCGGGCGTCATCGACTCGACCGCACCGGTCATGCGGTTGACGTAGGAGTCGAGGACCTGCTGGCGCAGCCGCTCGACCAGCTCGTCGAAGCGCCGCTGGGCCTCGCCCGAGGCGAAGTCGTAGTTCTGGAGCTCCCGGACCATGCCGGCCAGGTCGGCCGGCAGCAGCTCCAGCTGCATGTTCCGCTCGTCGGCGGCGCCCTGCGCCACCTCGGCGCGGCGCGGGTCGCCGCTGGCGCGGGCGTCGCTGACCTGACGCTCGATCTCGGCCCGCTCGGTGTCGACGACCTGGCGGAGCTCCTCTGCGATCTCGTCGTACACGCCGCCGAGGTCGAATCGCTCCAGGCGCTCCTGGCGCTCGCGCCGCAGGCGGTCGAGCAGGTCGCGGATCCCCTCGACCATCTGGCCCTGCCGGTCGCGGAACCCCGACTGCAGCAGCCGCCGGAGGGCGGCGTTGAGGTCGCCGTGGTAGAGCAGGTCGTCGGTCATCTGCTCGAGGACGGCGTCGGCATCCAGGTCGAAGCCGACCTGCGTGCCGTCCCAGCGGCTGTACCGGAACCGGGGGCGAGGCATCGGCCGCCACCGTACCGGTGGACGTCCC
>DATFVX010000002.1:0-13467 GCA_035259985.1 Acidimicrobiales bacterium | reverse complement strand
GGGCGTCCTCGTGGCGATCGTGTTCATCGAGAACGGCCAGCGGCGGATCCCGGTGCAGTTCGCGAAGCGCGTGGTGGGCCGCCGCATGTACGGCGGCCAGAGCACGTACATCCCGCTGAAGGTCAACCAGTCGGGCGTCGTGCCGATCATCTTCGCCAGCTCGGTGCTCTACCTCCCGGCGCTGGCCACGCAGGTGCTCCCCTCGGACCCGGGGAGCTGGGGCGTGACCGTGCAGCGCTGGGTCGACGACAACCTGCTGCAGCAGGACTCGGTCTTCTACATGATCCTCTACGGCCTGCTGATCATCGGCTTCGCGTACTTCTACACGGCCATCGCCTTCGACCCGCACAAGCAGGCGGACACCATCCGCAAGCAGGGCGGGTTCATCCCCGGCATCCGCCCGGGGCCGCAGACCGAGCGCTACCTGTCGCGGATCCTCGCCCGGATCACCCTGCCCGGCGCGCTGTTCATCGCCGCGATCGCCCTCCTGCCCACCCTGCTGCTGGCACTCGCCGACGTAAACGCCTTCGCCTTCGGGGGTACGTCCATCCTCATCGCCGTCGGCGTGGCCCTCGAGACGATGAAGCAGATCGACAGCCAGCTCATGATGCGCAACTACGAGGGGTTCCTGCAGTGATCCGGCCCCAGGAGGGCGGACTGGGGCGCGCTCGAATCATCGAAGGACCGCCCCGGTGACGGCCGGGGTTCGGCTCGTCATGCTGGGCCGGCAGGGCGCCGGCAAGGGCACTCAGTGCACGAGGTTGTCGCGGCACTACGTGGTGCCGCACATCTCCACCGGCGAGATGCTGCGGGCCGCCGTGAAGGAGGGGACCGAACTGGGCCGCAAGGCGGCCGAGATCATGAACGAGGGCGGCCTGGTGCCCGACGACGTCATGATCGGCATCGTCGACGAGCGGCTCGACCACGACGACACCACACGGCGCGGCTACATCCTCGACGGCTTCCCGCGCACGGTGCCCCAGGCCAAGGCGCTGGCCGAGATCACCGCCGGGCGGCGGCTCGACCTGGTCATCGACCTGGATGTGCCCAAGGAGATCGTGCTCCGGCGCCTCGCCAGCCGGCGGGTGTGCGCCGACTGCGGCGCGAACTACTCGGTCGACAGGCCGCCGCGCTACGACTGCGTCTGCGACGACTGCGGCGGCGAGGTGGAGCAGCGCGAGGACGATACGCCCGCGGCCATCGGGAAGCGGCTGGCCGAGTACGAGCGAGAGACCGCGCCGCTCATCGGCTGGTACCGCGACCTGGGCCTGCTCGAGGTGGTCGACGGGCAGGGCACCACCATGGACGTGTCGCTGCGCCTGTTCGAGATGATCGACCTCCGCCGGGGTAGCTAGTGGGCGGGTGCGCGACCGTCAGGTCGCCGGCGCCATGAGCGTTCGCCCGCGCCCACCCGTCACCGCCGGGCGGCGCAACGCCGAGGAGATCCGCACGATGCGCCGGGCCGGCCGGGTCGTGGCCGAGATGCACGACCGCATCCGCGCCGCGCTGAGGCCCGGCGTGACGACGCTGGAGCTGGACGCCGTGGGCCGCGCGGTGTTGGAGCGGCGGGGTGCCCGGTCGAACTTCCTCGGCTACCACGGCTACCCGGCGGTCATCTGCACCAGCCCCAACGATGTCGTGGTGCACGGCATCCCCGGTGGCCGGGTGCTGGACGAGGGCGACATCGTCTCCATCGACTGTGGCGCCATCGTCGACGGCTACCACGGTGACGCCGCGTTCACGGCGGGGATCGGGGAGGTCGACGCCGGCGCGCAGCGGCTGATCGACGTCACCCGGGAGGCCCTGGACGCCGGCATCGCCGAGCTGGTCGCCGGCTCCCGGCTTGGTGACCTGGGTGCTGCCGTTCAGGCGACCGTCGAGGACGCCGGCTTCAGCGTCGTCCGTGACTACGTGGGCCACGGCATCGGCACGGCCATGCACGAGCCCCCCGACGTCCCGAACGTCGGCCGGCGGGGCCGGGGCAAGCGGGTGGCGGCCGGCGACGTGTTCGCCGTGGAGCCCATGGTGGCCGCCGGCAGCGAGGACACGCTGGTGCTCGACGACGGGTGGACGGTGGTCACCGTCGACGGCTCGTGGGCCGCCCACTGGGAGCACACGGTGGCCGTCACCGTCGACGGTCCTGAGGTCCTGACGCTGCCGTAGACGTCCCGGACGTCACGAGCCGGCAGGCCGCCGGTGCTGCTGCGCGGCGTTCCGGCGTCCGGATGTGCCGGTCTTCGTCACATTCGAACGCCGGTTCGGGTTCCAGGGGCTCCCGGGAGGGGGTCGAACCGGCGTCCCTACCCGGCCGGCGGGTCAGTCGTCGTTGCCGGAGGCGTCGCTGTCCTCGTGATCGGCGCTCGAGCCGACGACGTTGAAGCTCTTGTCGAGTTGGACGTCGACCTGGCTGCCGTCGTCGAGGGTCACCTCGACCTCGTAGTAGCTCTCCTCGTCGCCGACCTCGGTCTCGGTCACCCGGCCCTCGCCGGTGTGATCGAGTGCCGCGGCGCTGGCCTTGTCGAGGGCGTCGCCCGTGATGGGGGCCTCGCTGTCGTCGCCGCCGCTGGCGGCGGCGATGCCTGCCCCCGTCCCACCCGCAACGATGGCGGCTGCGGCGGCCAGGGTGATCAGGGTGGTCTTGCGTTTCACGATTGCCTCCTCAGCTCACTCTCGAGGATCGCACGCACTGCCTGAACCCACGCTGAACCCTATCCCCGTCTGGCTCGCCGGGGTCATTCGGGCTCGTCCCCCAGGGTGTCGATCGCGGGCAGCCGCACCTCGAAGCGGGCGCCGCCAAGGCGGCTGTCGCCGATCGAGACCGTGCCGCGGTGCGCGCCGACCACCTCGGCCACGATCGCGAGGCCGAGGCCGCTGCCCCCGGCATCGCGGGCCCGGGCGTCGTCGAGCCGCACGAACCGCTCGAACACCCGCTGCCGGTCGGCCGCCGGGACGCCGGGCCCATCGTCGTCGACGTCGAGGACGACGGCCCCGTTCTGCTCCGCCAGCGCGAACGCGACCTGGGACCTGGCGTGGCGGACGGCGTTGTCCCCGAGGTTGCGGAGGGCTCGCCAGAGCGCCGCCCGGTCGCCGATCACCCGCCCGGCGGAGACCCGCGTGGTGTCGACGCGCATAGGCGTGGCGTCGCGCAGCAGGTGGGCCTCCTCGAACACCAGGTCGTCGAGGTCGACGGGTCGCCGCTGGAACTGCAGCGTGTGCTCGTCGGCCCGGGTCAGCAGGAGCAGGTCGTCGACGAGGCGCTCGACCCGGAGGTTCTCGGCGGCCACGGTCTCGGCCAGCGCACCGACCGTGGTCCGCTCGGGGTGCGCCTGCGCCACCTCGGCGTGCTGGCGGATCGACGCGACCGGGGAGCGCAGCTCGTGCGAGGCGTCCGCGACGAAGCGCCGCTGGCGGGCCTGGCCCCGCTCGAGGCGCCCGAGCATGTCGTTCATCGTGGTCGCCAGGCGGGCGATCTCGTCGTTGCCGGCCGGGGTCGGCACGCGGCGGCGGAGCTCGGCCGACGAGATGGCGTCCACCTCGCGGCGGATGGACTCGACCGGCGCCAGCGCCCGGCCGACCACCAGCCAGGTGGTCACTGCCGCCACCACCAGCAGGATCGGAAGGCCGATGACGAGGAGGTCGGTGACCACCGAGGTCGACTCGCTGACGGTGTCCAGGGTGCGTCCGGCGATGACCGTGTACCGGTCGGCGCCGGCGGCCACCGCCATGAAGTCGTCGTCCTCGCCGGTGACGGGGACCTCCGCGGACTCCCCGGGCTCGAGGCGCGCGACCGCCGGGTCCCCGGCCACGAGGGGGCTGGCGGCCACGACGTTGCCGTCGCCGTCGAGGATCTGGATGAACGCGTCGTCGTCGTCCTGGGACAGCCCCGCGGCCACGAACGACGGGTCGGTCCCGGCGTCGAGGGCCGCCGCCGTGTCGTCGGCGCGGACCCGGGCGGCGCTGCGCACCTCGTCGGTGAGCGTGTTGCGCATCGCCGCCACCAGCGCGAACCCGCCGGCGAGCAGGGCGAGGCCCACGAGCACCGTGGCGGCGACGGTGGTGCGGACGCGAACCGTGCCGGCCCGGGCCCGCAGCCGGCCGATCACGGACCGGGGCGGCCGCCCGGCCGGTCCGGGGCCCGGCGCCGCCTCACCCGCCATCGGCGGCCAGCCGGTAGCCCGAGCCCCGGACGGTCTCGATGGCGGCCCGGCCGAACGGCCGGTCGAGCTTGTTGCGGAGCCGTCGCACGTAGACCTCGACGATGTTGGGATCGCCCTCGAAGTCGACGTCCCACACGTGGTCGAGGATCTCCAGCTTGGCCACCACGTCGCCCCGCCGCCGCAGCAGGTACTCGAGGAGGGCCAGCTCCCGAGCCGTCAGCTCGACCTCCTTCTCGCCCCGCCAGGCACGCCGCGTGGCCGGGTCCATCCGCAGGTCACCGGCCGTGAGCACGGCCGGGCGCTCCTGGGCGCCCCGCCGGAGCAGCGCCCGCAGCCGGGCCACGAGCACCGCGTGGGAGAACGGCTTGGTGAGGTAGTCGTCGGCCCCGGTGTCCAGCGCCTCCACCTCGTCCCACTCGCCGTTCTTGGCCGTGAGCATGAGGATCGGTGTCCAGATCCCTTCGGCGCGCAACGTCCGGCACACGCGGTAGCCGTTCAGCCCCGGGAGCATGATGTCGAGGACGATGGCGTCGTAGGGCTCCTCGCGGGCGCGCCACAGCCCGGTGGTGCCATCGGGCGCCACGTCGACGGCGAACCCGTCGGCCTCCAGCCCGGCGCGCAGGCCCGCGGCGAGTCGGTCCTCATCCTCGACGACCAGCACTCGCATCGACCGCCCACCGTAGGCCGATTCGCCTGAACCGGCGCTGAAAGCCGGCCGAAACTGCCTGGTCAGGCCTCCTGGGGGCCGAGGACCCCGGCCTCGACGACCCAGGTCCGCCCGGTCGTCACCGGGGCATCGGGCTGGAGCACGGACTGGGCCTGCTGGTAGCGGGCGAGGAGCCGGTCGCGATCGACGTCGCAGCGCACGTAGCCGCGGTGGCGGGTGTCGGCCCAGCGCACGTGGGGCAGGGCGGAGATCAGCTGCTCGGCGACGCCGGCCAGCGCGGCGTCGAACCCGGAGCTGATCGACGTGCCGACCAGCTCGGTCCCGTGCACCTCCGTGCTCGGCGTGCCGTCGGGGTTCTCGCCGACGAGGTCGCCCACGCCGGCGGCATGGATGTCGCCGGTGATCACCACCGGGTTGGCGGTGCCGGCGGCGGCGAGCTGGCCGAGGAGGCGGGCCCGGGCGGCGGCGTAGCCGTCCCACTGGTCCAGGTTGTAGATGGTGCCGGCCAGCGGCATCGCGGTCATGACGACCTGGTTCGCCAGCACGTCCCAGGTGGCCCGGGACTTGCGCAGGCTCCGGCCCAGCCAGGCCTCCTGCTCTGCGCCCAGCAGGGTGCCTTCGGGGGCGGTGCGGCCCGCACAGCTGGTGCCGACGTCGTTGGTGCCGCATGGCTGGTCGCTGCGGTACTGACGGGTGTCCAGAACGTGGAACCGGGCCAGCCGGCCCCAGTTCACTGCGCGATAGATGCGCAGGTCGGGCCCGGTCGGCGGCGGCAGGCGGACCGGCTGGTGCTCCCACCAGGCCTGGTAGGCGGCGGCGCGCCGCGCTGCGAACCCCGGGGCCTCGGCGGGCACCTGGGGTATGAGCCCCGCGTAGTTGTTCTCGACCTCGTGGTCGTCCCAGGTCACCACCCAGGGGCAGGCGGCGTGGATGGCCTGGAGCGCCGGGTCGCCCTTGTAGAGCCCGTAGCGGTTGCGGTAGGCGTCGAGCGTCGTGATCTCGGCGCTGTTGTGCTGGCGGACGGCGGCGGCGCTGGCCCCGCCCTCGTAGATGTAGTCGCCGAGGTGGACCACCAGGTCGGGGTCCTCCTGGGCCGCGAACGCCCACGCGGGCCAGAAGCCGTCCTGCCAGTTCTGGCACGAGGCGAACAGGAACCGCAGGCGGTCGCCGCGGCCCGGCGCGGGTGCGGTGCGGGTGCGGCCCACGGGGCTGACCTGGTCGCCGGCCCGGAAGCGGTAGAAGTACCGGGCATCGGGGCGCAGGTGGCGCACGTCGACGTGGACCGAGTGCGCAAACCCAGGCGAGGCCGTCGCCCACCCGGCGCGCACCACGCGCCGGAAATCCTCGTCTCCCGCCACCTCCCAGCGGACCGGCACGTCGACCGAAGGCATCCCACCCCCGGCCAGCGGCTCGGGCGCCAGGCGGGTCCACAGCACGAAGCCACCGGGGATCGGATCGCCCGACGCCACCCCCAGCGAGAACAGTCCGGCCGGGAGGCTGGGGCCCGGCCGCCTGGGCCGCGTCGCGGGGCCAGGCCTCGAGGCACCGACGAGCGGAAGCGCCAGCAGTGCGCCGCCGGCGCCGGCCAGGAATCGCCGGCGCGAGGCGCCGTCAGCTGGTCGTTGATGGTCCCCCATCGTCCCCTCTCCCGTGGTTGCGCGTCCCGACTCGCCCCGGCGCGGCTACGGTAGCCAATGCCGCCGACTGGCAGCGGTGTCGCCCATCAAACGGGCGATTACATGTTCGTGCGCGGAGTTTTCCCCAGTGAGGTGCCGCGCTAGCATGTTCAGTCGGCTCTTGGTGCCCTTCCGGCTGTTCAGGCGCGCCCGAGCCTCGGCACCAGCAGCACCACGAGGAGCAACCCTGCCGAAGTCCAAAGAAGACGCGATTGTGCTCGAGGGGACCGTCGTCGAGCCCCTCCCCAACGCCATGTTCCGGGTCGAGCTCGAGAACGGACACAAGGTCTTGGCGCACATCTCCGGGAAGATGCGCATGCACTACATCCGCATCCTGCCGGGGGATCGCGTGCAGGTCGAGCTCACCCCTTACGACCTCAGCCGGGGTCGCATCACCTATCGCTACAAGTGACGGGAACTGCCATGAAGGTCCGACCCAGCGTCAAGCCAATCTGTGAGAAGTGCAAGGTGATCCGCCGCCACGGGCGCGTGCAGGTCATCTGCACCAACCCGCGCCACAAGCAGCGCCAGGGCTAGAGGGACGAGCGAATGGCACGCATCGCCGGCGTCGACATCCCCCGCGAGAAGCGCCTGGAGATCTCGCTGACCTACATCTTCGGCATCGGCCGCACGCGCTCCGCCGAGATCTGCCGCGCGCTCGACATCAGCCCCGACACCCGGGTGCGCGACCTCACCGACGACGAGGTCGCCCGCATCCGCAACCACATCGAGACCACGTTCAAGGTCGAGGGTGACCTGCGGCGAGAGATCCAGCAGGACATCAAGCGCAAGATGGAGATCGGCGCCTGGCAGGGCCTGCGTCACCGCAAGGGCCTGCCCGTCCGCGGCCAGCGCACCCAGACCAACGCCCGCACCCGCAAGGGCCCCAAGAAGACCGTCGCCGGCAAGAAGAAGGTCAGGAAGTAGATGGCCAAGCCCAAGTCGCCGGGGGGCCGTCGCCCCCGCCGCCGCGAGCGCAAGAACGTGGGTCACGGCGTGGCCCACATCAAGAGCAGCTTCAACAACACGATCGTCACCTTCACCGACCAGGGCGGCAACGTCGTGTCGTGGGCGTCGGCCGGCAACGTCGGCTTCAAGGGGTCGCGCAAGTCCACGCCGTTCGCGGCGCAGATGGCCGCCGAGGCGGCCGCCCGGCGGGCCATGGAGCACGGTGTGCGCAAGGTCGACGTGCAGGTGAAGGGCCCGGGCTCGGGCCGCGAGACGGCCATCCGCTCGATCCAGAACGCCGGCATCGAGGTCACGGGCATCAAGGACGTGACCCCCGTCCCCCACAACGGCTGCCGCCCGCCGAAGCGGCGCCGGGTCTGAGGTAGCTGCGCGATGGCTCGATACACAGGACCCAAGGCCCGTGTCTCCCGGCGCCTCGGCGCCAACATCTGGGGCACCTCGGGTGAGAACCGCGCCATGGATCGCCGGCCGTACCCGCCCGGCGAGCACGGCCGCAGCCGCCGGCGCAACGCCTCCGAGTACCTGCTGCAGATGCAGGAGAAGCAGAAGGCCCGGTTCACCTACGGCCTCAACGAGCGGCAGTTCCGCAACCTCTACGAGGAGTGCAGCCGCCGCAAGGGCGTGACCGGTGAGCTGATGCTCCAGCTCCTCGAGCGTCGCCTCGACAACGTCGCCTACCGCGCCGGGTGGGCATCGACCCGGCCCCAGGCGCGCCAGTTCGTGCGCCACGGCCACGTCGAGGTCAACGGCAAGCGCGTCGACATCCCCAGCTACCGCGTCCGCAAGGGCGACGTGATCAGCCTGCGGGGCAAGGCGCGGCAGATGATCGTCATCCAGTGGAACCGTGACGTGCTGGCACGCACGCCACCTCCGTGGCTCGACTCCGAGGACGAGGGTCTCTCGGTGAAGGTGCGCGAGTACCCGCTGCGCGAGCACATCGATGTGCCCGTGCGCGAGCAGCTCATCGTCGAGCTCTACAGCAAGTAGTCCCCCCAGAGTCATCAGGGAGCCTCCCGCCATGCTGGTCATGCAGCGCCCAACGGTCGAGCCGATCGCCGAGGAAGAGGGCAACCGTCAGCGGTTCGCCATCGGTCCTCTCGATCCCGGCTTCGGCCACACCCTCGGCAACTCGCTGCGGCGCACGCTGCTGTCGTCGATCCCCGGTGCCGCCATCACCCAGGTCCGGTTCGACGACGCACTCCACGAGTTCGACACCATCCCCGGTGTCGTCGAGGACGTCACCGACATCATCCTCAACCTCAAGGACATCGTGCTCGTCAGCCACGCCGACGAGCCGGTCACGCTGCGTCTCGACGTGCGCGGCCCGGCCGACGTCACCGCCGGTGACATCCAGCTCACCTCCGACGTCGAGATTCTCAACCCCGACCTGCGCCTGGCAACGCTGAACAAGTCCGGGCGCGTGGCCGTGGACATCACGGTCGACAAGGGCCGCGGCTACCGGTCGGCCGAGGCCAACAAGGCGTCGGAGACCATCGGCGTGATCCCGGTCGACTCCATCTTCGCCCCTGTCCGGCGCGTGTCGTTCGACGTCGAGCCCACGCGGGTCGAGCAGTCGACCGAGTTCGACCGCCTGGTCATCGACATCGAGACCGACGGCTCGATCTCGCCGCGTGATGCCCTCGCCTCGGCCGGGGACACCCTGCGGTCGCTGGTGGCGCTGGTGGCCGACATGAGCGACGAGCCCCAGGGCCTCGAGCTCGGCGAGCTGGCCGTCACCAGCGCCGGATCGCCCGACCTCGACCTGCCCATCGAGGACCTCGACCTGTCCGAGCGGCCCCGCAACTGCCTCAAGCGGGCGCAGGTGAACACCGTGGGCGAGCTGGTCCAGAAGACCGAGGACGACCTGCTGGCCATCACCAACTTCGGACAGAAGTCGCTCGACGAGGTCATCGCCAAGCTCGACGAGCGCGGCCTGTCGCTGCACACGAAGGACTGATGAGGCGATGCCTGCCACCCCGCGCAAGGGCCGCCGCTTCGGCGGTGACGCGTCCCATCAGCGGCTGATGATGGCCAACCTGGCGGCGAGCCTGTTCGCCGCCGAGGGCATCGTCACCACCGAGGCCAAGGCCAAGGCGCTGCGGCCGATCGCCGAGAAGCTGATCACCAAGGCCCGGAAGGCCGACGCCGACCCCGACGTCAAGCTGCACCAGATCCGCCAGGTGGTCGCCTACCTGGGTGATCGCGAGATGACCCACAAGCTCTTCACCGAGATCGGGCCCCGCTACGCCGACCGCAATGGCGGCTACACCCGCATCCTCAAGCTCGGCCCCCGCCAGGGCGACAACGCGCCCATGGCGCGCATCGAGCTCGTATAGGCGGGTGCCGCCGACCCGGGAGGGGTCGGGCCGGAGTGACCCTCTTCGACATCCCTGACGAACCAGCGGCCCTCCACGGGCCGCTGGTGCGCGTCCGGATGACCGTGGCCTACGACGGCTCCGGGTTCCACGGGTTCGCCCCCAACCCGGGCGTGCGGACGGTGGGGGGCACGCTGTCCGAGGCCATAGGCAAGGTCACCCGGTCGGCGGTCGAGCTGACCTGCGCCGGTCGGACCGATACCGGCGTGCACGCGTGGGGCCAGGTGGTCAGCTTCGGCCTTCCCGCCGACCGGTTCGACCCGGCGGCGCTGGCGCGGTCGCTCAACCGGCTCCTGGCGCCGGCGATCGTCGTGCGTGACCTGTGCCGGGTGCCCGACGACTTCGACGCCCGGCGCTCGGCCCTCGGCCGCACGTACCGCTACACGATCGTCAACCGGCCCGTGGCCGATCCGTTCCTCGCCCGCGTGGCGTGGCACGTCGCCGAGCCGCTGGCCGTCGAGCTGCTGCGGCTCGGCTGCGATCCGCTGGTCGGGGAGCACGACTTCTCGGCGTTCTGCCGCAAGCCCAAGCAGCGGTCGCGCGAGGGGCCCGAGGCCTCGTTGGTCCGGCACGTCCGCCGGGCGGGCTGGGCCGACCTCGGGGACGGGCTGCTGCGCTTCGACATCGAGGCCAACGCGTTCTGCCACCAGATGATCCGGAGCGTCGTCGGCACGCTGGTGGACGTGGGCTTGGCCCGCAAGCACGCCGGCGAACTGCTCGGGATCCTGGCCGGCCGGGACCGCTCGAAGGCCTCGGGCCTGGCGCCGCCCCACGGCCTGTGCCTGTGGGAGGTCGCCTACCCCGACACCGACGCCGGCTGACGGCCGTCGTCGGGTCGACCGCGTGCCCGCGGACTCGGCCCTCAGCGCCGGCGGACGGCGATCGTGCCCGCCGCCACCGACCCGACCGCCCCGCACACGAGGCCGAGGCCCGCACCCCCGACCACGTCGAGCGGCAGGTGGACGCCGTAGTAGATGCGGGCGAGGCCCACGACCGTGGCGAGCCCGAACGGCACCCAGCGCCAGCCGCTCGGAAACAGGGGAGCGACCATGGTCGCCAACGCAAACGCGACGGCCGTGTGGCCGGAGACGAAGCCGGCGCTGTGGATGTCGGCCTGACGCACCTCCACGCCGCCCAGCAGGTCGGCCGGGCGGCCCCGCCCGACGAGGTCCTTCACCGCCTTGGCTGCGGCCCACGCCAGCAGGACCGCGCCCGCCGTGGCGAGCGCAGGGCGCACCCGTCGGGTGGCGGCGTAGACGCCGGCGCCCCCGACGAGGCACATCCACAGGGTCCCGAGCTGCATCGGCGCCCAGAGCGGCCAGCGCACCCAGTCGGGCACGCCGTTGATCGCGTCGAACGTGTCGGCCTCCCAGCCGGGCACGACGTCGCGCTCGCCGAGCGCGAGCCAGCTCAGGGTCAGGAGGCCGGCCCCAGTAGCGAACGCCGCCGCACGGTACCCGGCCGGGCCCACGAGGCTGATCGTGGGTCCGCCGGCGCCTGCGTCGCGTCGGCGCGCGCCTCCTCGGGCGTCGGGCATGCGATCGCGTAAGGTACCTGCCATCGCACGGAACGTGGCGAGAAAGGGCGCGGTGCGGTGACGCTCATCGCTCCGCCCGACACCAGCGGCGGGGCGGGCTTGCCGTTTCGCGGGCCTCGCCCGTAGGCTGGTACGTCGCTCTGGGCGCTGCGCGCCCGCTCTCGTCAAGTCCTGCACGAAGGTGGCACGCGTGCCCACGTACAGCCCGAAAGCCTCAGAGATCCAGCGTGCCTGGTACGTCGTCGACGCCGACGGCCTGGTCCTCGGCCGCATGGCGACCGAGGTCGCACGCGTGTTGCGCGGCAAGCACAAGCCCAGCTTCACCCCCCATCTCGACACCGGCGACCACGTCGTCATCGTCAACGCCGACAAGGTCGTGCTCACTGCCGGGAAGGGGGAGCGCAAGACCGTCTACCGCCACTCCGGCTACCCGGGCGGGCTGAAGGCCGAGACGTTCGCCCACCTGCTCGAGCGGCGGCCCGAGGAGGCCGTGCGCCGCACCATCCGCGGCATGCTCCCCAAGAACCGGCTCGGCCGCCAGATGCTGACCAAGCTCAAGGTCTACGCCGGGCCCACCCATCCGCACGCCGCCCAGCAGCCCCAGCCCCTCGACGTGGCCGGCGCTGCTCGACGCACCGCCTAACCCGCCTGGTAGGAAGACACGACATGGCCACACCGCTCGCGCAGACCACCGGCCGCCGCAAGGGCGCCGTCGCCCGGGTCCGCATCCGTCCCGGCACGGGGACCATCACCATCAATGACCGCGACGTCGCCACCTACTTCCCGTCCAAGGCCCACCAGATGATCCTCACGGAGCCGTTGCGCGTCGTCGACGCCGAGGGCGCCTACGACATCGACGCCAGCCTCGTCGGCGGCGGGGTGTCGGGCCAGGCGGGTGCGCTGCGGCTCGGCATCGCCCGCGCCCTGGTCGAGCTCGACCCCGAGACGCGCACCACGCTCAAGCGGGCCGGCTTCCTGTCGCGTGACCAGCGCGAGAAGGAGTCGAAGAAGTACGGGCTCAAGAAGGCCCGGAAGGCCCCCCAGTACTCCAAGCGTTGAGCCGGCGCCGGGAGCTCCTGGCCCCACGTTCATGCTGAAGTTCGGGACCGACGGGGTGCGAGGCGTGGCCAACGCCGACCTCACGCCCGAGCTGGCGCTGGCGCTCGGGCGCGCCGCCGCCCGGGTGCTCGGTGGGGACCGCTTCGCCATCGGCCGCGACACCCGGCGCTCGGGCCCGATGCTCGAGGCCGCCCTGTGCGCAGGGCTGGTGAGCGAGGGCGCCGACGTCGAGCTGCTGGGCGTGGCGCCGACGCCCGAGGTCGCCTGGTGGTCGGTGACCGCCGGGGCGCCGGCCGCGGTCGTCTCGGCGTCGCACAACCCGTTCGCCGACAACGGCATCAAGCTGTTCGCGGCCGGCGGCCGCAAGCTGGCCGACGACGTCGAGGAGCGGCTCGAGGACGAGCTCCAGCGCCTGCTCGGCGACGCCGCGCCCGGCCGGCCGCCGGACGCGCCGACCGGCGCAGGGGTGGGCGCGGTCCGGACGGTCTCGGCCTCGGCGCACGCCGGGTACCGGGCGGCGGTGTCCGGCACGCTTGGCGGCCGGGATTTGGCCGGGCTGCGGGCGGTCGTCGACTGCGCCCACGGGTCCGCGTCGGTGGTCGCCCCCGGCGTCCTGTCCGAGCTTGGTGTGGAGGTCGAGGTCATCCACGCCGAGCCGGACGGCACCAACATCAACGCCGGCTGCGGCTCGACCCATCCGGAGGAGCTGGCCCGCAGGGTGGCGGCGCGTGGCGCCGACGTCGGCGTCGCCTTCGACGGCGACGCCGACCGCGTGCTCCTCGTCGACGCCGCCGGCGAGCTCGTCGACGGCGACCACATCATCGCCATCTGCGCCATCGACCGGCACGAGCGGGGGGCGCTGGCCGGCGACAGCGTGGTCGTCACGGTCATGACCAACCTCGGGTTCCGGCTGGCGATGGACAAGCGCGGCATCCACGTCGTCGAGACGCAGGTGGGCGACCGCTACGTGCTCGAGGAGCTGGAGTCCCGGCGCCTCGACCTGGGCGGCGAGCAGTCGGGGCACGTG
>DATFVX010000001.1:0-2369 GCA_035259985.1 Acidimicrobiales bacterium | reverse complement strand
ACACGAAGAGGACCAATGATCCGGCCCTTCGGCCCTATGTGGGCGCCGCGTCGGGGCCGACAATGGAATCGTCTGGGGACGAGGCAAAGGAGTGTCGCGATGTTCGTCTTCTCCGGTCGCGGCGCGCTGTCGCGCCGAGTCAGGGCCTTGGTCGCGGGTGCGTCGATTCTCCTCCTGGCACTGCCGGCGGCCGGCGCTGAGCCGGCGAACGCCCAGCCGCAAGCGGTGATGGCCGTTCCGGCCGACCAGGCGGCGACCTCGGCGGTCGCACTGGCGGCCGATCCGGCCGGGTTCGACCACGCCTTCTACCGCGGGCAGGACGGCGCGGTGTACGTGCGAACGTTCCGCGACGGCGTCTGGTCCACACAGACCAACCTCGGTGGGAAGATCGTCGGCGCCCCCGCCGCCGCCCGGGCGGGAGCAACGCTCGCCGTCGCCGCGCGCGGCACCGATGGCGTCCTGTGGCTGAAGACGAACACCCAGGGAACATGGGGACCATGGCAGGGCCTGGGCGGGGTCCTGGCGGCCGCTCCCGCGGTCATCGGTGACCCGGCGGGCGGCATGACCGTCTTCGTGCGGGGGACCGACAACCGGCTCTACACGAAGGCACGCGGCGCGGGCGGTACGTGGTCGGCCTGGTCGAGCGTGGGCAGCGGGGTCGCCTCCGGGCCGGCGGCCCTCAGCACGGGCGAAGGCGGCGCCGAGGTCTACGTCACCCGTGCCGACCACACCGTCTGGTGGGCGTCGCGGACCACCGCTGGGTGGTCAGCGTGGCAGCCCCTCGGTGGCGTCACGCACACGGCGGTGGCGGCGACGTGGGACGCGCAAACCGAAACGACGTGGGTGTTCGCACGAGGCACGAACAACGTGCTCTACGTCAAGCAGCGCCGGGCGGGCGCCTGGACGGGCTGGCAGAGCATCGGTACTACGTTGATCGACGCACCGGCCGTGGTCGCCGCCGCCGGCGGGGGCATCGACGTGGTCGTGCGTGGCACCGACAACGCGTTGTGGTCCCGCTGGCAGCGCAACGGTGCGTGGTCGGCCTGGTCACGGGCGTGGGTCCCAGCGGCCCCGTCGGCGCCTCCGTCGTCCCGGCTCGGCGTCGACTGGACCCGGATCCCCACCAGCTCACGGCTGGTGGGGCTGACGTTCGACGCGGGTGCCAACGCCGACGCCATCCCCTCGATCCTGGCGACGTTGCGGACCAAGAACGTGCCGGCCACGTTCTTCCTGACCGGCCAGTGGGTGCGCAACTTCCCGGCCCAGGCGAACGACGTGGCGGTGAGCGGCTTCGTCGTCGGCAACCACACCGATACCCACCCGGAGCTCACGACCCTGTCGGATGCCCAGGTGCGCGCGGAGCTGTCGAGCGCGCAGCGATCGATCCTCCTCGCCAACGGTGCGGAGACGCGCCCGCTGTTCCGCTTCCCGTTCGGTGACGTCGACAGCCGCGTGCTCGGCATCGCCAACGGCATGGGATACGTCGGGGTCAGGTGGACCGTCGACTCCCTGGGTTGGCAGGGCACGTCCGGCGGGATGACCGCCCAGAAGGTCTTCGATCGGGTGATGGCCGGGCTCCAGCCGGGCGAGATCGTGCTGATGCACGTCGGCTCACATCCGACCGACAAGTCCATGCTCGACGCGGCCGCGCTCCCGAGGATCATCGACGCCATGCGCGCTCGCGGCTACACGTTCGTGACGATGAGCGCGCTGACCGGGTGACCGGCGCGTGACCGGCGGGTGGCCGGCGCCTACCCCGCGGGGGGCGGGGCGAGCGGATGCGGCATGCAGAGCTCGTCGTACTCGGCGATGACGATGCGCTCGGGATCGATCGAGCAGGTGGGGCACTCCGGGTCACGCAGCATGCGGTAGGTGCGGAACGACTCCTCGAGCGAGTCGTACGCCAGCAACCGGCCCGAGAGGTCCTCGCCGACGCCGAGGATCAGCTTGATGGCCTCGACCGCCTGGATCGACCCCACGATCCCAGGCAGCACGCCCAGGACCCCGGCCTCGGCGCACGACGGCGCCAGCTCGGCCGGCGGCGGCTCGGGGAGGAAGCAGCGGTAGCAGGGCCCGTCGTGGGGCTTGAACACGGTGACCTGGCCCTCGAACCGGAAGATCGAACCGTGCACGACCGGGATCTCGAGCTTCAGGGCGGCGTCGTTGAGCAGGTAGCGGACGGGGAAGTTGTCGGCGCCGTCGACCACGATGTCGTAGCCGGACAGGATGTCCATGACGTTGTCGGCCCCGAGGCGGACATCGTGGGTCACGACGTTGACGTCGGGGTTGATGGCGGTGAGCGTCTTCTTGGCGGAGTCGACCTTGCGCTCGCCCACCCGATCGAGGTTGTGGAGGATCTGGCGCTGCAG